>NZ_LT960614.1:3587500-3887500 GCF_900231165.1 Hartmannibacter diazotrophicus
TCTGGATCGAGGCAAGAAAGACGTAGTCCGCCTTCTGGTCCGAAGCCATCTTCAAGATGCAGTCCGTCGTCGGGTTCGCACATGTCGCGTCAAGTTCGTCACGGCTGATCGCCACGACCTCCGTCGACGGACGCGAGGCCAGATAGCTGTGCAGCGATTCAGTCATGGCCCGAAGCCGCCGGTCGTGGTCGGCGGTCTGGTCCTTGGGCTCGGCGGACGTATCCAGGAACTTGATGGGCATGAACGCGACGGTCTCGGCCCTTGCCGCCTGACCGCTCCCGGTCATCAATGCACCGGCAAGAACGAGCGCGCCGACAAGACCGGCAAGGCCCTTGCGCGCCCCTGCAACAGACGCCGAAAATTCAAAAGTCCCAGTCATTTGCATCCTCCCATTCGCTATCGGACCGCGAAGGTAGTCGCCCGAACTCGGGATCACACAGAGCGGATTGCCCCTCGGCGGTTGGGCAAATTTCCCGATCGCGCCGGTGCGCCCCTCGCCGCCCTTGTCGTCGGCAGCCGATGCGGCGCACACTTTGCCGAAAGCCGGTCGTGCAAGCTTGCGGGCGGAACAACAGGGCAGGACATCATGCGTCTCTTCGTCGGTCTCTTTCTGCGCCTTGCAGTCGCCGCCTGCCTCTGCCTGATCGCCGTCACGGGCTGGGTCGTCTATGACACCAACGCGATGCTCCGCAACGAGACCGAGCTTTCCGCCAAGCGCGCGACGCGCCAGTTCGTCATCAGTTCCCGGCTGGGCGCCGGCATCGGCAGCGAGCGCTACGAACTTCTCGACGCCGCCCGCCAGATCGCCTGGCTTTCCAGCGTCGTCGGCCCCGGCGTTTGCGTCGAGTTCTCCCAGAACGACCGCCCGATCCGGCGCGCCTGCAGCGGCTGGGATGGCTTCGGCACCTCCGCGCCCCGATGGTTCATCTCCCTTTTCGGCACCATCGTCGACCCCGGACCGCCCGTGACGAGGGAGGTCACGCTCAGCGACGGCCAGAAGGCTGTCGCCGTCGCCACGGCCGATCCGGTCGCCGCCGCGACGAGAGCCTGGAACCAGTTTCGCGTTCTTGCCGGCCTTGCCGCAGTCATGGCGCTGGCGATGGGAATCCTTGCCGCGCTCGCCATGGTCCACGCGCTGCTGCCGGCCCAGAAGATCCTCGCCGGCCTCCGCCGCCTGGAAGACGGCGATCTGGACAGCCGGCTGCCGGCCTTTGCGACCCCGGAGTTCGACAGGGTCGCGAGCGCCTTCAACGATCTGGCAGGCCGCCTGCAGGCGACCGAGCAGGAACGCGCCGCCCTCACCCGCCGCCTCGTTCAGGTGCAGGAGGAGGAGCGCCGGCTGGTTGCCCGCGACCTCCACGACGAATTCGGCCAGTGCCTGACGGCGGCCGGTGCCCTTGCCGCCTCCATCGACGCAGCAACACCGGCCGACCGGCCCGACATCGCCGAGGACGCACAGGCCATTTCCCGCATCACCCACCAGATGATGACCATGCTGCGCGGCGCCCTCTCCCGCCTGCGCCCGCCGGATGTGGAGGAACTCGGTCTCGGCGGCTGCCTTGGCGATCTGGTCCGCCGCTGGAACGCTCTGGGGCAAGACCGCGCGCGGGCGCACCTGCATCTCGACGGCGATCTTGCCGATGTTTCCCGCGACACCGCCGTCAACGTCTATCGCATCGCCCAGGAGTGCATCACCAACGCCGCAAGGCACGGCGCCCCCGGCAGGCGCACCGTCCACCTCAGCCTCGAAGCGGCGCCCGGCGGCAGCGTTCGCCTGACGGTCGAAGACGACGGCGGCGGCGATCCGGGTACGCTCGGCGAAAGTTCCGGCTTCGGCATCGTCGGCATTCGCCAGCGGCTTCAGGCCATTGGCGGCAGCCTGACCGTCGGCTCGACGGCGTCAGGCATCCGCGTCACCGCCCTCGTTCCGGCGATCGCCGAGACCGCCCCTCCCGTCCGCGAGGCTGCGGAATGACCGGCCTTTCCATCATGCTCGTCGACGATCATCCGGTCGTGCGCGAAGGCTATCGCCGCCTGCTGGAGCGAAACCCCGGATTTCATGTGGTCTGCGAGGCGGAAACCGCAGCCGATGCCTATCGTCTTTATCGCGAACACGATCCGGACCTCGTCGTCATGGACCTGTCGCTTCCCGGCGCCGGCGGGCTGGAAGCCGTTCGCCACATCCGCCAGTGGGACAAGGCCGCCAGAATTCTGGTCTTCACCATGCACGAGGGCGCAGCCTTTGCGCTGAAGGCCTTCGAGGCGGGCGCCGCCGGCTATGTCACCAAGTCGAGCGCGCCGCAGGAACTGGTCAGGGCGGTGGAGGTGGTCGGAGGTGGCGGACGGGCTCTCAGCGACGATGTGGCCCAGGAAATTGCCGCCGAGCGACTGTCCGGCCGCCGCAGTCCGCTCGACGATCTGGGCCCTCGCGAGACCGAAATCCTGCGCATGCTGGCCTCCGGGCTTGCGGCCGAACAGATCGCGGAGCAACTGCACCTCAGCCTCAAGACCGTGCAGAACTACCACTACCAGATCAAGTCGAAGCTGGAGGCGCGTACCGATGCCCACCTCGTCTGGCTCGCGGTCGGATTCGGACTGGTCCGCATGACCGGCGGAGAGGTCGGGCGATAGTCATCGCCTGTTGGAAAAGGCCTGCGCGCGACAAGGCTTGCGGCCTGGCGATCGCTATCCGCTCCGCCGCAAGGTGCTCGTCCGCGTGACCGGCACGCCGCGAGACTGAATCGCGGTGCGGTTGCCGTCGCTCAATGCGGGAATCCCGAGGTTTTCCAGAATGAGCGGCTTGCTGAAATAATAGCCCTGGCCGAAGTTGATGCGGGTCGCCGCCTGCAGATAGGCGAGTTCCTCGAAGGTCTCCACGCCTTCCACGATCACCGACATGCCAAGCGACTGGCCGAGCGATTCGATCGCCTTCAGGATGCTCTGGCTGCGTGGCCGGCGGTGGACGTCCGTGATGAAGGTCCGGTCCACCTTGACCTCGTCGGCGGTGATGTCCGCAAGAGCCGCGAGAGACGAGTAGCCGACGCCGAAATCGTCGATCGACACCTTGGCGCCCACTTCCCTGAGCATCGGCAGGATGTGGCTCTGGAAATGGCCGCGCGCAAGGAAAGCTTCCTCCGTCACTTCCACCATGAAGCGGCGAGGACATCCCGTCCCGTCGAGCCTTTCGGCGAGATCGCGCATGAAGCGCGGATCTTCGGCCTGTTTCGCCGCCACGTTGATGCTGATCGAGGCCCCTTCGCCGAAGGCCTCGTTGATGCGATCCATCGACGCGATGGTCTCATCGAGGATGAGCGTTGCCACCTCGTCCATCAGCCCCAGTTCAAGCGCAAGGCCGATGAAATCGCCGGGCGCCTGGATCAATCCGTCCTCGTCCCGCCAGCGCAGAAGCACCTCGACGCCGACGATGTCCTGCGTGCGGAAGTTGACCTTGGGCTGATAGGCGCAGCAAAGCCGCCGGTCGCGGATGGCAAGGCGCAGTCGCTGCTCGGTTCGCGCCCGTTCGCTCGCCGCATGGTCGACGCTGGAATTGAAGAACTGGATGCTGCCCTTGGCGCGGCCCTTGCTGCGGTACATCGCGCCGTCGGCCTTCGTCCGCAACTCGTCGTAGCTGCTCCCGTCCTGCGGAAACAGGCTGACGCCGATCGAGGCGGAGGACAGGATTTCGAATCCGTCGATGAAGAACGGCTCCTTGAGACGACCGGAAACGGCCTCCAGGTCCCCCTTCAGCGTCTCCATGTCGCCGATCGGCGAAAGCAGCAGCACGAATTCGTCGCCGCCGACCCGCGCCAGCATGTCGGTGGGCCGGAGCCCGACCGAGAGCCGGTCCGCGATCTTCAGCAGGAGCTGGTCGCCGGCCGTATGGCCATAGTAGTCGTTGATGTGCTTGAAGCCGTCGAGATCGATGAAGGCCAGAGCGAAGGAACCGCCTCCGGCCTCGATCAGGGACGAGACGCTCCGGTCCATCAGGCCGCGGTTCGGCAAACCGGTTGTCTCGTCGAAGAAGGCGCGCTGGAAGAGGTCGTCCTCAAGCGCCCGCTGGTCGGTAACATCCTGCGACAGATGAACCGTATAGACTTCCTCATCCAGCGGGATGGAATGAACGGTCGTCTGGATGACGCGGTTGTTCTGGACGACATCGCCGTCCGCAGGCACGGCCCCGTCGGTCGAAACGGCATTCGCCCGGGCGTTGGTGTAGAGCACGTCGCCGGATCGCGACGAGACCGTCAGACCGACCGGCAAGTCCCGCAGGATATCGGCAAGGCCGTGCTGCTTGGTGGCCATGGTCATCGACGACCTCGCAGGAACGGCAACGTGCGTGTTCGCGCTGGGGCGGGGTTCGGCATGGCGTCAGCGCTTCAGGATCGAATAGCGCGTCTTGTCCAGAAGACGCGCGGCAGCCGTTGAGGCCTCATCCCGTTCAGCCGGATCGGTCAGAAACCCGCGCTGGATGGCCTGCGCCGCGTCCGCCGCCGGATTGGCGCCCGGCTGGGCCGGCGATCCGCCGTCATCGGCATAGGACGCCTGGTTCATGGTCGCGCCGCGCCAGCGCTCGACGACCGCCTTGACGAAGTCGGCGCGGGTGAGGTCGTCCATGTTCTCCGGCAGTTCGGTCGAAGACTCGCTGCGCGGCACGAGATTGGCCGGCAGCCGGTTAAAGGTGATGCGCGCAGGTAGCGGCATGCCCTCGCCGAAGCCGACGACCTCGCCGGTGCCGAGCGAAGGAATGAAATCGAGCAGATGGGCGGTGGCATCCGACACGGCCGAGCGCAGCAGGGCCTGGTCCTGGTCGTTCGCCATGCGCATGGCGAAGAGTGTGCTGCACTGGGAAATGATCGTCGGATCGAGTTCGGCCGGCCGCTGGGTAACCAGTCCCAGATAGACGCCGTATTTGCGGCCTTCCTTGGCGATCCTTGACAGGGCGCGGCGCGCCGGCCCGAAGCCGAGCGAATGGTCGGCCGAGGCATAGCGGTGCGCCTCCTCGCAGACGAACAGCAGCGGAAAGGCGCCGTCGCTCCAGAGGCCGAGGTCGAAAGCAAGGCGCGAGACGACGCAGACCACGGCGTCCACAACTTCGACCGGAAGGCTCGCAAGCTGCAGGATCGTGAGCGGCTTGCCGGCCGGGTCCAGGCGGAAGAGCTGGCTCAGAAGGCTTGCCATCGTGTCGCCGCCGACATTGGCGTTCTCGAACATGAAGGCATAGCGCGGGTCGTTCTTCAGCGCCTCGATCCGCATCGTCAGGCGATGATAGGCCATGCGCGTGGATCTGTTTTCCAGCTTGCCCATCCGCTCGTCGATCAGCGTCAGCAGATCCTGCAACAGATAGGGAACCGGCGTATCGACCGTGAACCCGGACATCCGCGGGTCGCGCCGCTTGATCATCGGGCGATCGGCGGTCGACTTGAGCTGCTGGTAGGATCCCTTGGCGATCGGGATGAGTTCGGCAAGGATCTCGACCTCTTCCGGCACCGACGGACGTCCGCCGTAGATGACGTCGATGATCTCCTCGAAATTGAACAGCCAGAAGGGCAGCTTCAGATTGCGCGCGCCGATGAGATTGGCCCGCTCACCGAAGCTGTGGCCGTATTCGTTGTGGCCGTCGAGCACGAGCACGCGAAGATCGGGCCGCGCAACGAGGATCTCGCCGAGGATCACCGCAACGCCGCTGGACTTGCCGACGCCCGTCGACCCCAGCACGGCGAAATGCTTGGCGATCAGATCGTCCACGTCGACATAGGCGGGAATGGATGGATCCTGATTGAGATGGCCGATGGCGATGCCGTCCGATCCGGCGGACGAATAGATCACTCTGAGATCGTCGCTGGAGATGATCTTCGCGGTGTCACCGATCGCCGGATATTCGCGCACGCCGCGCTGGAAGCGGGCCGTTCCGTCCGGCCCGCGCAAGATCTCGCCCATAAGGTCGATGCGGGCGACGGCGCGATGTTCGCCGGGCTCGCGCGTTTCCGGCGTCCGGCCCGTCACTTCGGCAATCATTCCGACGATGGTGCTGTCGCCGACCTCGATCGCCAGAAACTTGCCGACGGTCGGCCGCGAATCCCCGCGATGAAGGAGGGGCGCCCTGAGGCCGACATTGGCCTCCGAGCCACGCACGGACAGAACCTGTCCGATCGGCGAGGCACTCGTCCCTGAATCATAAGGACGTCGAACGGAAATATCGCTGGACAACTCGGCAATCCTTTTCGCGACGCAATCGTCAGTAACTTACGGTCCAGTCTTCGCGATAATTCTTGTTTCCACGTTACAAATGAAAACAATTATCCAGCATCGTTAATGGATCCGGAAACCATTCGAACGAAAAGTTGTACTTGATTGTTATGTGGAATTTCAACTTCGAGGGCCAAGCCGAAATTGCACTTATTTTTCGATGGATTGGTCGAGACCGGCAGGCACAACCGGGAGGAGGAACAGTATTAATCCAGTCACCGAGGGGGTTTTCTGCCGAAGGAATTTCCGCTGGTCGGGCTACTGCGGAAGCGGAATGAATTCTGTTTCATCTGGAACAGGATCGAAACGGCCCTGCTTCCAGTCTTCCTTCGCCTGCTCGATCCGTTCCTTGCGCGAGGAGACGAAATTCCACCAGATATGCCGCGGCCCTTCCAGCGCGTCGCCGCCGAGAAACATCATCCGCGCATTGGTGAGCGCGGTGATCGTGATCCGGTCTCCCGGACGGAAAATCAGGAGCTGCGGGCCCGCGAACCGGTCGCCGGCAACGTCCACGTCACCCTCAACGACATAGACGGCGCGTTCCTCATGGTCCGCATCGAGCGGCGCGCTCTTGCCCGCGGCAAGCCGCACCTCCGCATAGAACCATTCGGAAAGCCCCTTGACCGGCGAGCGCTTGCCGAACAGCGAGCCAGCCACAATTCGGGCGAAGACGCCATCGTCCTCGACCGTCGGCAGGACATCGGTTCCAAAATGCTGAAAGCCCGGATCGCTTTCCTCCAGCGAGGCTGGAAGCGCGACCCAACTCTGGATGCCGAACATCGCCTGGCCGGAGGACCGCTGCACCTCGGGCGTGCGTTCCGAATGAGCGATCCCCCGCCCGGCGGTCATCAGGTTCATCGCGCCCGGCAGGATGTCGAGCGCATTGCCCTCGCTGTCGCGATGCCTGACGGCGCCATCGAAGAGATAGGTGACCGTCGCAAGGCCGATATGAGGATGCGGCCGGACGTCCATGCCCTGGCCGGCAAGAAATTGGGCCGGCCCCATCTGGTCGAAGAAAATGAAGGGCCCCACCATCTGCCGCTTGCCGTGCGGCAAGGCGCGGCGGACATTGAAATCGCCAAGATCGCGGACGCGCGGGATGATCATCAGCTCCAGCGCGTCGCAGCTTGGCGCATGACCGAGGATGGGGTCGTCCGCGGGAAGCCAGCTCATGGGGTTGTCTCCTCGACATGTGGGCGCCATCCGGACCCTGGCACGCCGCGCGACGTTGCCGGATGATGGGGACATAGGCCTGATCGACGGTCGGGCAAGTGGATGGGCTCATGCGATGCCGGCCATGTCGTCACGCAACTCCTCCAGCGCCGTTGCAAGTTGGACCGCGAAACGCGCCGAAGCAACCGGCAGCGCGCGCCCACGCATCTGGCCGAGCAGCAGGCGGCCCGCCGGCAAGTCCTTTTGCGAGATCGGGCGGATCGCGATCCGGGGATGACTTTCCGGATTGAGCCCGATCGGAAGCTGAAAGGCGATCGCATTCTCGTAGAGCACGTAGTGGCGCATCAGTTCGAAGGATTCGGCCTCGATGATCGGCCGAAGCTCGTGACCCCGCCTCTTGGCGGCGATATCGAGAAGATGCCGCACGCCATAGGGCGCCGTTGGAATGACGTGGGTGTGGGCGAGGCATTCGCGCAAACGCAACTCGCTCTTGCGCGCCAATGGATTGTCGGCCGGCAGGATCGCGTGCACCGGCTGCGGCACGTCCATGAGCACTTCGAAATCGACCAGATGCATCGGCTCGAAGACGAGGGCGAGATCGCTGGAAAAATCGCTGAGATCCCTTTCGGCCGCCACACGGTCGCGCACGCTCACCTTGAAGGTGACGCCCGGATGGTCGCGCCGGTAGAGCGAAATCTGCCTTGGCAGAAAATAGGGAATGAGCGCCTGCGAACAGGCGATCGTGACCCGCCCGCGTCGCTCGCCAGAGAGATCCGCGACCAGCGAGCGGACCCGCGCAAGATCGTGTTCCTGCGACCGCATGTGCTGGATCAGCAATTCGCCCGCCGCGTTGAGCCGGACGCCGCGCGGCAGCCTCTCGAAGATCGGTGCTCCGAAGTCCTCCTCGAACTGCAGCACCCGCCGCGTCAGCGCCGAGGCGGTGATGTTCATGTCCTCGGCCGCCTTGCGGATCGAGCCGGCGCGCTGAACGCTCTGGATCATCCGGAATATCTGCAAGTGCTTCATATTGATGGACTCTTCCACAAGCGTTGTATTTTTTCGAACCGCTTTTGTGTGAAATTAGCATTTGTCGTCACCGCTCGGTACCCGCATCCTTGCGCGCAGGTCCGCCGGAGGACTTCGGCGCATAGGAATTCAAAGTGAAAAGGGCTGAACAGATGAACGATCATGCATCCCGACGTGACTTCCTGAAGCTTTCCGGCGGCGTCCTTGGCGCCTCCGCCCTTCCCTTCCTGAAGGTCCTGCCAGCGGAGGCCGCGGGCAAGGACGTGCTCGTCTCCGTCACCGGGCAGACGATGAACAGCCTCGACCTGCACCGCACCGGCACCAACCGCGCCAGCTATCAGGTGTCGGTCAACTGCTACGACCGTCTCGTCACCTTCGGCTCCAAGACGATGCCGGACGGCTCCATGTCCTACGACTATTCCAAGATCGAGCCGGAGCTCGCGGAAAGCTGGACCGTCTCCGAGGATGGCACGGAGATCCTCTTCAAGCTGAAGCCCAACGCGATCTTCTGGGACGGATCCAAGGTGACCGCCGGGGATGTGAAGTGGTCCTTCGACCGTGCGGTCACGGTCGGCGGCTTCCCGACCGTCCAGATGAAGGCCGGCGGCTTCGAGCGTCCCGACCAGTTCGAGGCGGTGGACGAACTGACCTTCAAGGTCAAGCTCGACAAGGCTTCGAAACTGGCCCTGCCGGATCTCGCCGTTCCGGTGCCGATGATCATCAATTCCAAGGTCGCCAAGGCCAACGCCACCGCCGATGACCCCTGGGCGATGGAGTACCTCCACAAGACCCCGGCCGGCTCCGGCGCCTTCAAGGTGCTGAAGTGGGCGCCCGGCGAACAGCTCGTCTACGAGCGCTTCGATGGTTGGGTTGGCGGCCCGCTGCCGGCTCTGAAGCGGGTGATCGTGCGCGAGGTGCCGAGCCCGGCGACCCGGCGCGCCCTCATCGAGCGCGGCGATGTGCAGATTTCCTTCGACATTCCCGACAAGGACGCCAAGGAACTGGCCGAGAAGATGACGGTCTACTCGACCCCGATCGAGAACTGCATCTACTGCGTCTGCCTCAACAACAACTTCGACGCCTTCAAGGACCCGAACGTCCGCCAGGCTGTCGCCTATGCCATTCCCTACAAGGACATCTTCGAGACCGCCGCCTACGGGCGCGGCAACCCGATGTGGGGCGGCACGCCGACCGTCGACGATATCTCCTGGCCGCAGAAGTCGCCCTTCGACACCGACCTCGACAAGGCCAGAGACTTCATGGCGAAATCGGGCTTTGCCGAAGGCTTCGAAGTGCCCCTGTCGATCAGCCTCGACCTCGACTGGATGGAGCCGACCGCGCTTCTGATCCAGGAAAGCCTCGGCAAGATCGGCATCAAGACGACCATCGACAAGATCCCGGGCGCCAACTGGCGCACCGCCAGCCTCGTCGAGAAGCGTCTGGCGCTGTCGCTGGAAAGCTTCGGCGGCTGGCTCAACTATCCGGACTATTATTTCTTCTGGGCCTACGTGAAGGGGCACCTCTTCAACGCCTCGAACTACGAGAACCCGGAGATCGAAACGCTCGTCGACGAGACCTTGACCATGTCGATCGACGATCCGGAATACGCCCCCAAGATCAAGCGGATGATCGAGATCGCCTACACGGATATCCCGCGCATCCCGCTGTGGCAGCCGGCCCTCAACGTCGCCATCAACGGAGCCTCGGACTACGAATACTGGTTCCATCGCCAGCTCGACGTCCGCACCCTCAAAGGGGCATGAGGCCATGGGCCTGTTCCGCAACGCCATCGTGATCAGGATCGCCCAGGCGATCCCGGTCGTGGTCGGGGTGGTGGTGATCAGCTTCATCCTCACCCGCGCCCTGCCGGGAGATCCGGCCGTCTATTTCGCCGGCCCCGCGGCCGACGACAAGTCGATCGCCGAAGTCCGGGCCAATCTCGGCCTGGACAAGCCCCTGCCGCAGCAGTTCTTCATCTATGTCGGAGAACTGCTGCAGGGCGACCTCGGCAAATCGGTCTCGAGCGGCCAGCCGGTCCTGTCGGATCTGGCCAACCGGCTGCCGGCGTCGCTGGAACTGACCCTCACCGCGCTCCTCATCTCCTGCGGGATCGCCATCCCGCTGGGGGTGCTGGCGGCAACGCGGCCGGGATCCCTCGTCGATCACGCCTGCCGCCTGCTGGTGACGGCCGGCGTCTCGCTGCCGACCTTCTTCACCGGCATCGTCCTGATCTACGTCTTCTATTATCTGACGGGACTGGCGCCCTCGCCGCTTGGACGGCTCGACTTCATGTATATCGAGCCTGACCATGTCACCGGCTTCTATCTCATCGACGCGGCGATCGCCGGCGACTGGGAGACGTGGCTCGCCGCCCTGAAACAGCTCATCCTGCCGGCATCAACGCTCGCCCTCTTCACAATGGCGCCGATCGCCCGCATGACAAGGGCCGCCATGCTTTCCGCCCTCTCGTCCGACTTCATACGCACGGCAAGGGCCGCGGGCCTGTCGGGGCGCAAGGTCCTCTTCACCTATGCCTTCCGGAACGCGCTGCTGCCGGTGATCACCACGCTCGGCATGGTCTTTTCCTTCACGCTCGGCGCCAACGTGCTGGTGGAAAAGGTCTTCGCCTGGCCGGGGATCGGCTCCTACGCGGTCGAGGCGCTTGTTGTCTCCGACTATGCCGCGGTCCAAGGCTTCGTTCTGGCCATGGCCATGCTTTTCGTCGTCCTCAACCTCGTGATCGACATCGCCTACACGCTGATCGATCCGCGCATCGGGTTCAACGCGAAATGACGGATGCCACCATCGACACCAAGGCAGAGGTTCCGGCCCTGCCCCGCCAGTCCGGCACCTTTGAGCACATTCTCTATGTGCTGAAGGCCAACCCGGTCACCATGTTCGCCTTCGCGATCTTCGCGCTTCTGATCCTGGCGGCGATCTTCGGCCCGGCGCTCGTACCCTACGACCCGCTCGCCTCCGACGCATCGAAAGCGCTGCAGCCGCCGAACTGGCAACACTGGTTCGGCACCGACACCCTGGGGCGCGACGTCTTTAGCCGCGTGATCGTCGCGACCCGCCTGGACCTGACGCTCTCCGTCGCGGCCGTGGCGCTCTCCTTCGTCATCGGGTCGGTGCTCGGCGCCGTTGCCGGCTACTGGGGCGGCTGGCTCGATATCGTGCTGAACCGCATTCTCGACACCATCATGGCCTTCCCGCTCTTCGTGCTCGCCATGGGCATCGTCGCGGCCATGGGCAACACGATCGAGAACATCATCTACGCGACGGCGATCATCAACGTGCCCTTCTACGCCCGCCTCGTCCGCGCGGAGGTCAACATCCGCCGCGAGGCCGGCTTCGCCCTCGCCGCAAAGCTCTGCGGCAACTCGGACATCCGGGTTCTGGCGATGCACATCTTTCCGAACGCCCTGCCGCCGATGATGGTCCAGGTCTCGCTCAATCTCGGCTGGGCGATCCTCAACGCGGCCGGCCTCTCCTTCATCGGCCTCGGCGTGCGTCCGCCGACCGCCGAATGGGGCATCATGGTCGCCGAGGGCGCCAACAACATCGTCTCCGGCGAATGGTGGCTGGCGATCTTCCCCGGCCTTGCCCTGATGCTCGCCGTCTTCACCTTCAACCTTCTCGGCGACGGCCTGCGCGACATGGTCGACCCGCGCCGGCGCACCTGACGGGGGACCGATCATGCTGTCCATCAAAGATCTGGCCGTTTCCTTCAAGACGCGGCGCGGCGAAGTGGATGCCGTGCGCGGCATCACGCTGGAGATCGCCAAGGGCGAAACACTGGGGATCGTTGGCGAATCCGGCTCCGGCAAGTCGGTCACCTCCTACGCCCTGATGCGCATCCTCGATGCCGGGGGGCGCATCAAGGCCGGCGAGATCACCTACTCCGGCATCGACCTGAAACGTGCCTCGGAGCGCCAGATGCGCGATATCCGCGGCCGCGAGATCTCGATGATCTTCCAGAACCCGCGCGCTGCCCTCAATCCGATCCGCAAGGTCGGTCACCAGATCGAGGACGTGCTGATCCAGCATGGCCGCGCTACCCGTCGCACGGCGCGGGAGGAGGCGATCAAGGCGCTGGAGGCCGTCCGCATCCGCGACGCCGAAGCCCGCTATGACGCCTATCCCTTCGAGCTTTCCGGCGGCATGTGCCAGCGCATCGTCATCGCCATTGCGCTCGCCTGCGATCCGCAGCTCATCATCGCCGACGAGCCAACGACAGGCCTCGACATTACCACCCAGAAGGCGGTGATGGACCTGATGGCCGACCTTATCCGCGAGCGCGGCATGAGTTCGCTGCTCATCACCCACGACCTCGGTCTTGCCGCCCAATACTGCCACCGCATCGTGGTGATGAAGGACGGCGAACTGGTGGAAGCGGGCGCGGCCGACGAACTCTTTGCAAGCCCCAAGCACCCCTATACCCAGAAGCTTGTCGATGCGACGCCCCGCCATGATGCGACGATCCGCGACCTGCTGCCGGCCGAAATCCGCACCCCGATGCCCGAGCACACGCCGGCCGACAAGCCACTCCTGGAGGTGATCAACCTCGTCAAGACCTATCAGGGCAAGTCCGGCCCCGTGCATGCGGTCAAGGGCATCTCCTTTTCGGTGAAGGCAGGCCAGAGCGTCGGCCTCGTCGGGGAATCCGGCTGCGGCAAGTCCACCACCTCCTCCATGATCGTGCGCCTGCTGGACCGCACCAGCGGCGAGATCCTCTTCGACGGCAAGGACATCGGCGAGATTTCCTGCCGCGACTTCATCAAGGATCCGATGCGCTCGCAGATCCAGATGGTCTTCCAGGACGCCACCGACAGCCTCAATCCCCGTCACACCTCGCGCCAGTCGATCGCCGAGCCGCTGAAATGTCTCGCCCACATGGGCGCGAAGGAACGGACGGCGCGGATCGAGGAACTGGCCGATCTGGTCGGCCTGCCCCGCCCGCTGCTCGACCGCTTCCCGCATCAGCTGTCCGGCGGCCAAAAGGCCCGCGTCGGGATTGCCCGCGCCATCGCGCTGAACCCGAAGTTCCTCATCCTCGACGAGCCGACCGCCGCCCTCGACGTTTCGATCCAGGCGGTCGTCCTCAACCTCCTTGTCGACCTCAGGGCCAAGCTCGGCATGAGCTATCTCTTCGTCAGCCACGACCTCCATGTCGTCCGGCTGCTTTGCGACCATGTCGTGGTGATGAAGGGCGGCGAGATCGTCGAGGCCGGCCCGGCCAATGAGGTGATGGAGAACCCCTCGCATCCCTATACCCGCGAACTGCTGTCCGCCGCGCCGAAGCCGCCGGAGCGAAAGGCGGCCTGACCGCTCGGTCCGGATGACAAGCACCCGAAACCGGTGAACTATCCTTCGCCCCCTTCAGGCCCGCCGCTGTCAAAGCAGGACCCTGGAAGAGCGCCAAGAACAACGACCAATCATTGCCAGGAACGTCTTCGATGCGCGATCTGCCCTTCACCCTTCCCGCCCTGCGAGAGGCCTACGCGGCCGGTGCGTCCCCGAAAGATGTGATCGCGGAAGTCTATCGCCGGATCGCGAACGTGAACGATCCCGGCATCTTCATTCATCTGCGCGACGAAGCGGAAGCGGAGAGCGAAGCCGAAAGCCTTGGTGCCTTCGATCCGGCAAAGCCGCTCTGGGGCATTCCCTTCGCCGTCAAGGACAACATCGACGTCGCCGGCATGCCGACGACGGCTGCTTGCCCCGATTTTTCCTATGACCCCGAAGCCGACGCCTTTGTCGTCGCAAGGCTCCGCGCGGCCGGCGCCATCGTCATCGGCAAGACCAACCTCGACCAGTTTGCCGCCGGCCTCGTTGGCGTGCGCTCGCCCTACCCGATCCCGAAGAACGCGCTCGATCCGGCCATCGTGCCCGGCGGATCCTCGTCCGGCTCCGGCGTCGTCGTCGCCCACGGTATCGTGCCCTTCTCGCTCGGAACCGATACCGCCGGCTCCGGCCGCGTTCCGGCTGCGCTCAACAACATCGTCGGTCTGAAACCCAGCCTCGGCGCCTTCTCGGCGACAGGCGTCGTCCCAGCCTGCCGCAGCCTCGACACGATCTCGGTCTTCGCCATGACCGTCGACGACGCCTACGCCGTCTTCGAACTGGCGACCGCCTATGACCCGGCGGACGCCTGGTCGCGGAAAATCCCCGCGCCGCCCCTGTCGCCGGTTCCCCCGGCGCTCAGGATCGGCATCCCCGATGCAGCCTCCATCGAATTTTGCGGCGACGACGTCCAGAAGGCGTCCTTCGATGCGACTGTCGCGCGTCTCAAGGACATGGGCGCGGCGATCGTGCCGGTCGATTTCACGCCGCTCTATGCCGTGGCCCGGATGCTCTACGAAGGCGCATGGGTCGCCGAGCGCCATGCCGTGATCGAGGACCGCCTGCGGGACAAGCCCGAGACTGTGCATCCCGTGACGCGCACCATCGTGGAAAAGGCCCTGCCGCTGACAGCAACCGATGCCTTCCGCGGCATCTACCGGCTGAAGGACCTGATCCGGCAGGCCGAACCCGCCCTTGCCTCCGTCGACCTTCTCTGCGTGCCGACGATGCCGACCTTCTACACCGTCGCCGATCTTGAAGCCGACCCGATCGGACCCAACTCCCGGCTCGGCACCTACACAAACTTCGTCAACCTCATGGACATGTGCGGCATCGCCGTGCCGGTCGCCGCCCGCTCGGATAGTCGCCCCGGCAGCGTCACGCTGCTGGCGCCAAAGGGCCGTGACAGCCTTGTCGCCAGCCTTGCCCGCAACCTCGAGGTCGTTGCCGGACGCACCCTCGGCGCAACGACGTGGCCGTCACCCGCCCTCTCCCAGGCGCCCAATGCCGTTTCGGTTCGGGACGACGAGATCGCCATCGCCGTCTGCGGCGCCCACATGTCCGGCATGCCGCTCAATCCCGGCTTCGTGGACTTCGGCGCCCGTTTCCTCGGCGCGGCAAGCACCGCTCCTGTCTACCGGCTCTTCGCACTCTCAAAGCTGAGCCCTGAGCGTCCCGGCCTCGTGCAGGTGGGAAAGGACAAGGGCGCCGCCATCGATCTGGAACTCTGGTCGCTGCCCCGCGCACGGTTTGCCGATTTCCTGCTGACGATCGCGCCGCCGCTCGGAATCGGGTCCGTCCTGCTCGCCGATGGAACGGCGGTGCCGGGCTTTCTCTGTGAGGCGATTGCGGGCGACGAGACGAGCGACATCACGCACTACGGCGGCTGGCGGCCCTATGTTCAGAGTCTTGAAAGGTCGCAGGAACGCGCGGTCGCGGTCAAAGCCTGAAAAGGGCATGAGCGGCCAATGAGCCGGCTGCCGGACGTAAGCCGGCTCAGCCACCGTAACCGGATGGACCGTAATCACCGGCAAGCTGAAAACATCTGCGCCGCGCATACTGATGGCAACAAAATATTGCAATGCAGCATGAAAAATCGACGGACCATCCATCAAGATGATGAAGTAAATCTATCGTAACTTCTTTACTTAAACTTATACGTAGTTATACGAATCAGCGTGAATACATACAAGTTTTTATTTTCAGCCGAGGACGCGATCAAACTCCGTCCCAGGGCGGAAATAAACTCAATATTTTCAAGGATATATTTTGAATCCCGTCATCGACCGCACCGGCAGAAAATTATCCCCTGAACGACGCTCCCGGGCGGATGCCACGGATCGGCAATCACAAATTTTGAGCCCCGATCACGCCCGGTTTGGGCAAGCCGCGCGCGCCGGATATGGAAAACTTCCGCGCGAAGAGGCAAACCTAACCATTTGAAAAAGGGGATTTTCAGGATTTTGAACTCAACCTATACGGGAGAGTAGAGCGCGTTGGCGCGATCGGTCCTGCGGCACCGGGACTCGATCCAAATGACACTTAAGCAATTTTTTCGACAGCCACGCCCTGAAATGGCCAAATCTTTCACACTTCATAAACCATGGGCGCGCATCCTTTTTTTGGGATGGCACTGTCGCAAGACTAGTGGTCACCCTTTCGCAGCGACCGTGACGCCTGCTGCGAAATGAACGCCGGCTCCTGGGCCGGCATGGTGAAGCTTACTGAATGCGGAAACGAGTATGGCTTCCTTCGCACTCATCTCTGGTATCGTCTTTGCGGCGACGGTTTACATCTTGATGGCGGCAGGCTTCGCAATGGCCAGCTGCATGGAGATGGTCGCTACGCGGAAACACTCCCGCACAAGACTGCTGCTCACGGTCCTCGCGAGCGCTATATGGCCCATAACAGGCGCCATTGTCTTTATCTACGCGCAGCTTTTCGGCTCTCACGCGCACTACGATCAGTCGTCCGACCCGAATGTCGTGTCGATTGACGAGCAGCGCCGTGAACGGCGCCGTCAGAAGATCATGGTCGCCAAACAGGTTCCCTGACACGGCCTTGTGCCTGTCAGGCCACCTGTCCGGCCTTGATTTTTACTGCGGCCGCATGGCGTGAGCCGGCCTCTTGCGCGCAGTCTTTGAGCCTGCCTTCGCCGGCCTCGTGTCCGGGGCGGTTTCCATGCGCCCGCTGTGGCGGAGAATCATGGACACCAGCGCCGCGATCTGAAACGCGAAGGATGCAAGCAGCGCTTGACCGATGCCAAATCCGAGCATGCCGATCAGGGCGGCGACGAAAAGGGCACCAAGCAGCACGCTGAACAGACCGCCACGCAGGCCAAGCCCGAACCCGCAAAGGGCAGCAAGTGCAACTGAAACAGACATCGGTCGTCTTCCTCAGCGAAACTTCGATGTCCGTATAGTGGCACAATGGACTTACATCCTTGTTAAGTAATGGGGAAAACGCCCGCTTAACAGGAATGGTCGCATTTGTGCCGTCATCGGAGGCAATTTGTTAGGCAAGGTTTGACCGGAAGATTCGGCATCCCGACTCGGCGTTGGGAGCGGTAGCCAAACTGCCACAGTCTCCAAGCATCCTGTCGACCGAGCTCAAAATGCGTTGCATTGGAAGGGCCATATGCTTTATAACTCGTTAAAACCTAGGCAAAAAAATTACTGCAAAGGCATTAAGAATTTTCGGGAATGCCCTCAGCAATGCAACGACGCTCGTCTCCTGCGTTGAGTGAAGGAGTTGGGTTGAATGCAGAATGAGGACAGCATCTATTTTCTCGGTCTGGTGGCTGATTCATCTCCTCGCGCAGCCGGAAGCGATTCTTCAGAGGATAGCTTTCACTCGACTTTGAACGAGACGAACGATCATGCCGTATCCGGCGGAGAGGGAGAGCAGCGACCAAATCCCACGGTTTCTGCGACTGGAGGCATTTTTAACGTGCTGTCGTTCATCAATTTTAACGCAAGTACAGACATGACCTCGACGCTCGGGCGCAATAGCAGCAGCCTTGATAAGAAGTTGTCGCCCAGGGTCATCCAACTCAAGATCAAGCGCGCGATCGACGTTGTCTTCGCGCTGCTCGGACTATGGTTTCTCTCGCCGCTCTTCATCGCAGTCGCCTGCCTGATCAAGCTTGAGAGCCGCGGACCGGTCTTCTTCCGTCAGGACAGAACGGGCCTTGACAATTCCACCTTCGAAATTCTCAAGTTCCGTACGATGTACCTTGATCTGTGCGACTTCTCCGGGGTCGAGCAGACCGCGCCGAACGATGCCCGCGTGACGCGGATCGGGCGCGTCCTGAGGCGGACCAACATCGACGAACTGCCCCAGTTCATCAACATTCTGCGGGGCGACATGTCCCTCATCGGGCCGCGGCCGCATGTGCCCAACATGCTTGCCGCCGATCTGCCCTACGAGGAACTGGTCGAGAATTATCCTTTGCGCCACATGGTACGCCCGGGCCTCACCGGCCTTGCCCAGTCCCATGGTCTCCGCGGCCCGACGATCGACAGGGGCCCTTCCGTCAAGCGCATCGAATACGACCTCGAATATATCGAACGGTTCTCTCTCTGGCTGGATCTGGAGATCATGGTGCGGACCGTCATCCGGGAACTCAAGAACTGCGGCCAGGGGTTCTGAGGCCGTAACGAATTACTAAGCTTTAGGCTTGAACGTCGGCGGGGGCTCACGCAAGCTCGTATCGAGTGACTGGAGCGAAGACGCTGATCGATCTGCTGAAGAACCGCTTTGGTCGGGGTGCGACGGCCGGACCGGAACCGGTCAGCCGTCGCAGGTTGTCGCTACCGCAGGACGACCGGCTGGTCATTTATGCCGTTGGCGACGTGCACGGGTGCTATCCGTTACTGCTCGATGCCGAAAGGCGCATCTGCGCCGATGCGGAGCAGCGCTCGGGCCACAAGCTCATCGTCATGCTGGGCGACTATGTCGACCGTGGCCCCAATTCCACCGACGTCCTGACGCATCTGTCATCGCCTCCCCCCAAGGGCATGCACCGGCTCTGCTTGTGCGGCAATCATGACGATGCCTTCCTGAAGTTCATCGCCTCGCCGCTTCGCTCGCTCAACTGGATCGATTTCGGCGGCTCCAAGACGATGATGTCCTACGGCGTGGACGTCGTGCCTCTTCTCGGCAACAAGCGCGGCCAGGCAAAACTCGTCGAGCTCGTCCGGGAAGTCATCCCCCAGCTGCACATCAAGTTCCTGCGCTCGCTGCCCGTGACGTTGTCGGTGGGGCCGTATCTTTTCGTCCACGCCGGCATCGTGCCCGGCCTCGCCCTTGAGGAGCAGCGCGACGAGGATCTGATGTGGATCCGCGAGCCCTTCATCAGTCGCGGACCGATGCTGGAGGGCATGACCGTCATTCACGGCCACGTCGCCGCCAAGGAGCCGGTTTTCACGCGCGACCGGATCTGCATCGATACGGGCGCCTACGCCACCGGCAATCTGACCGTGCTGCGGCTCGAAAAGGGCAAGATCGACCTCATTTGACCCTGGCTCACCGATCTTGCAGGTTCGCCTTCACGGCGTCGCAGGACGGCTACGTATGGGCAGGCGCATCGACAGCCGGCGTCGTCTTGCTGAGGGTGCAGTTCACCTGAAGACCCGAGGATCAGGCGGTCTCGAGACTGGCGGCGGGCTTCAGATGCCGCTTCTGGGCAGCGATCCGGAAGGGCGCATTGTAGGCCCCGTAGCCGCGATATCCGTTGCGCCGCTCGAGGAACTCAAGAAAGAGCCCCTCGCCGAAGCTTCGGCCATAGAGCTGGAAGAACTCTCCATCCTCATCGCGGTCGTAAAGGATGTTGGCCGCCCTGAGACGCGCCGAAAAGGCCGGATCGAGCCCGAACCGCGCTTCCAGATCGTCGTAATAGTTCGGCGAGATCGCCAGCACGGGAAAGCCGTTCTTTTCCAGAGCGTCGGCCGTCTTGAAGATATCCGATGACGCGAAGGCGATATGCTGAACGGCCGATCCGAAGCTTTCCGCAACGAACTGCCCGGCCACCGTCCTGGGATTTTCCGCGCCGTTGAGGATCAGCCGGAAAGACTTGTTCCCGTTCTCGATCACCTGGCTGCGGACAAGGCCCGCCGGATCGACCACATCCACCATCGGCGCCTTTTCCGCATCGAAAATGGAAATGTAGAACAGCAGCCACGTCAGCATCTCGTCGTGCAGCATCGACTGGGCAATGTGGTCGATGCCGATCAGTGCCGCGTCGGCGACAGGCGCCTCGGGCTCGATGGAGCGAAAATCGATCTCCCAGAGTTGCTCCAGCTCGCTCATCTCGTCGATGAAATGCATCAGCCCGCCGCCAAGGCCGCGAATGGCGGGAATGGAGAGTTCGCCGGGACCGATGAATTCGACGAAGGATTCGGCGCCGAGAGCTTCCGCGCGGGCCACCGTCGCCCCCGCGTCCTCGACCTTGAGGCCGATGTCGCAGACCGTGATGCCGTGGGCGAGAAAGGCCGTCCGCGCAAAGCCCGAGGTATGCGAATTGACCAGCAGGTTGACCCCGCCCTGGCGCCAGAGCGTGATGTCCTTGGAGACGTGCTTGGCCGTCCTGGTGAAGCCGGCCGCCTTGAACAGGCGCGACAGCTCTCCCGCGGCCTCGCCGCCGGCCGCGAATTGGATGAACTCAATGCCGAAGGTCTCGATCGGCGCCGGCATGTTCGGCACCCGCCCGCGCACGACTTCCGGCTCCGCCCGGTAGACCTGATCCATCAGGTTGACGAGCGAGCGATGCCCGTCACGGGCGATGGATCTCGCGGACGCGCCCCGGAACTGGTCGTTGAAGATCTCAAGCGACAGCGGCCCGTCGTAACCCGTGGAGGCCACCGCCTGCATGAACTCCCGGACCGGCAGGTCGCCCTGCCCCGGCATGTTGCGGAAATGCCGGCTCCAGTAGAGCGTGTCCATGGCGATCAGCGGCGCGTCGGCCAGCTGCACCAGGAAGATGCGGTCGCCCGGAATCGCCCGGATCGATTTCACATCGATCTTGTGCGACAGCGTGTGGAAGGAATCGAGAATGATGCCGATATTGGGGTGGTCGGCACGGCGCACGATTTCCCACGCATCGCGGTGGTCGTTGATATGCCGCCCCCAGGCCAGTGCCTCGTAGCCGACGCGCAGGCCCCGCTTCTGTGCCCGCTCGCCAAGTTCGGCGAAGTCGGCCGCGGCCCGGTCGATCCCCCCGATCGACAGCGGCGAGATGGACGAGCAGACCAGCATCAGGTCGGTGCCCAGTTCCTGCATCAGGTCGAACTTGCGCTCGGCGCGATCGAAGGCGCGCGAACGGTGCGGCTCCGGCAGCCCCTCGAAGTCGCGGAACGGCTGGAACAACGTGATTTGGAGTCCCGCGTCCCGGACCATCTGGCCGACGGTCGCCGGGGTTTCGTCGAAGGTGAGGAAGTCGTTCTCGAAGATCTCCACGCCGTCGAAACCGGCCAGCGCAATGGCCGACAGCTTTTCCTTCAGGTCACCGCTGATCGAGACCGTGGCGATGGATGTCTTCATGGCGCATCGCGCTCCTGTAGAAGGTCGGCGGCCACCATTTCAGGCAGGGTCGCGACCGATGACCTTTTCGGGAAAACCCCGGCAGCGCGCGGACTTGTGCGGGCAAAGAGCTGACCCCTCTCCGCCATCCGGACGTCGCTCGCCGATTGGTGCGCCCCGCAAGAAAGGCAAAAAGTCATTGGCAACAAAAGAATCTAAAAACCGCATCTGGCCGGAAATGGCCATGGCGCCTGTCGCATGCGGTGCTCGCGCACGCCGCATCAGGCATCATGCATTTATTTCTAATGCAATCGGACCGGCAAAGGAAAGCGATACCAGTCCGGATCATTAACGCCGGATCAGCAGTTGGCGCATCTCCCTTCGACCGCAGTCGCTGAGCATCTCGTTGATCGCGGCCTGATAGCCCCGCAGCGAGTATTCGACGTGGGCCACCTGACCGTCGCGGGTCATGCCGTCGATGGCGAGCAGGTTGCCCTGGGTCAGGCCTTCAAGGCTCTCGATCGACATCGCGTCGCCGCGTCCAAGGGACTGGACCTGATTGTTCATGACGCTGAGAGGGATGCCCCAGCTGCCGCCGCTTCCGAAGACCGCACCGCTGATCGGCGACTGCGGATCGTAATAGACGGCCGCATCGAACTTCTGCTCGATGAGCAGCGGATCATCGCCCGCGTCTTCCGGCACGAGGAACCAGATATAGGGCTGGATCGGCCGCCAGTTGCTCGGCGCCCAGCGTTCGGCCGGGGTGATGGCAAAGCAGGCCCGCCGTCCATCCTGGAAAATCTCGCCCGTCTGCCAGTCGCGGAACTCCCGCTTGACCTCTGCCCCCGGCGGCAGGAGCGGCCGGAAGGATTCTTCGGCTTCGCGGGAAATGAGCTGGTACTGCGCGGAAGACCGGTTGGTGTTCGAAATGCGCAGGCGATAGATACCCGACCCGATGCGGAAGCGATGGGTGATCGGCGCCCGGCTGGGGATTTCGTCCAGGATCTGGCCATCGGCGTCATAGACCGCGACGACCGGATCGGGACCGCCATCGGTCGCGGCGGCGGTGAACTCCACCACGCCCGGGGCCTGCTTGCGGAAGGAATAGTCCTGCACGTCGGTCGCGTTGGCAAAGTCGCCGACGACAGAGCGCTGTTCCTCGGTCAGGATCAGGAGCTTGCCCGTCGCGCCGGTGAACGTGGCATCGCTCAGCTGCTCCACTGGGATGGGCGGCAGGGAATCGGGCGAGATCAGTCCGCGCTCGACGATGTCCTGCGACTGGCCGGGCAGCAGAATGCTGACCAGAACCCGGTAGGTGTTGCGCTTGCGCTCGACCTTGATGTTGGAGTTCCATGCCTCGCCGTCGCTGGACGGCTCGGCGCTCACAGGCTCGACCTTGATCACCTGCTCGGAGCCGATGACCTTGGTCGACATCTTCCCCCGGGCATCGTTCACGGCAAGCCGCGTCTGGTCGATGAAGGATTCCGTCCAGCGCGCCGGCGCCTCGCCCTCGCCTTCCACCTCGGCGGAAAGATAGACGACGGTTGTCTTGCCGTTCTTGGCCTGGCGCACCATCTCGCTCGCCGCCCTGGCAAAGATGGAATCGAGCGACTCGACCGGATCGCCGATCTGGTCTTCCGGCAGCACGAAGGCGGTGGACTGAGCCGCGCAGCCGCCGAGGCCCTGGGCCTTCAGCGTCAGCAGGAACTGGCCTGCCGGCGTCGCCGTCACATTGGCCGAGGTGAAGAGGTAGCTGTCGCGATAAAAGTCGACGGTCGGGTTGGGTCCGAAGGCCTCGCCGTTCACATAGGCCCTGAGGGTCGTCAGATCGGCCGGCGGGATTTCCCGGCGCCATCCGGTCTGCTCGCTCTGGAACAGGCTGTCGAAGGCCGCGTCGAGCTTGGCCTGCATCAGGTTGCGCAGCGGGTCCGAGACATAGGGATTGTTTCGGGAAAGCCCGGCATTGTCGACGATCAGCCTTGGCGTCGTCTCGCGAATGCAGCTCGCCTTGACCTTGGACCAGAGGTCGGCGACGGCCTCGGTCTGCACCGTCGTCGGACGGCCGACATCCAGCGGCGGCGGATTGTCGGCCGCAGCAGGCCGGGCGGCAGCGAGGACCCCCGACAGAACGGCAAGCACAAGCCCGCCTCTACGAACGATCGCCGTCACAACACAACCCCCATGTATCTGGTCTCGCCACCTGAAAGGCGAAGACCGGACACCCCTTCGGCGCCCGGCCTCTGGCAGCCTGTCTTACGCCTCGGGCGCTTCCCACGTCGGCTTGCCCGCAACGCGCACCTGGCACTCGGACGTGGAGCCGGAACCCGCAGCCTTTCCGTCGACCGTCTTGCTGTACTGGATGTCGCGGCACAGCAGCGCCGAGTCGCTCTTCTTGTTGTAGGTCTTGGTCGGCTTGGCCGTGTACTTGACCCGCTGACCCTTGGAATTCTTGAAGGTGCCGGTCGACGCCTGACCGCCGGAACGGGCGGCCCGGTAGACAACCCGCTGCTGCTGCTGGCGCTCGATCGCATCGCCGATGATCGCACCGGCGAAGGCGCCGACGAGACCGCCGATGAGGCAGCCGGCACCGGCATTGTCCGAAACGGCCGCGCCCACCGCGCAGCCGGCACCGCCGCCGAGCACGGCGCCCATGGTCGCTCCCTTGCCTGAGGTCTGGCATCCGGCAAGCCCCAGTCCGGCCACGGCAACCACCACGATCGCCACCCGGCTCATCTTCACGTTTGTCATCTGCATTTGCTTCCCCAATAGCAATTGCCGATCCCCCCGGGGCCGGCCAGCGAGTTGCGCGTCGTCAATCCCTGCAGGCAGCTCCCTGCTGGAAGGATTGATGACGCGATTTCAGAAAATGTCGGATTTCGTCGACGGTCTGGGCGAAGGCGAAGCCTGTCGCGACACTTGTAATGCCTTCCTGCGCCACGACATTGCCGGCCTGGTCCCGGCCTGGCACGATGACGGTCGCATTGTCCATGGCGCCCCACGTGTTGACGCCGACGACCTGTCCGCAGGCATTGATCAGCGGCCCGCCGCTGTTGCCATGATGGATGAGCGCCGAATGCGTGACGACTTCCACGCCGTTGCTCCGCTCCATGACATTCTGCACGGCGCCCGAGGAGATCACGACTTCAGGCACGGCCGAGAGGTCTCCCTGCAGGAAATCCGCGCGTCGCTGGTCGTTCTTGCCGACGACACCCGGAAACCCGATCGCATAGACGTCCGAGAGGCTTTCCACCGGCTCGCCGATCTCCAGCATGGATTGGCCGAGCGGCTTTTCGATGCGCAGCAGCGCGAAGTCCTCGCGCTTGTTCCGGGCGGCGTGGGAATCTGCCAGGACAGTGGCCTTGACATAGGTCTGGCCGGCAATCGAGACGAGAAGCATCGATGCCCCGTCGACGACATGGCTGTTCGTGAGCAGGGTCTGCGGATCGAGAAAGAACCCCGTTCCCGTGGAAAGGGTCTCCTTGATGCTGCCGTCTTCGGCCTTGGTCTCGCCGAAGTTGACGACAAAGACGACGGCCTCATGGGCCGCAGCCCTGAGCTCGTCCTTGGAAAGTTTGTGCGTTCCCCGTCCGCCGAGCACGCCACCGAGCGGCAGGGAGCTGGACGGGGACTTCTTGGCGGTGGAAGCCGGCGGCGACGCCGCGCCGCTTGAGCCGCCGATCAGGTCATTGAGATTGGCCGCACCCGCGGCAAGAGGGGCGACCAGGCAATACGCAGCGACCAAACAAGCCAGTTTTGACTTGAACGTCATTGTGGGCCCCCCTCGAAATACAGTCTCCTGGAAAGTCGCCAGTCTCAAAGCGGCGTAAAATTGAAAAATTCGGTTGTGTCTTGCCCCGTCAATACACTCAGTGACCATACCATTGCGCGCGGAGTCAAGCCATTGGGCAGTCTCGAAAGGTCACTCCTTGCGCGCTCGGTAAACGGGCGACCGCATTCTGGCGAGGGCCAGCGACGGCCGTGCAACGCCGATCAGCGTTGCCCGGGCCGGCCACAGGGCACGATCGGCCCGCCCGGATAGAAATCGTCGAGGACACGCACCGGGCGCGGGCAGTCGCCGGGCCGGTAGTCGGGGGCAGCCTCATAGACCGGAACGGTGACCGGACGCTCGTTCGTGACCCGGACCCGCGGCATGGCGGGCTGGGGACGGGGCGAGGGCGCGCCGGGGGCGGTGCCGCGCGCGACCGGCATCGGCACCTGGCCGTCGAACGCATAGACCGGACCGACAAAGGCGGAGTCGAGGGCGACTGTTCGCGCCGCGTCGGCCGGGGCATTGGCAAGCCGGATCGGCATCACCGACACGTCGGTGGCAACGCCCCCGCGATTGCTGGCCATGCCGAGCGCCGCGATCACCAACCGCTCCGGCTTCATCGAGGGGACGGTGGACAGGAACTTGGAGCGAAGCGCCTGGGCACGGGTATAGGCAAGCGCCCGGTCGGCCGAATTGCCGACCTGGAAGCCGACCGTCATCAGCACGAGGCCGTCGCGCCCGAGCTTCGGGGACAACTCGCTCACGGCACTCCCGAACTCCTTGGCTTCGCGAGTGCCGAGCTCCTTGGCCGCATGGGCGTATCGCACTGTGAGATTGCTGCGCCTGGCCGGGTCGAAGCGGGCCTCGATGCTGCGGCTCGGAAATTGCAGCATCAGCGACTGCTCTCCCGCGGCGAAGCTCTTCGCGGAAGGGTAAAAGGCACTGAGAAGCGTCGCAACGATGGCGACGAGGAAAGTCCTGCGACGGGCAACCATGGTCCTGATCCTTCGGTCGTGCGCCGGACCGCGTCACCGCGATGTCCTTGGCGCTGTTGCCGACGGCATGGACAGGCCTGCACCCGTTTTGCCGGCAGCGCCCGAAAAAACGACGAATGTCCTGCAGGCGTTCATGTTAACCAGAAGTGGAAAGACTGCCTTAACCAGACAGACCCGCTGGGTTGTAAATCTTTACAAGCAGCAACGTTCAATTCTATCAATTGCATTGCGGAAAGTTGCTCTCGGACCTCAACAAGAAGAAATTTTTCCGGGCATGGCGAAATCGGGGCTGAATTGGCCATGACCGTGATCGAGTTCGACAGAGCCTACTTGGGGGACCGCTGCCATGCCACGTATTTGCCGATCGACGCGCCATTGGGTCATTGCCGCATTTTCCTGCGCGGCCATTCTCGCCGGAGCTGAAGCCCCCGCCGTCGCCGGTGGGACCGATGCCTCGGCCACATCCATCATCCGCCAGCTGGCGCCGACGGCACCGTCGTCCCAAAGCACGATCACGTCGCCTTCGCCCGGCGGCACAGACAAGCGCGCAACGCGGCTCATTCGCCAGCCGGCCACCGTGCACGCTCATTCGATCCGCTCGCGGCCCGTCACGATCGTCATCGATCGCGCCTACAGCCTCGACTTCGATGTCTTCTTCGAATTCGACAGCGCCGCCCTGACGCCATCGGCCAAGGCATCGCTGCGCGAACTCGGACGCGCTCTCTCCTCGGCGGAACTGTCGCGTTACGATTTCCTCGTCGCCGGCCACACCGACGCCAAGGGGGACGCCGCCTACAATCTCGACCTGTCCGCCCGCCGCGCCATTGCGGTCGCCCGATACCTGATCGACGCCTTCCCGATCGATCCCTCACGCCTTTACACCGCCGGTTTCGGCGAGACGCAGCTGCGCCGTCCCGACCAGCCGACTGCCGGTATCAACCGCCGCGTCGAGGTGAGCCTCGTCGCCGAGATCCAGTGATCAACGCCGGAGGGCTGTCACACGTCCGGCCAATTCATTTTCAGGGGGTTACAATGTCTTTTCATTCCAGAGTTTTCGGTGCCTTCGCCCTGCTTGCCGCCTTCGCCGCGCCAGCCTGCGCCCAGACCGTTCCGCAAAGCGACCTGATGAGCCGCAATGTCACCGTGATGGTCTTCTCCGACGATGCCGACGAGGACACCATCCCGCGCGACAACCGCATCTTCAACCGCGTCATCGCCCGCATCCAGGAATCGCTCAACCTGCGCGGCTTCCAGGTGTTTGACGAGACCGCAGTCACCATGGGCTATACCGAGGCCCACCGGATCCGGCGCACCGACGCGGAATTCCTCGAGATCGCCCGCTCGGCGACGCCGAAGATCAACGTCGCGGTGATCTTCCAGATCTATGCCTCCGTCATCAAGGGCGACTACGCCCCCCTCGCCCGCCCCAAGGTCCGCATCGCCGGCCGCATGCTCAACGTCCAGAGCGGCCAGTTCATCGGTTCCTTCGAGGTGAAGGAATTCCCGCTGCAGCCCCTGCCCCGCTCCTGCGAGGACCGCGACTGCCTGCTTGAGAACATCGGCGACTATGCCGGCGATCTCGGCAATGCCCTTGCCGAAACGCTGGCCGACAAGCTGGCCGGTTTCGTCATCCCCAGTTCGCCCGCGATTGTCGGAGACGCCGGCGGCGCGCCCTTTGCCGACAACTCCGGCCCGGCCCTGCAGGTCGCTCCCGCCCAGCCGGCCACCGCCAACACCGCCGGCAACGGCTGCGTGGGCATGCCCGACACCTTCATCATCCGCTTCAAGGAATTCGAGGACGCCCAGATCAACCAGTTCGAATCCCTGCTGGCGTCCTTCGGCTGCTACACGCATCATGCAACGATCCGCAGCATGCGGGGGCTCGTCGAGTTCACCTACGACACCTCCTCGGGCGATGCCCGCCTGTCGCGGAACCTTCGCCTGCTGCTCGACTACGCCAACACCAAGGGCACCGTCTCGCAGACCGGCAACGTGTTCGAGGTCACGCAGGTCCGGACCCGCTGACAAGTCCGGCGGCGGGAGCAGGATCCCACCGCCGCCTCATACTCGACGAGACCAAGCCGAGCGCCATGCAGTCCCTCTCCCACCAGATCGACGAGCAGACCAAGACCGACGTGGTCGACATCGCCGATCTGCGCCGGCTGACGGAGGGACAAACGCTCAGGCTCGTTCAGGCACTCGCCGGCACCGCTGCCGGCCGCCACGACGGGGCCTGCCTCGTCGCCGCCCACGCGCTGCACATGCTGGCGCTCGTCGGGCCGGAGACTGCCGCGGACCGGGGCGATTTCCTGGTGGAATGCTGCCTCGACCCGCGGGTTTCGGGACGGAGCGCTCTCACGTCGCGCCTCTCCGGGCTGATGCGGGAGAATGAAACGGACGGCGCCGACACGGCGAGCTTCGCCCTGCCGGGTCTGGCCTTCCGCCTCACCTCCCGGCAGATCGCCGAGGCTCTGGCTTTCGTGCATTTCCTGCTGGTCGCCGACGGGCTTCAGTTCTTCGCCGACGTGAAGACGGCCCTCGACGAGATCGAAACCGGGGAAAGCAGACTGGAAACATCCGTGCAGACGATGACCCGGGCGCTTGGCCGCGTCGTCTACGCCTACCGGATGGCGCATTTTCCCGAACAGGACCTGATGCGGCGCAACGGTGCCCTTGCCGCCTATGTCCTCACGCAGGAAGGCGGCGAGAAGGGATTTTCCCGCGCCAGCGATGCCGTCATTCTCGGCGCCTGGCTGCATCTGGTGGACAACGGCGAGCGCACCCTGTTCGAGACGGTCGCACGGCGCTGCCTCCAGCTGGAGCGGGCCATACGCGAACGCAGGACACGTTCGCGCGTCCATGCCGACCAGGCTCTCGACGTCATCGGCGACCTTGCCGACGGCGACGGGCTTTCCACAGGTCCCGACGAGACGGATCTCGGTCCGGCCGGCTGGATCGCCGAGATTCCGGACAGCCCCAAGGTGTTGACCGGACCGGAGCGGGACCTTTTGACGGGCATCCTGTCGCTTGCCCCGCTGCATCGGGACAGGACGCTGACGGTGCTGCGGTCGCAGGTCTTCAGCAGCTTCCAGGACCGGCTTGCGCGGCAACTCGGCCAGCAGCCGGGCAAGGCGCCGAAGAGCTTGCAGCCCGACCGCGACTACGCGGCCCAGCTTGCCGCGAGCAACGCTGTGCTCGGCCACCTCGTCAACGTCGCGGTCCTGCTCGTGGAAGCCTCGAACGGGCCGGACGGCGAAAGCGGCGTCAGCCTGCCGAAGCGCCAGCGGATCCGCCGCGAAGGCTTCGACGCGCCGCTGGACGAGATCGCGGCGGCCCTCGCGCCCAGCCGTTCGGCGATCGCCCAGGTGATCGGCGAACTGCGCCATTTCAACGAGACGGCGAGCGCCCATTGCGGCCGCCACGCCGAGGACCTGCCCATCTTTACCGAGGCCTTCCACCGCCTCTTCAGCGTTTTGGAGAAGACCGATGACCTCCACTGCCTTTGAGGCCGACTACGAACTCATCGCCGATATCGAGGCGGGCCTGATCGCGAACGTCGCCAACACCGAGCGCACCGTCCGCCGCTTCGAGGAGCGGATCGGCGCATCGGTCCGCGCGCCCGTCGATCACGCCGCCCTCTGGCGTCATGCCCGGCGCCGGCCGGGTGACCCGGTCGACTTTGCCGCCATGCGGATGATACGCACCGACCCGGCCGCCCGGACCGCCCTTGCCCGCATGATGGCCGCGCAGTCGATCGCCTGCTCGCAGATGGCCTTTGCGGCCGCCGATTCCGGAGCGACCGCGCGGCAGATCGGCGACTATGGCTTCAGCCTCGAAGCCGACCCCGACAGCGGCCTCACCGCCCTCGTGATCGCACTGAACGATGCGGCCCGCGTTCCCCACGTCCTGCGCGCCGAAACCGGCGAACAGTCGCTGGTGCTGCCGCTGCCCGAACCGCAGGACGGGCTGATCGAGATGTATTTCGCCCACGACAATCCCGATCAGGCCGACATCATCGGTATCCTGGCCGAGCCGACCGCCCTGATCGCCCTGGAGTAGGAGATGCGCTCGTCGCAGGCCTTCCCCGCGCGCATCTTCATTCCAACGCCCGCCGGAACGGTCGAAATCCTGTCGATCACCAGACGGCAGGCGGGCGGGCACGCCCGCTCTGTGGTCCTGCGCGACCAGTCCTTCGAGCCGCTCAGGATGTCTGGCTCCTATCGCGCCTTCACCTCCGACGCCGGACCGCTCGCGCTTGCCGATCCCGACCAGCAGGCGGCGATGTATATCCTCCAGCTGACCCACGACATCGACAGCGGCGACAGCTGGAACCTGCCCGTATTGCTGGCCCATCTCCTGCGCGAGAACCACGACTCTCTTGCCGATGTCTTGGCGTCGGTCGGCAAGACGGACGATATGCCTCTCCTGTTCGCGACCGGCTCGCTCGCCTTCGATCCGGGCCGGCCACTCGCCGACCAGACGTTCCGGGCCGAGACCTACGCGCTTGAAAACAAGATGGCCGCGATCCTCTCTGTCATCGAGAAATCCGGACAACCGGCCTTTGTGCTCCTGCCCGCAAGCGCCCCGGAGAGCGAACTCGCCGGGGCGGAAAGGCTGTTGACGGGATCGCCTGCGAGGGATCGCATCCGCTACCATCGCTGCCGCAATGTCGGCGACGCCCTCGCGGCCCTCCGCGCGTCCGCCTCCACCCATGGCAATGACACGAAAGCCAGCAAAGGCTCAGCCGACACAGCTACGCGGAGCCCAGCAGGACAGCAATCTCCTGCCACCGCGACGAAGGCCGGCTCCAAGGCCAGCCCCTCATCCTCCGTCTGGAAAAAGCGGTCCGTCCTTGCCGGGTTGGTTCTCGTTCTCATGGCGGCCGGCGGGTTTGCCGCCCTTCAGGCCAGCTGGTTTGGAGAACCGGCGGGTGAAGACGTCGCGCAGGAGGCAACTTCCGAGCCTCTTCCTGCCAGTCGGCCACCGGACCCGTTGCCCGAGCCGGCAAACGCCACAGCGGATGAGACCGCGGCAGACGAGACCGCATCGGACGCAAGCGCGCCGGGCTCAAACGCATCCCCCAGCACGGCGCCGGACGCCTCGCCTGCTCCAACTCTGCCGGAAGGCTTTGCCATCGCCGCGCTCATGGCGCCCGAAGGCGCCAGTTGTTTCGCCCTGATGACGTCGGCAATCGCTGCACGGCATCAACCGTTGACGGTGACGACAACGGAGGCCGGCAGCGAGGTGACGCTGCCACCCGGCGCGTGTGGCGTTGCCTTGTCGATGAAGCCGGACTGGCAGATCGAGCTTTCAGGCGCGATGAAGGCGGATTTGATGAACATCGGCACGCGAACGGTCACTGCCCAAGGCGGGCCTGCGCTCGTCATCCAAGGCTACGCTCGCGCGTCCGTTGTCCTCGGAGACCGCCGCATATCGATTGCCGTCATTCGCCTTGCGGGCAATGGCAGCCATCCCGCCGTGCAACTCGACTGGCTCTGACCAGACCTAAACGCAAGGCGTATGGCCCGCAGAAGCCGCCGCCACACCGCTCAGTGACGCGGAGAGGTGTAGATCCGCTTCGCCACCAGAAACGCCAGCGGCATGGCGAGAAGAAATCCTGCTCCTGCCACCAGGGGGATGAGCCTCATCCCGTCCGCGTAGAGCGAGGGCACCGTCACGATGACAGTCACGAAGGAACCGGCAAGCGTGACACCAAGCATGATCCAGATGAGCACTGCGACCTTCAGCATATTCGTAACTCCTTCAATAAGGAGACGATAGGCCCGCCCGGCAGGCTCACGATTGATCTGCATCAATGCAACCGCATTTGGTAAGCAATCGATTCACCGGAATTCGGTCTTTTCATCCGGTTTTCATGATCCGGCTAATCGAAAGTCTCGAAATTCTTGATCAGAATCGACAACAATTGCCAAGGACAAAGTCTAGTCCGGCATCCGCCCACCGCTCATGGCGCGAGTCGATCAGGATTGGTATTGGGGCAGCAGGGTACGATTGAACGTGGAGAGGAATTGCACGGTTTGGCGCATCTGCCGCGCGTGCAATCCGATCTGCTGGAAGCGCGTTGCCAGCGGCACCGCCGAGCGATCGGCGGCGAGATCGTCGGCAAGGCTGCTGCAGTTCTCCACGATGGCATCGAGCGGTTTGCTCAACCCGGCGCGGATCGTTGATCCCACCTCGCCGGGTATCCCGTCGCCGGCAAGCCCGTCGATCGCGTTCGGATCGCTCAGGACCAGACGGATCATCCCGTCGAGGAGCGTGGCTGCAGCCCACACGTGCTCGGTATCGGACTTGAGCTCGACGCGCCCGGCGTCAACGCAGGCAACATCGATGGCGGCCAGCAGCCGCAGCATCACCTGGGATTGCGCGGCAAGAACGCCCCATTCGATCCGGCTGCCGGTCACCCAATCCGAGAAAGGTCCGTAATGCGAACGATCCATGGTCGCACCTGCCCTGCCTGTGGTTCTCGCCGTCGCATGAACGAATATTCCTTCATCATGCGCACTCTCGACCCAGGACGCAATTCAATCTCCAACAGTTGTCGTGGACGGTCGACAAATCAAGGTTGATCGGCATAAGTCAGAACCCCGCGGACGCATATGACCACGACGTGGTCTTGAGCCGGTCCGGCAAGGACATGCTCTCGCGGCTCGCGGGTGCGCGCCGCTTGTCCGCCCGGGCTTGCACAGGACGGAAGTCTGGAGCATTTCCGTGACACCGGGAAAAACGAAAATGCTCTAGGCTGGCAGCGACCTGCCGGACAGGCAATCAACGCGAACTCCCGTCACCCGCCCGTTCTCCAAAACCCTGCCAGTCACCAAGAACAATGAGGTCCCGCCAATGCGCAAGATCAGATGGGGTGTTCTGTCCACCGCCAAGATCGGCCGCGAACTCGTCATTCCCGCCATCATGAACGCGGCCAACGCCGAACTCGTAGCCATCGCCTCGCGCGATGAGGCAAGGGCCAAGGCGCTCGCCGACAGCCTTGGCGTCGCGAAAGCCTATGGTTCCTACGAGGCGATGCTCGCCGATCCCGAGATCGACGCCATCTACAACCCGCTTCCCAATCACCTGCATGTAGACCTCACGCTCGCCGCCGCCCGCGCCGGCAAGCATGTGTTGTGCGAAAAGCCGATCGGCATGGACTTGAAGGATGCCGAGCGCCTGCGCGAGTCGCCGAAAAACGTCTTCGTCATGGAAGCCTTCATGATCCGCTTCCATCCGCAGTGGCAGAGGGTCCGGGACATCGTTGCGAGCGGCGACCTCGGCGAAGTGCGGGCCGTCCAGACCTTCTTTTCCTATTTCAACGACGATCCTTCCAACGTCCGCAACATGGCCGACATCGGCGGCGGCGGCATTCTGGATATCGGCTGCTACGCGATCACCAGCGCCCGGATGGCCTTCGGCTCCGATCCGAAGCGGGTCGTCTCGCTGATCGACCGCGATCCGGCCTTCGGCACCGACCGGCTTGCGAGCGCGCTCATCGACTTCGGCGATGGCAAGCGCTGCGACTTCACCGTCTCCACCCAGCTCGTCCCCTTCCAGCGCGTCCATATCATGGGCACGAGAAAGCGCCTGACGGTGCTCATTCCCTTCAATCAGCCGACGACCGACGCAATCTTGCAGCTTTCGCAGGGCGCGCGCGGCGACACCGATCTGGAAACGATCGTCATCGACGGCTGCGACCAGTATCAGCGCGAGGTCGAGGCCTTCTCCGAGGCCATCGCGACCGGCACGCCGCTGCCCTACGGGATTGAGGATGCACTGGTGAACATGGCGACCCTCGACGCCATCTTCGAAAGCGAAAGGACAAACGGCTGGGTCAGCCTCGGCTGACATTGTCTCAGGAGGGCGCCAGCGCGACGCCCTTCACCTGCGCGTGGACGGTCATCCCTTCCGCAAAGCCCAGCCGCTGCCATGAGCGGCGGGTGACGCGGGCGAGAATACGTGCGCCCTCTCCGTCCTCGCCAAGTCCGAGCACGGCGACGACCTCGTTGTCGCCCGCCGGCGTGACCGACAGGATCCGCACCTGCATCACGTTTAGGATCGTGCTTTCCGTTGGCCGCTGCCGGGCAAGGGAAACGTCGCCCGCCGCGATCCTGAGACGCCGGGTCTGGCCGACGAGGTCGGCCGGCGCCGGCATCAGGAAGCGTCCGCCAGCGACCGAAAGCGTTGCGAGCCCGTCGGTCGCCTCATGCGACGTGATCTTCGCTTCAAGGGTGACGGCCGCATCGCGCCGAAGCGCCAGCGGCAGGGCCGGATCGCGCTGCAACGCGTCATAGGGACCGGCCGCGACCACCCGCCCCTTGTCCATCAGAACGAGATGGTCGGCGAGCCGCTCGACTTCCGAAATATCGTGGCTGACGTAGAGCGCGGGAATCCCGAGCCGGCCGTGCAGCCGCTCAAGGAAGGGCAGGATCTCGTCCTTGGTCTGGCGGTCGAGCGCCGACAAGGGCTCGTCCATCAGCAGCAGGCGTGGCTCGGATAGAAGCGCCCGTCCGATCGCCACGCGTTGGCGCTCGCCGCCGGAGAGCTTGTGCGTCGAGCGGTCGACGAGACGGGCAAGGCCGAGCAACTCCACCACATCGTCAAAACCGATCGACGCGGACGCACGGGTTCCCTTCGTCTTCGGTGCGCCGTAGAGCAGGTTCCGCCGCACGGACAGATGTGGGAAAAGGCTTGCCTCCTGAAAAACATAGCCAATCGGGCGGCGATGGACCGGAAGGAACGTCTTGGCGTCCTGCCAGACATCGCCGTCGATGACACAGCGCCCCTCGCGCATGTGGTTGAGGCCGGCGATACAGCGCAGGACCGTGGTCTTGCCGCAGCCGGACGGCCCGAAGAGCGCCGTGATGCCCTGCCCCGGAACCTCGAAGGCAACGTCGAGCGAGAACTGGCCCTGAACGCCGGAAAAGCGCGCCTCGATCATGGTTCCGCCCTGACCTTGCGCTTTTCGATCAGCGTCACCGCCAGGATGACCACGAAGGCGAAGGCCGCCATGCCGCCGGCAAGCAGGCTCGCCTTGTCCCACTGCGAGGTCTCGACATAGTCGTAGATCGCAACGGACAGCACCTTGGTGCGGCCCGGGATGTTGCCGCCGATCATCAGGACGATGCCGAACTCGCCGACCGTGTGAGCGAAGGTGAGCACGATGCCGGTGAGGAAGCCGGGACGGGCCAGCGGCAGCGCCACCGTCCAGAAAGCGCGCGCCGGCGAGGCACGAAGCGTCGCCGCCACTTCCAGCGGGCGCTCGCCCATCGCCTCGAAGGCGTTGCGGATCGGCTGCACCATGAAGGGCAGCGAATAAATCACCGAGCCAATCACGAGACCCTCGAAGGTGAAGGCGAGCGTGCGCGCGCCCCAGAGGCCGGCGAGCCATCCGCCCGGGCCCTGCGGACCGAGGGCGACCAGCAGGTAGAAGCCGAGCACGGTCGGCGGCAGGACGAGCGGCATCGCGACGATGGTCGCGACCCCCTCCCTCCACCAGGCACGCGTACGCGCCAGCCACCAGGCGATCGGCGTGCCGACGAGCAGGAGGACCGCCGTCGTCATTCCGGCCAGCTGGATGGTCAGCCAGACGGCGATCCAGATGTCTTCCGGCAACCCATCCATCAAGATCAGCTTCCCGCGTCGAAGCCGTAGCCGTATTTGGCGATGATCTCATGCGCCTTGGGTCCGCCGAGGAACGCCATAAAGGCCTTGGCCGCCTCGTTGTCGGCGCCCGTCTTCAGGAGCACGGCATCCTGGCGGATCGGCTTGTAGAGGTCTTGCGGAATGACCCAGCTCGACCCTTCGGTCTTTCCGGCAAGCTGCGACAGTGCCACGAAGCCGACTTCCGCATTGCCGGTGTCGACGAACTGATAGGCCTGCGAGATATTTGCCCCCTCGACGAGCTTCGGCTTCAGGCCATCGTAGAGGCCGAGCGAGGTCATGGTCTCGATCGCTGCCGCGCCATAGGGCGCCGCGACCGGATTGCAGATCGAAAGCGCCGTGAAATCGGCCTTCTTCAGCGTCTCCGCGTCGACGACGCGCGAAGCATCCCTGGACCAGAGCACCAGTTTGCCGACCGCATAGGTGAAGCGGCTGCCGGCAACGCCGAGGCCGTCCGTCTCCACCTTTTCCGGACGCGCCTGATCGGCGGCAAGGAACACCTCGAACGGCGCGTCCTGCGTGATCTGGGTGTAGAGCTTGCCGGTCGAGCCGAAGCTCAGCACCGCGTCATCGCCGGTTGCCTCCTTGAAGGCGGCGGCGATCTCCTTGGCGGCATCGGTGAAATTGGCGGCAACGGCCACATGCACCTCGCCGGCGAAGGCCGAGGCGACGACGCCGGTGGAAAGGGCGCTTCCAAGCAACAGGACGGCAAGAACGCGGGAGGCACGCATGAGAGGTTCCTTTCTCAGTCGATGGCGAGGATGACGTGGGAGGCGTCGAAAAGGGCAAAGGCCGGCAGGCCCGGCTGAAGGTCGAGCGCCTTGGCGCTCGCGGCGGAAATGGTTGCAGCAAGGCTCTTGCCGCCGCCGATATCGAGGACAACTTCCGCCGAGACGTCCGAGGCCGTGCAGCGCCGGACCGTCGCGGCGATCCGGTTGCGCACGGAAACGGCCGGCGGCTCCTTGCCCGTCGCGACCACGACGAAGGGCGCCTTGACGAGGACGATGGCTTCCCGCCCCACGCAAAGGCCAAGCTCGCGCACGCTCTCGTTGGTGACGAGCGCGTGGATCGTGGTGCCGGGCGCGACGTCGACGGCAACCGCCGCCGCGATGGCGTCGGATTGAATGGCGCTGATCGTGCCGCGCAGTGTGTTTCGGGCGCTCGTTCGCATCAGAAATCCCGTGATCAGACTGCCCGGCGAAATACCGGTGCCAGCGAGTTCGGACTGAAGCGCGCGCAGGGTGCGCTCCATCTCCGCTTCCAGCCGGTGAAAGGCTTCGATGACGCGGATGCCGGTCGGCGTGAGTTCCGCTCCGCCGCCCGCCTTGCCCCCGGCGCGGGTTGCCAACATCGGCGCGCCGAAAAGATTGGCCATGGCGTCGAGCGCGTCCCAGGCGGCCTTGTAGGAGAGCCCGACCGCCTTGGCGCCGGCCGTGATCGAGCCTTCGCGCGCCACGGCCTCAAGCAACCGGATGCGTTCGCGCCCGACGCTGCCCGCGTTTTCCGCCTTCAGGGAGATATGCGCTTCTATCGTCATGTAGTCAGACTATATAGCGATGGCCGCAAGCGCAAGTTCCGTCATTTTGCGGATGCGGAACGGCGGGTGGCGCGGGGCTTGCCGCGGACTAGCGTCCCCGCAGCATGGAGAAGGAATAGAGCGCCAGCGCCGCCCAGATGAAGCCGAAAGCAACCAGCTTTTCCGGGCCGAACGGCTCGTGGAAGACGAAGACGGCGATCAGGAAGATCATCGTCGGCGCGATATACTGCATGATGCCGATGGTGGAGAGTTTGAGCAGCTTGGCCCCGTTGGCGTAGATCATCAGCGGCACTGCCGTGACCAGCCCCGACGCCATCAGCAACAGCATGTCCGGCATCCCCGTGAAGCCGAAATGGCCCTCCCCGGAGGTGTACAGATAGGCGAGGTAGCCGAGCGCGACCGGCGAAAGCAGCAGCACCTCCAGGAAGAACCCCTGATTGGGACCGACCGGCAACGTCTTGCGCAGGAGCGCATAGCAGCCCCAACTGAAGGCGAGCGCCAGCGAGACCCATGGCAGTCCGCCGGCTCCAACCGCGAGAACCGCCACCGCGACGACCGCAAGACCGATGGCGGCAAGCTGGATCGGCGTCAGACGCTCCTTCAGGACGATGGCGCCCAGCGCCACGCTGAACAGCGGATTGATGTAGTAGCCGAGCGCCGATTCCAGCGCTCGGCCGGCCGCGATCGACCAGACATAGATCAGCCAGTTCACGCTGATGAGGCTCGCCGTCAGCGCCGCCATGCCCAGCATACGCGGCGTCTTCAGGGCGATCCACACATCGCCCACGCGCCCACGGAAGGCCAGAACGAAGCCGGCGATCGGCACTGACCAGAGAATGCGGTGGGCGACAACTTCCGAGGAGGGAATGTGTGCCACCGCCTTCATGTAGAGCGGCAGGAAGCCCCACAGGACATAGGCGGTGAACGCGTAGCCGAAGCCGGCAAGCGTGTCTTCATTCTTGAGCGCCGGCGCCGGCTGCGAGCTGTCGAGGGCCATCGAAGTCTTTCCGTGAGACTGGCCGTGTAAACCGGTTCAACGCAAAAGACCAATTCATTTCCTTGATGACTGCCCTTGAGCCGGGTCTGCAACGCACCGGCCCCTCAGGAAACCACCATCGTCTCCACCGACATGATCATCGGCAGGTGCATGGCGGCCATCTGCCAGGTTTCGCCCTCGTCGGGGCTGGCGAACAGCGTGCCGGAGTTGGTGCCGAAATAGACGCCGGCGGGCGCCAGCGCGTCCGTCGCCATCGCCTGCCGCAGGACGCAGAGATAGGCGTTTTCCTGCGGCAACCCCTGACGCAGGTCCTGCCATGTCCGGCCGCCGTCGCGCGTGCGCCAGACCGCAGCCTTGCCGTCGGGCATGTAGCGTCCCTCCTGGCCGTTGAGCGGCACGAGGAAGAGCGTGTCCGGGTCGCGCGGATGCGTCGCCGCCGGAAAGCCGAAGGTGGAGGGAAGCCCCTCCTCGACGCACGTCCATCCTGTGCCGCCATCGTCGCTGCGATACATGCCGCAGTGGTTCTGCTGGTAGAGACGCAGCGATTTGCCCGGCGCGCGCACGAGGCAGTGGACGCATTGGCCGTATTCCGGATAGCGCATGTCCTCGGGCATGAAATCGCAGCGTGTGCCCTGGTTGCGCGCCTCCCAGGTCTTGCCGCCGTCCGCCGAATGAAACACGCCAGCGGCGGAAATGCCGACCCAGATGCGGCCGGGGTCTTCCGGATCGGTCACCAGCGAATGCAGGATGAGTCCACCGCCGCCCGCCTGCCACTCGGGCCGCGAGGGATGCGCCTGCAGGCCGTCGACATGCGAAAAACTCTTCCCGCCGTTCTCGCTGACGAAAAGGCCCGCCGGTTCGACGCCGACATGCAGCCGTCCCTTTGAGGATGAAAGGCTCCAGACCGATTTCAGCGCCTCGGCACCATCCGGATTGGTAAGCCCATCGCCCGACCAGTCCCACGTTTCGCCGAGATCGTCGGACCGCCAGACGCCGATCCCCGTCCACGGATTGCCGCCGCCGGCGTAGATCGTTCCGGTGGCTTCGTCGCCGACGACATGATGAATGGGCCAGTGGTCGCAGAAGGGGCCGCGAAGCTTGAAGCCCTTGCGCCCGGCATCGCTTTCAAGAATGAACGCACCCTTGTTGGTGCCGATCAGCACCAGAACTCTCTCCGCCATTCGTTCGCCCTCCCTGACATCGGGCCACCATTTCCCTGGTGCCCTGTCCGGCTGCTTTTCCCCCTCGCCCGCGCCGCAAGCATGTCCGCAAAATTACGTTGATGTCAACGTATCAAGCTCGATGAGCCACGAATGCTCCAGGCGCTAGACGCCGCAGTCGGAAAGAAACCGTTCCACCATGGGTCGGTAGCCGCCGCCGAAAAGGCGCAGGTGAACCAACGCCGGCCACAGGCTGTAGACCGCCTGCCGCTCGCGATACCCCGGCTCCAGCGGTCCATAAGCCGAATAGAACGCAGGTGACGGAGACCCGAACAGGCAGAGCATGGCGAGATCCACCTCAGAGTGGCCGAAATAGCAGGCGGGGTCGATCAGCCCCGTCACCTGTCCGCCGGCGACAAGCACGTTGCCGGTCCAGAGATCGCCGTGAAGAAGCGAGGCTTTCGGCCGCTCCGGCAACCGGACGCCGAGGCTGTTGCAAAGCCTCTCGATCCGCCGTCCGAGATCGGCGGGAACATGGGCGAGAAAGACCCGAAGCCGGCGCTCGGCCCAGAATTCCGGCCAGGTCTCGCTCCAGCCATTCTCGATCGGAACCGGGCCGAAGGCATGGTCGCTCTCCCAGCCATAGGCATCGCCCGGGACATCATGCAGCAGGCGGACAGCGGCTCCGAGCGCTCCCCAGGCACTCCCGAGAGAGCCATCGCTTGCAAGCGCTTCCATGACCAGCAGGTCGCCTGCAACGCCGAGAACCTCCGGCGCCGGGGCCCCACTTTGGGCAATCGCGCGAAGCATTGCGGCCTCCCGCTGCACCTGCGGTCCATGCTTGAGAATGACGCTCCGGCCGTCCTGCAATTCGACGCGTTCCACAAGCGAGAGGTCGCCGCCGGCCATCCGGGTGCGGCGCACGGGTGCGGCCCCCACCAGCCCGCTCAGCAATTCAAAGTCGTCGAAGCGCGCCATCCCCTTTTTCCGTCGTATTCGTTGAACCGTTGTTCAATCGATTAGGTTTCGAGCGGGTCAATGCCCAGCGATCATCCATGTGTGAGCGGTGGCGATTCAAGATCCGCATCTCCGCTGGCCTCGCCATGGATGCCCCGGATCGGCGGAAATCCGGACAAAAAGACAGCACGGTATCTCGCCGCAGTATTTCATCCCCGCTCTTTGGCATCCCGTTTAAACGAACGTTTACAGGATCATGCAATTGTCGTTGCTGAAAACAGCCGTCGGCATCATTTTTCAGTTCTGGGATTGCCCGTTGGACACGTTCTGGGCCAGCATTGAAGACAGTTTCGCACTGCTCCTGATCGTAGCGGTTGCATGGAACGTCGTTCGGGATCTGACGGCCACGTGGCACCAGACTCACCGCGAACTGGCATCGGCCGCCGTGACCGGTCTCGGGGCCATTCTCCTGATGGCCGTCGAACGATTTGACGCGACCAGCGTCGGAATGAACCTCCATCCTGTTCTTCTCGCGCTCTGCGGCTTTCTCGCCGGTCCCGTCGCGGCGACCCTTGCCGCCGTCGTCGCCGGTGCCGGCGGCATCCTGTTGAAGACAGAGCCCTTTATCGGCATCTACCTGATGACCGCCGCCGCGACCGCGGTCGGCATCGCCGCCCACCATCTCCTTCACGGCCGCCGGCCGACGGAACGCGACCTCCTCTGGCTTGCCATTCTGCTTTCGACCGGAGCCATGGTCGGCGAGGCCGTTCTGTATCTGGCCAGGGCCGACGGCAACGAGGGTCTCCTGATCCCCCTTGCCGGAATTTTGACCTTTGTCGCCGCGCTCGTGAGTGGGCTTACCTGCATCGCCGAGGAGGCCCGGCGCGAAGCAACGGCGGCAACCCGGTTCTTCCGCGCCATCGTCGACACCCTGCCGGACGGTCTCAGCGTCAAGGACAAGGACGGCCGATTTCTGGCGGCCAATCCCGCAACCGCCCGGCACCTTGGTGCCGACCGTCCTGCGGATGTCATCGGACGGACCGACTTCGATTATCTGCCGATCGAGATTGCCCGGAAGAGCCATCTCGATGAGCAGCAGGTGGTGCTGACGGGCCAGCCGATGACCTTCCAGCAGACCAGCGTCAGTGCCGACGGCAGGTCCATGTTCCTGTCGAGCCACAAGTCGCCGCTGCGCGACGAAATCGGCAAGATCGTCGGCATCGTGACCCACAATCGCGACGTCACCGAAAAGAAGAAGCTGGAAAGCCAGTACCAGGAAAGCCAGCAGTTGCTCGCGGACGCCTTTGCCTTCATGGCCGATGGTCTCGTCATCTACGACGGCAGCAACAGGATCGTCTTCAGCAACAATCAGTTTCGCGAACTCTTTCCCCGCACGTCGGATTTGCGCGTTCCCGGCACCTCTCTGGAGCATGTTCTGCGTGCAGCGGTCCAGCGCGGCGAGGAAACGCCTTCCGGCGATTTGGACGACTGGATCCAGATGGTCCTGCATGCGGGACGCACGAACGAAAGCCGCCAATTCAAGCTCGGCGACGGCCGCTGGATCGAGGTTCGCGACCGCAGGCTTGCCAATGGCGGTTTCCTCAGCGTTGTCAGCGACATCTCGAAGTCCAAGCTGACCGAGACGACCCTCGCGACGATGAACCGGCAGTTGGCCGTCCTTGCCGAAACGGACGGTCTGACGGGTCTCGGCAATCGCCGGGCCTTTGAAGAAAAGATCGAGCGGGAATTCGCCCACGCCAGGGACACAGGCTCTGCGCTCAGCCTGCTCTTCGTCGATATCGACGTCTTCAAGGCCTATAACGACACCTACGGCCATCTGGCCGGCGACGACTGCATCCGCAGGATCGCCAGCTGCCTGCGCGGCATCTGCAACAGGCCGGTCGACCTCGTTGCCCGCTATGGCGGCGAGGAACTCGTCGCCATTCTCCCCAACTGCCGCCGGGAGAGCGCCTTCGTCATCGCCGAGGGCTTCCGCGTCTCCATCCGCCAGCTCGCCATGCCGCATGTGGCCAGCGAGAAGGGGCTCGTCACCATCAGCGGCGGTCTCTTCACCATGGACCGGCTGAACCCGGCCGGGAATGTCCGCGAGATGATCAAGCGCGCCGACGACGCCCTCTACCAGGCAAAGCGGACCGGCCGGGATTGCGTCATCAGCTGGCAGCCCTTCGAAAACGATGACATGGATGTCGACGTGGACGAGACCGAGACCGAGACCGAGATGCTCGTCTACCGCGCCTGAGACATCCTGCCCGCTCCGGCATCACCGGGGCGCCGAAGGATCGCGCGCCGACCGGATGAGGTCGTGCACGAATCCGAGTTTTTCCTTCACCGGCTCCGACAGGATGAACGGATAAAGGTCCGGCTGGCCCATGCTGCGGCTGAGGCTGTTCATCGCCACCGTCAAAGGCACCCAGGGTTCGATCAGGTCGTCGACCCTTTCCGTGTGATAGGGATTGGCGGCCATCGGGCTCTCCAGCCCGTCGCCGACATCGACATGCGCCCGGATAGCGATCCCGTAACTGCGCGCCGTCTCCAGACCATCGACCATGTGGACATAATGGGCGAAGGTCTCGGCGAAATCCTCCCACGGATGGGCCGAGGCATAGCTGCTGATGTGGTGCAGGGGCCAATCGGCGCGCGGCCCCTGTTCGTAGTGCTGCTCCAGGGCCTCGCCGTAGTCGGCCCGCTCGTCGCCGAAGATGTGCCGGAATCCGTCGAGCCGGCCGCCGTCCCGCACCAGCAGGTTCCAGTAGAAGTGCCCGACCTCATGGCGGAAATGGCCGAGAAGGGTGCGATAGGGCTCGGCCATCGCCGTCCGCCGACCTTCCCGCTCGACATCGTCCGCCTCGGCGATATTGATCGTGATGAGGCCGTCCTGATGACCCGTCATGACCGGCTCGACCGTGCCGTCCGGCTTCGTCACGTCGGCCATGAAATCGAAGGCCAGGCCTTCATTCGGGTCCTCCGTGCGGCTCGGCATCGGCAGTTGCCAGCGGGTCAATGAATAGAAGAGGTGACGCTTGGCCCGCTCCAGCTTCACCCAGCGGGTCTGGTTTTCCGGCTGCGTCAGATCGGGGACGGTCTGGTTGTGACGGCAGGCGGCGCAAAGCCCCGGGCCATGCCTGGCGGGAAGCAGCCAGTTGCAGGCGTCCCTTTTGGCATTGTCGCAGAAGAAATAGGAGCCCCCGTCGATCAGGGCCCGCCAGACGCCATTGTCCTCCTCGACGGCAGACATGCCGGCAAGGCCCGGGATATAGCCGAGCCAATGGCCGCATTGGAGACACGCCGTGTTGTCGAAGTGGACGGCATTGCCGCAGGACTGGCACTCGAAAATCTTCATGGAACCAACATCTCTCACCGCAGCCCGCCGCTCGGATGCCTTCCTAGCATCCTTTTGAAGCAGCGGGGCAACGGTTGAGGCCTGCCGAAGGTTCCAGGCCGAGTGGCATTACCCTTGGCCGAAGCTCACTTCCGAGGCATCGCTCTCGTCCTTGAGCGCCCGTGCGTTGGCAAAGTCCAGCCGCTCCACGCGCTTTCCATCGTGATAGACGAAGGCGAGTTGACGCCGGCGCGAGGCAAGCTGGGCCGGCAGCGGATCGTAGCGAACGCCCTGCCCCCCCAGCAGCGGCACGACCGACCCGACATCCGTCAGATCCTCGATCTCGACGCGCAGGAGATGCAGTCGCCGCCCCTCTTCGTCGACGCCGACGAACGGAATTCCCGCAAGCCGCAGGAAGCTCGTGACGTCGGATGTCGTCGCGAAGCTCTCGACGAAGGTCTTCTCCACGAGGTCGAGGTCGCGCTGCGCCGGCGGCGGCTCGTGGACGTGGTCATGCGGCAGATGCGGCGTCTGCCACTGCGTCGTGTCGCGGCCGCCGTTGTGTCCCGGGCCAACGTGCGAATGCCCGTGGCCGTGGTGGTGATGGCCATGCGCATGGCTGTGCGCATGCGAATGGCCGTCATGATGATGGTGGTCGTCGTGCATGAAAGCAGTCCTTGCAGATGGAGGAGGGGAATTCCCTTCCCTCAATAGGCCACCGGCTTGTCGATGAGATGCTTGTGGCTGCCGAGCTTGCCATTGGCGACCATCGACCCGAGCGCCTCGACGATCACGCGGGTGCCGAAGAGCGCCGTGATGTCCGAGGTGTCGTAGGGCGGACTGACCTCGACGACCTCGAGGCCGCAAAGGCCTTCCGCAGCGACGAGACCGAGGATCTTCAGCGCCTCGCGCGGCAGGAAGCCGCCCGGTTCCGGCCAGCCGGTGCCCGGCACGAAGCCGCAGTCGATGCTGTCGACGTCGAAGGAGATATAGACCGCGTCGGCATCCTTCCAGGCGAGTTCGAGGGCGATCTCGGCGGTCTTTTCCAGGCCGATCCGCTCGATATCGTCGATCGTCAGCACATTGGTGTTGCGTTCGCGCCCGACCTTCACGCCGTCGCGCGGCACCTGCCAGCCGCCGATACCGAGCTGGACGAGGTTCGTCGCCGGCACGTTCGGCATGTTGGTCGCCCAGAACCACGGCGTCGTGTGCATCCGCTCGTCGAGATCCTTTTCCTGGATGTCGATGTGGCGGTCGAAGTGGATAATGCCGATCTTCTTCGAGGTGCACTCGGCGATGCCGCGCACGCAGGGAAAGCCGATGGAGTGGTCGCCGCCGATCATCACCGGCAGCGCGCCAGACGAGAAGACATGCGCGACGCCGCGCGTGATCTGGTCGAAGCTCTTTTCCAGGTTGCCCGGGATCGTGAAGACGTCGCCGGCATCGCACAGCGTCATCTGTTCGCGCAGGTCGACGCCCATCTCGTAGTTGTAGGGCGTATAGAGCGCGGAGATGCGGCGCACGCCCTGCGGCCCGAAGCGGGTGCCGGGGCGGTAGGTCGTGCCGCTGTCGAAGGGAATGCCGAGGACGGCGGCGTCGTATTTGGCGACGTCGCGGACGTTCTCCACGTATGGCGCCTTGAGGAAGGTGTTGATGCCGGCGAAATGCGGCAGTTCCCCGCGCGCAAAGGTCGGGATCGACTTGTCGGTGAGGCTTTCCGCCCCCGGCAGGCCCATCTCCAGCGCCCACTTGCGCTCGCGCGCCCAGCCCTTGCCGGAAAGCTCGGCCTCGGCCTCCAGCGCCCTCCAACCCTGGGTCTCCAGCTTGTTGAAATCGGGATGGTGGCGGCGGGACCGCCCGGCCACCTTGGTGATGCCGGCCCTTTTGGCTTGACGGACGGGACCATGCGACATCATGCAACGCTCCTTGCTTCTTCTTGGGCCTCGGTAACCGGAGGCAGCGGTTTGGAAAATCCGAGAACCGGGACAGCGGAGCCCGGATCGAGGTCAAAGTCGTAGGTGATCTTGGCGCCATAGCGGCCGGGGGCCTGCGGATCGACGCGCGGCTTGTCGAAGGCGACGACCCGCGTGCCGAGCCCGAAGGCTTCCTTCAGGTCGTGGGTGACCATGATCACCGTCATGCCGCAGTCTTTCCAGATCGGCTTGATGAGGGCATGCATCTGCGCCCGCGTGCCGGGGTCAAGCGCACCGAAGGGCTCGTCCAGCAGCAGAACCTTCGGCCTTTTCGCAATGGCCTGGGCAATGGCCAGACGCTGCATCTGGCCACCGGACAGCAGCGAGGGATATTTGCCGCCATGTTCGCCGAGCCCCACTTCCTCGATCAGCCCGCGCGCCTCTTCGAGCGCGGCGCGGCGGCGTGCGCCGAAGAGTTTGCCAAGGAAGGGACTTGCCGAGAATTCGAAGGCGGCCAGGACATTTTCGAGCGCGGTCAGGTGCGGAAAGACGGAATAGCGCTGGAAGACGACGCCACGGTCGGGACCCGGCTCACCGGGCAGCGGCTCGCCGTCGAGCAGAATCTGCCCCCGTGTCGGCCGCTCCTGCCCCAGCACCATGCGCAGGAAGGTGGACTTGCCGCAGCCGGAGGGACCGACGACCGACAGGAACGCACCCGAGGGAATTTCGAGGTTCAGACCCTCGATGACGATCTGGTCGCCATATTCCATCCAGACATCGCGGACCGAGATCGCACTCATCAGCGGGCCTCCTGCACGTAGGCCCAGGGGAAGCCCCAGCGGGCGAGCCGCGCAAGAGCGAAATCGAGCACATAGGCGATCAGCGTGATCCAGGCGACATAGGGCAGGATGGTGTCCATGGCGAGGTAGCGCCGGACGAGAAAGATACGGTAGCCAAGGCCGTTCTCCGCCGCGATGGCCTCGGCCGAAATGAGAAACAGGAAAGCCGGCCCGAGCGACAGGCGAAGCGCTTCCAGAAGCCTTGGAAAGGTCTGGGGCAGCGCCACCCGAAGCGTCGTCTGCCAGGTGGAGGCGCCGAGCGTCTGCGCCTTGATCATCTGCTCGCGCGGAATGGCCCCCACGGTCATCGCAAGATCGCGCATCAGGAAGGGCGTGATGCCGATGACGATCAGCATCACCTTGGACAATTCGCCAAGGCCGAAGACGATGAACAGCACCGGCAGGATCGCCATCGGCGGGATCATGGACAACACCGCGACCAGCGGCCCGAGGCCGGCGCTTGCCGTCGGCAGCATGCCGAGAAGAAGACCGAAGCCGAGGCCGATGGCCGCGGCAAAGCCGAGCCCGAGACCCAGCCGCTGCAGACTGGCTGCCGTATCGGCCCAAAGCACCAGCGTGCCCGACCGCTTGTCCGGCTCCGTGGCAAGCCGTGTCACGGTCGTCGCCATTTCGGAAACCGGTGGCAACAGCTTGTCGTTCGGGTTCACCGCCCGCCGTTCGGCCGAGCCCGTGACATAGAGGAATGCGATCAGGACGAAGGGGATCAGGGCAAGGAAAAACCGTGCCCCCTTCCCCGGCACGACGTTCATGGCGCGTCGCATCAGCCTGTCTCCTCTTTGGTCAACGGTTCGTTCCATTGGCGATTGAGAGGGAGTGCCAGGGGGCAGCCCCCTCCCATTTCGCCATCAGGCAAGGATGAATGGCCTGGAGAAAGCGATCAGAGCTTTCCTTCGGCGGCCATCTCCATGTAGCTCGGATCGAAGCGCAGCTTCACGTTGCCCTCGTCGCCAAGCACCTTGCCGCCCGGAAAGCCGATGCCGATGACATCGGGGCTCGGAGCGCCATCACCGAGGAGACCATGGTCGAAGGAGAAGGTGCGCACGTGATCCATCGTCGTCACCAGATCCTCGCTCTTGGTGAAGGCGACCGCATCGGCAGCGCTGGAGAAGAGCTTGGTGGCGGCAAGCTGCGCGTCGTAGCCGGCCATGTCCGTGCCCGACATCTCGCCCATCGCGGCCCTTGCCTTCTGGCCCGCTTCCGCCTGGTCGATGACCAGCGCCATGGTCTCATACCAGGCCCCGGCGAGAGCCTTGCCGAAATCGGGGTTGTCCTTCAGCGTCTCCGTGTTGACGGCGAGCATGTCGATGATCTCGCCCGGGATCTGGGAGGAGTTGAAGACCTCGGTCGCACCCGGCTCGGCCTTCACCTCGGCCAGCAGCGGGTTCCAGGTCACGACCGTCGTCGTCTCGGGCGCCTTGAAGGCGGCGACCATGTCCGCGTCGGACGTGTTGACGACCGTCAGGTCCTTCTCCGAAAGGCCGGCCGTATCGAGCGCGCGGGCGAGCAGATAGTGCGACACCGAAAGCTCGACCAGATTGACGGTCTCGCCCTTGAGGTCCGCCACCGACTTCGCGGTCTTGGAGACGATGCCGTCGTTGCCGTTGGAGAAGTCGCCGACGATGAGCGCCGTGGTGTCGACGCCGCCGGCCGCCGGGATCGTCAGCGCATCCATGTTCGTCACCGTCACGCCGTCGAATTTGCCGGCCGTGTACTGGTTGATGGACTCCACATAATCGTTGATCTGCGTGACGTTGATCGTGAGGCCGTATTTGTCGGCCCATTTCTTCACGATGCCTGCGTCCGCCGCATAGGGCCACGGCATCCAGCCGACGTAGATCGTCCAGGCGATGTTGAATTCCTTCTTCGCCTCGGCCGCCGCCGGGGTCATGCTCGCCGCAAGCCCGATGGCAAGACCTGTCGCGGCGAGAGTGAAGGATCGGGCGAAGCTGGAAAATGTCTTGGTGCGCATACGGCTGCTCCCCTCGTCGTAAAGGTCTGGAGCTCACGCGGCGCTGCTCAAGGTTTGGAAATCACGGCACACGGGATCTCCAAAGCAACGATATCGCTGCATGAGCCTCCCGGGCTTTTGTCCCGCCGTGGACCCGTCGGATGTCTCTCCGGCGGGGCGTTTCTCTCGGACCAGCCGTGCCGCAATGCTTCGATTGCCTGCACCGGAACCCTAGAAACTTCCCGAAGTATAGGGCCGCCCCACCAAATCGAAAGCCGCAAGTCTGTGCAAGGGAGGTCAAATAATAATCTCTCTGCCCATAATTTATACGCATCACAAATCCGCCATCGATTGATGTAAAGAAATCTGCGTAGAGTGAGTGATCGGGAAATCGAACCTGAGGCCGAGACGAGATCGGATCAAATTTTCCGAATATTGTTCTGCATCCCGGCGCAATCTAGTCTTTCCAGACTTGAATTTAATGTCGGCTGAATTGCCGAAACAGGCGGAATTCACCGGCAAGTCCGCGCTCAGGCAGCCCTCTCGCGGGCGAACTCTCGGACAGCCATGCAGATTGTTTGACGAAACGATCCGCCCGAATTTCCTGTCAGCGCACGGAAGCGGCGCACGCCATGCCTTCAACGGGAGTTGCGACGTGAGTGAAACCGCCCCCAACGTGCTGATGATCTACCCGGCCTTCAACGGGTCGTCCTTCTGGAACTATCGCAGCACCTGCGAAATGGTGGGCGCCAGATACGTCGCGCCGCCACTTGGCCTGATGACGGTCGCGGCCTTGTTGCCACCGACCTGGCCAGTCCGGCTCGTCGACCTGAATGTCGCGACGCTGGAAGAGCCCGATCTCGCCTGGGCGGACATGGTGATGATCGGGGGGATGCTGCCGCAGCAGGCCGCCGCATTGCGATTGCTGGAGATGTGCCGCAGCCGGGGGATCGTCACCGTGGTTGGCGGACCGGACGCCACGTCCAGCCCGGACCGCTACGAAGCGGCGAGCTTCCGGGTCCTTGGCGAGGCGGAAAGCATCATCGGCGAGTTCGTGCAAGCCTACGAGGATGGCGCGCGAAGCGGCACCTTCGAAGCGCCGAAGTTTCAGGCCGATGTGACCACAACGCCCATTCCGCGCTTCGATCTCATCGATTTCTCGAACTATCTCGAAGTGAATATCCAGTTTTCGCGTGGCTGCCCGTTCACCTGCGAATTTTGCGACATCATCGAACTTTATGGCCGGAAGCCCCGTACGAAGACGGTCCCCCAGATCCTTGCCGAGCTGCAGCGTCTCCATGACCTCGGCTATCGCGGTCATGTCGATTTCGTCGATGACAACCTCATCGGCAACAAGAAGGCGCTCAAGGCCCTCCTGCCCCATCTGATCGACTGGCAGACGCGCCACAACCGGCCCTTCGAGCTTTCGACCGAGGCCTCTTTGAATCTGGCGGACGACGACGCTTTGCTCGAACTGATGGCGCAAGCCGGATTTTTCGCCGTCTTCATCGGGATCGAGAGCCCGGATCCAGACGTTCTCAACGCCACGCGCAAGAAGCAGAACACCCGCCGCGACATCGCGGCAAGCATCCAGAATATCTACGACAAGGGGATGTTCGTCATCGCCGGATTCATCATCGGCTTTGACGAGGAAAGCAGCAAGGCGGGCAAGGAAATCGGGGCGCTGATCGAGGAGGCGGCGATGCCTGTCGCGATGGCCGGCCTGCTCTACGCCCTGCCGAACACGCAGTTGACCCGTCGCCTGCGCCGCGAAGGCCGGCTGCATACGCAGCACTCCGTCGACCTCGATGACGGGCTCGACGATCAATGCACCTCGGGGCTGAATTTCGTCACGCAGCGACCGCGCGCCGAAGTGCTGGCTGACTATCGCGCCCTCGTCGACCGCATCTACCGGCCGGAGGCATATTTCGCCCGCGTGCGCTCCGTCGTGCGCCGGATCGACACCTCAAGGCCGAACGGATCGCTCATGTCAGGCGATTTTCGCAAGGATACGATACAGGCCCTGCGCCTGTTTTACGCCTTCACTGTCCGCTTTCCGGCCTGGCGTGGGCTTTTCTGGGTAACGGTCGCGGACTGTCTGATCCGCAATCCCAAGAGCCTGAAGCCGGCGCTGCGGATGATCGCCCTCTTCGTCCATCTCGGGCCGTTCTCGCGCTTCGTTTCCACAGAGATCGGCCGTCAGGTCGACGATCTGTCGAAGGGCGATTGGGTCGAGCCGATGCTTGCGGCGGCCGAATAGCCCGGCCGCCGCAAGACATACTCTTTAGCTCGCGATCTTGGCCGCGATCTTGGCCACATGCGCGCCCTGGAAGCGGGCGGCATCGAGCTCCACGGCCGACGGCATGCGGGAGCCGTCGCCGTCGGTGATCGTCGAGGCGCCGTAGGGCGAACCGCCCTTGATCTCGTCGACGCCCATCTGGCCCTGGAAGGAATAGGGCAGACCGACAACCACCATGCCGTGATGCATCAGCGTCGGGATAAAGCCGAGCAGCGTCGACTCCTGGCCGCCATGCTGCGTGGCCGACGACGTGAAGACGGAACCGACCTTGCCGACCAGCTTGCCCTGGAACCAAAGGCTCCCGGTCTGGTCGATGAAGTTGCGCATCTGCGACGCGACGGTGCCAAAGCGCGTGCCGGCGCCAAAGATGATGGCGTCGTAGTCCGACAGCTCGTCGACGGTCGCGATTGGCGCGTCCTGGTCGAGCTTGAAATGAGACGCCTTGGCGACCTCCTCCGGCACGAGTTCCGGAACGCGCTTGATCGTCACATCGGCGCCTTCCGACGCCGCGCCTTCAGCGACGGCCTTGGCCATCGCCTCGATGTGCCCATAGGCCGAATAATAGAGAACGAGAACCTTTGCCATAATGCCTCCATCGACGTTCGATTGGTTCGTTGGCAGGCATATAGGCTTATTGGCGGTGACGTCAGCCACCTATGCATGGACTGACTGTTTACGAAAAACGCGCCAATCAAACAGGTTTGATGAAATTGACACTCTGAGAAGACTGCGGAAGGAGGCTGCTCCCGCGCCGGCCTGAACAGTGCGCCAGTTGCAGCACCGGTCGAAGCGCAGTGCGATCCGGGCCCTTCGGACACGGTCGCGGAAACGGCGGGCGATCAACTTCCGAAGCCGGCCTGAACGAAAAATGCCGCGGAGCGAACTCCGCGGCATCTCGATTGTCGTTGAACCGATCGGGTCGATCAGGCCGAAGCTTCGCCCGGCGTGCCGCCCTTGCCCTTGATGTTGTTGATCAGGGACGAGATCACCGGCCAGAAGAGCATGAAGAGAGCGAGCGTGACGATCGAACCAACCAGCCAGTTGGAGAAAAAGATCGACATGTCGCCTTCGGAAACCAGCATCGCCTGACGGAAGCCGTTTTCGGCATTGGCACCGAGAACAAGAGCCAGAACCATCGGAGCGAGCGGGTAGTTGCACTTCTTGAAGAGGTAACCGATTACGCCGAAGACCATCATCACCGAGATGTCCAGGAGCGCGTTGTTCACCGTGTAGGCACCGATCGCACAGATCACGAGGATGATCGGCGCAATGATCGAGAACGGAATGCGCAGGATCGACGCGAAGATCGGAACCGTCGTCAGCACCACGATCAGGCCGGCGATGTTGCCGAGGTAGATCGAGGCAATGAGACCCCAGACGAAGTCCTTCTGCTCAACAAAGAGCAGCGGGCCGGGCTGGAGACCCCAGATCAGCAGACCGCCGAGCAGAACCGCGGCAGTGGGCGAACCCGGGATGCCGAGGGTGAGCATCGGAAGCAGGGCCGACGTACCGGCCGCGTGAGCGGCGGTTTCCGGGGCGACGACGCCTTCCAGTTCACCGGTGCCGAACTTGTCGCCGTTCTTCGAGAAGCGCTTGGCAAGGCCGTAGCTCATGAAGGAGGCCGGAGTCGCGCCACCGGGAGTGATGCCCATCCAGCAGCCGACGATGGCACCGCGGATCGAGGTGACCCAGTACTTCGGCAGGATCTTCCAGGTCTGCCAGACAACCGTCGGGCTGATCTTGGCATCCTTGCCGCGGAAGGCGAGGCCCTCTTCCATGGTCAGCAGAATTTCGCCGACGCCGAAGAGACCGATAACCGCGATCAGGAAGTCAAAGCCACGCAGCAGTTCGACCGTACCGAAGGTCATGCGCAGTTCGCCCGTCACGCCGTCCATGCCGACGCAGGCCAGAGCGAAGCCCAACATCATGGCCGACAAGACCTTGAATGGCGGCTCTTTGCCCATACCTACGAAGGAGCAGAAGGTCAGCAGGTAGACGGAGAAGAACTCGGCCGGACCGAACCGCAAGGCGAAGCTGGCGATCAGCGGGGCAAGGAAGGTCAGGACGACGGTGGCGATGAACGCACCGATGAAGGACGACGTGAACGCCGCCGTCAGCGCTTGGCCCGCCTGGCCCTTTTGAGCGAGCGGGAAGCCGTCGAAGGTGGTTGCCACCGACCAGGGTTCGCCCGGGATGTTGAACAGGACCGACGTGATAGCGCCGCCGAACAAGGCTCCCCAGTAGATGGAGGAGAGCATGATGATCGCGGACGTGGGGTCCATCGAGAAGGTCAGGGGCAACAGAATGGCAACGCCGTTGGCGCCGCCGAGGCCCGGGAGCACACCGATGAGAACGCCCAGGAAAACGCCGATGAACATGTAGACGATGTTCATCGGATCGGCCAAGACGCCGAACCCGTGCATCAGGGAAAAGAACGCGTCCAAGGGAGGATCCTCCGTTAGGTATTTCTTCCTTGGAGCCTGACGGTAAGAAGGCTTCTAAGCGGCCTTTTGTCGGCTCCAAGTCTTCGAGTCACTTGAATTGACGTTGGCATATTTTTGGCATGCCAGCGATTTTCGCAAAATTTTTTGGCCGCGTGCCGGAACACTGCTGCAGCACCAGACGTTTCAGTGTGAAAGACTGGTACGGTTCCACGAGCCTTCTGCGTGCCTGTCGCCAGACGAACGGATAAGCTCTTGCAAAGCCCGGCGAAACCATTCTTCGGCAAACCTGACAGGCATCAAAATTTCGATTGATGTCATGAAGTCTGAAGAACTGTGGAACGTCAGGACAGTGTCAACGGCGGGCGACGCGCGGTCGCCGTTTTCGATCAGTAACCGAGAGCAGCTTCCAGGGGACCCTTCGGCAGGGGAACCAGGAACCAGACCTCGAACAGCACGAACATGAACAGCGGCACGCCAATCGACACCGGCACGACCTTGTAGATCGGATACTTGCCGAGATAGATCATGAAGAAGCCGATGAAGATGGCCGACGACACGTAGATGCCGATGTAGCCGATGGTGGCAACGTAGACGACCGCAGGAATGAAAACCTGCAGGATCTGCTTGAGCTGCTGGCGCTCAACGAACGTCTCAAGACCGACTTTGCTGTGACGAAGCGTGTTGATGAAGGTTCCCGCGCTGGTGACCAGCAGGATCACGCCGATCCAGAAGGGGAAATAACCAGCCTCCGGTCCGTCGAAGGCCCAACCGGCACCCGTCTTCCAGTTGTCGTACATGACCACGAGCGCCACGACCATCAACAGCGCGGCCACAAACAACTCGACTGATCTGTGCGAGACGGTGTGCTCGCTCTTTTCATTAACCTCGTGAGCCATTGACGCCCCCGATCCCTTTTATCTTGCTGAAGATTTTGGCCATACCCGATCGGCATGGTTCGCCTCCGGCCGTTGCGGCCGGAGGCGGAAGACTGCGAGGGCAGCTTACTTCTTGAGGAAGCCGGCCTTGTCCATCAGGTCGTGATGAGTCGCTTCGGCCTTCTCGAGCCAGGCGTGGTACTCTTCACCCTTCATGAAGGACGTGTTGAACGCGCCCTTGGCCATGAAGTCCTTCCATTCCGGGGTCTCGCGGACCTTCGAGAGGACGTCCACGTAGTAGTCGACCTGCTCCTGGCTCACGCCCGGGGGCATCATGATGCCGCGAAGCATGAGGTACTCGATCGGAAGACCGGCCTCGGTGCAGGTGGGGATGTCACCCCACGACATGTCGGCGGTGACCTTGTCGGTGAGCTGGACACGCTGCGAGTCGAAGACGCAGAGCGGACGCAGTTCACCCGCGCGCCACTGCGACACGGCCTCGATCGGGTTGTTGACCGACGAGGTGATGTGGTTGCCGACGAGCTGCGCCGCCACCGTTCCACCGCCCTTGTAGGGAACGTAGGTGAACTTGGCGCCGGTGTTCTGCTCGATGGCAGCGGTGATGATCTGGTCTTCCTGCTTGGAGCCGGTGCCGCCCATCTGGAACTTCGACGGTCCGCCTTCCTTGACGGCGTCGATGTATTCCGCGGGGGTCTTGTAGGGCGACTGCGCGTTCACCCACAGGATGAACTCGTCGAGAGCCATCATCGCAACCGGGGTCAGGTCCTTCCAGGAGAAGGGAACGCCCGTCGCCATCGGGGTGGTGAACACGTTCGAAAGGGTGATGATGATCTTGTCGGGGTTGCCTTCGGACGACTTCACATCAAGGAAGCCTTCCGCACCGGAACCACCGCCACGGTTGATGACCACCAGCGGCTGCGACATCAGATTGTGCTTCTGAATGACGCCCTGAATCATGCGGGCCATCTGGTCGGCACCGCCGCCGGAACCAGCCGGCACGATGAATTCAACCGTTTTATCTGGCTCCCAAGCCAGAGCAGGCGTCGCCACGGTCCCCAGGGCAAAGGCACCCACGGCGGCAACCCCAGCCAGGAATGAAGACACGGTCTTCTTCATAAAATTTCCTCCCGTTCGATTCTAACGGATGTTTTTCTAATTTCGCCAACGATCGAGCCGCCGGACGTCTGGCATAATGTATGGCAGAGACATCCAAATCAACTAGATTTCTTCTATCCGGGGGCCAACGATGCCTGTTTCTGACTGATTTCGTCTCGCCTCGGGCCACTGCTTCGGCACCGCAAAACACCAACAAGACTCAATCTGATCAAAAGGATACCGAAACCGCCCTCACTTTGACTTCAATCCGAGTGACCGCGAAGAAAAATAGTTGCTGCGTTGCACCATCGTTGTAAATTCATCTGATCACGCAACAACTGCTACAGGCGTGACCGACGCGAAATCCATCCCCGCAAGGCACCATTGCCTTGCTCGTCATGATTATCTCGCCCTTGGTGCACACCCACAACGACCAAAGGGTTTTCAAATCGCGACGTATGAGCACATTGCGGCTAAATATCTATAAATTCAATCGTTTTAGCGAAATTGAATACCAGTTTTCCCGGAAACGTTAATGCATCTTGCGAGCGCGCGTCATGGCAATCCTCCCCTGCCAGCGGCTTCCGGGCGGCCTCGCGCGGCGCGCCCGCCGTCGTCGGCCCAGGCGGAACCGGCGGAAAACGGGGCCATCGTCGATTCGGCTTTGTCCGTCGCCCCGGCGGCGCGTTTGCGCACTCGGGGACGCCTCTCCGTCCCGGCGGTCCGGCCTTTCATGCCGGCCGATGGACGAGACATCTCGCAGGGCCGATCGTCGGCCACCGGCAGAGCGTTGCCTCCCCTCCCCCTCACGCGAATTACCCTGCCCGGCTTCGCAATTCCCCACCCGACGCGCCGGTCTGCACCCTGTCAGGGTCGGTCAGGTTTAAGTCTGGCATGCCAATTAAATGCCGGTTTATATTTTCATATCCTCCATTGCCCCAAGGATTCGAAATAAATACCAAATCTCTTGTTTCGCGTTGCACCAATTTTTTCTGAATAAATTCGCATGGATTCTTGTTGGCATAACAAATGCCAAGGTGTTACGGTCCGTGCCGCGGACTAAGCCGCAATGAACAAAACAAAGTCTTAGGGGGAAACATGAAAAGCCTTCTCGCTGCTTGCCTGCTCGCATCAGCCATCGCACTTCCCACCGCTTCCTTTGCGGAGGAAGCAGCCCACGTGAAGCCGGTGACGGATTATGTGACGGCCAACGTGAAGCCTTGGCTTTCCGACCCGGCGGTGATCGAAGCCGTCAAGAAGTCCAACGAGGCACATGCCAAGACCGACTATTTCCAGATCAAGGAAATGGACGATGCCTGGAAGGAGAGCAAAGGCGGTGAGCCCATGGCTGCGCTCATGGCCAACGATCTCTCGACCTTCCTGAAAGCCAAGCGCTCGGAAGCCGGCGATGTCATCACCGAGGCCTTCGTGATGGATGCGGCGGGCCTCAATGTCGGACAGACCGACGGCACCGGCGACTATTTCCAGGGTGACGAGGCCAAGTGGCAGAAGACCTACGCCGCCGGCCCGGATGCCATCTTCATCGATGAAGTCGAGGAAGACGGTGGCAAGAACATTGCCCAGGCAAGCCTCTCGATCTCCGACGGCGGCAAGGCAATCGGCGCCATCACGATCGGGATCGATGTCGACAAGCTGAAGTAAGCGTCACAAGCACGATTCCAGGCGGGCGGGAACGGGGGCGGCGGCCTCGTTTCCGCCCGTCTGTTTTTCAAGGCCGGCAAGATCAGGACCCGCCGGGCGGCGCCCGCAGCCGGATCAGACGCCCCTCGCCTCCACATGGGCGCGGCGCTCGAACTACCAGCCCATGCGTCATTCGATACCTGAAGACTCATGACCTGCATTTCATGCATGGATAATCGTCAGCCATGCACCCACCCGTTCAGGCTCCGGAGCCCGAATTGCCAACCCCTTGATAGCAAGGGGCAATCGGAAGCAAAATCGATTGAAAACCAGAGCAACGCAACGCCTCGAAATCGCGACTTAATGGTTTTAACAGCCTGTTGCCGGGAATGAACTGTCGCCGACGCCAAGCATCATGTATAATCATAGTTATATTTGTTAATATTAGTTCATTGTCTAAAATATATACACAATTTTTTGGATATAGTCGTTTGGAATTCATCCAAGAAACCCGAAATTATGCGGTTTCATCGGATTTTTAATCATAGAAAACCTTTCAGAGCCCAACGGCGACCAGCTGCAGCCTTTCTCTATCCCATCCGGCTCCCCGGTCCGCCCGAAAGTGCGCTGGAATGTGGCATGCCAATACTTCCACTTCGCAGTTGCAGCATGAGATTTTGCGAAGCGAAGAGAGCCGCTAGCTATATGAGATTATTCGATATCAGCCCTGCAAAACTGGCATGCCAGATACCATTGACCACGCGACATGGGTGGCCATATAAGCAGTGCAACAAGGCAGTGATGCTCCCGGCAGAGGAACCAGACGCCTTGAACCGCCAGAAAGGATTTTCGCCATGTCTGCTCATTTCCTCGAGTATGCCACCCTTGCCGTTTCCGTCGCCGGCCTCGCCGCTGTTCTCGCCGAGATCGTCGTCAAGGACGCCCGCCTGCTTCCCGCGATCATCCGCAATGCTCGTGAGATCGCGGCTCCCGCCAAGGATCGCCTGCGCGGCACCAACGTGGCCTTCTCGCATCAGACGCATCTTCCCAATGCGGCCTGAGACCGGCCACTCGCCGAAGAACAAAAGAAAGGCCTCGATCTGCTGATCGAGGCCTTTCTGTTTTCGCCCTTCGCATCCGGCGGGTACACCGCCCCCAAGTGATCTTCCGCCCTCTTGCGGGATGCAGGGTTTGAGACGGACGTGAAAAAGCCCCGTGCCAACGAGTCGGCACGAGGCGTTTGTGGATCAGAGCCAGCCGACGACGAGCGGCGCCACCTCATGCGTTCCACGCCAGATCATGTCGCCGGCGACATAGACGATGATCGCAAGGCCGACATAGGCGATCCAGCGGTGCCGGTTCAAAAGGCCCGCGATGAAGTTCGCGGCAAGCCCCATGAGCGCGATCGAGAGCACAAGCCCGATCACGAGGACCGACGGATGCTCGCGCGCCGCGCCAGCGACGGCAAGCACATTGTCCAGCGACATCGAAACGTCCGCGACGACGATCTGCCAGGCGGCCTGAGCAAACGTCTTCCTCGGCGCGCCGACGCTTCCGGCCGTCGCGATGTCATCCGCGTCGCCGGCATGTTCGGCATCGTGATTGCCGTGCCGCAGTTCACGCCACATTTTCCAGGCAACCCAGAGCAGCAGCAGTCCGCCCGCGAGCAGCAGCCCCACGATCTGCAACAGGACCGTTGTAATGCCGGCAAAGCCGATACGCATCACCGTCGCAGCGCCAATGCCGATCAGGATAGCCTTGGCCCTCTGCTCCTTGGGCAGCCCCGCCGCGGCAAGGCCGATGACGATCGCGTTGTCACCAGCCAGCACCAGATCGATCATGATAACCTGCAGGAGCGCCGTCAGCGCCTCCGGCGAGGTCAGTTCAGCAAGAAGTCCCTCCATGCCAATTCTCCGTGTTCAAGAACAGGGGAGAATGGCCTGCCGTCCTTCGCTGGGATGAAACGGCACCCACACCAACAGGGTCCCGGAATTTGCCAGGGCACCCGATTGGAGAGAGTGCTGCATCCCTTCCTTCCGGCATGAAACTGCAGCGCGTGCGACAACGCGACGCCAACGCTCACCGTGAAAGGCATCGTCCGTCACATACGTTTCGTTTTGTCCACGTCGGAAAGGCAAGGTGTCAGGCCACTCAATTGTCACTCAGTCCGACATCGCAGCTCCTTGAGCTGCCAGAGGGGCCCGGCCTGATAAAAACGTAAGTGTATTCGCGGATCATCCGTTTCAAGGCCGCAGTGAAAATTTTTTGTGAGGCGCACTCGCGGAAGGATGACGGGCTTTCATGGCAGGCGACCATGCCCATCATTCAGCCCCGGCCTGCCGAAATTGAGGGCTTCGCGAATTCGATTTTCCGGGTTAGCATTCTCGAGTCGTCAACGTATTGAAAGGAGGTGATCCAGTGTCTCATTGTCATAATCCGCAGGTGCTGGGCACCTCGGCTGAGAACGTCGCCTTCAGGGGGCGTTCTAGCTGAGGGTTTTGCCCCCGCTTTGCGGATGGCAATGGAAGGGCTGCCCGGGCGGGCGGCCCTTCTTGCGTTTTGGGCTCGCACCCGACGTCATCCGCAAGCAGCCATAAGCCGTAGAAGCCTTCGCAGGCCCGCCGCTCCAGAAGCGCCCCGGGCCGGATCGGCGATGGACCGGAGGGGCGCATGCGATCGGCGGAATGGTTGAGGGACAGCGTCACACCCGCCGATCCGCTGCAGCGGGCAAGCCATCGCCTGTCGCTCGCCATTGCCGCCAACAAGCCGTTCTATCCGTTTTATTTCGTCTTCATGGTCGGCGACGACGCATGGGCGTCGCTTTGGACCATGCTGTCGATGCCCATTTTTCTGACAATTCCACTCCTCGGCCGCCGATGGCCGACCTTGGCGCGCGTGCTGGTGCCACTCATTGGCATGGTCGACACGATCTTCATCACCAAGCTTTTCGGCGAGGCGTCAGGCACGGAGCTTTTCCTTGCGCCCTGCGTCATGATCGCCGCCCTCTCCTTCCGCCACCGGGAACGCCATTGGGCGGTGGGTCTGGCCGGCTTCGCCTTCGTCGCCTTCGCAGTTCTCCACGGCCGCTTCGGCGAGCCGCTTGCCGAACTCGATCCGCAGGCGTTGCATCGCCTCTTTGAGCTCAACGCCTACAGCGTCGCGTCCCTCCTCTTCCTGGTGACATGGCTTTTCGCCGGCCAGGCCGAAGCGTCGGGCACTGCCCGCAGGACGTGAAAAATTCCGCAGCCCCCTGCTGAGCAAGACCTTTTGCATGCGCCCGCCTATCGTTAAGCTCGGACCACCTGCCCGACCCATCCGAGGTATCTCATGGAACGCCTGCCCGTCATCGACCTCTCCCCGCTCGTCACCGCGGCGCCGCAGGCCCGCAACGCGGCGCTCAAGGCTGTCGCCGATGCGATCGGCGCGGCGGCGCGCGGTCCGGGCTTCTTCTACGTCACCGGCCACGGCATCCCGGATGACCTGATCGAGGCGGTCTTCGGCCGGTCAGCCGATTTCTTCGCCCTCCCCCGCGAGGACAAGGCACCGCTTTCGATCGAGAAATCGCCGCACAATCGCGGCTACGTCGGCCTGCTCGGCGAAAAGCTCGACACCGCCAAACCCGCCGACCTCAAGGAGGCCTTCAACATCGGCCTCGACCTTGCGCCCGACGATCCGCGAATCGAACGCGGCGAACCCTTCCGCGGCGTCAACGTCTGGCCGCAGGATCCGGCCTTCCGCGAGACGATGCTTGCCTATTATGAGGCCGCCTGGAATGTCGGGCGCCTGCTGCACCGGGCGATCGCCATCGATCTCGGCATGCCGGAGGACTTCTTCGAGGACAAGCTCGACCAGCCGATGGCCGTCCTGCGCCTGCTTCATTATCCGCCCCATCCCGCGGGCGCGGAGGAAGGCCAGCTTGGCGCCGGCGAGCACACCGACTACGGCAACATCACCCTGCTGATGACCGACGATGTCGGCGGGCTGGAAGTGCGCCGGCGCGATGGCACCTGGCTGAAGGCCCCGCCCATGCCCGGCAACTTCGTCTGCAACATCGGCGACTGCCTGATGCGCTGGACCAACGACGTCTATGTCTCGACGCCCCACCGCGTTCTCAACAGTGGCGGTCGCGAGCGCTACTCGGTCGCCTTCTTCCTCGACCCCAACCCGGACGCGGACGTGGCCTGCCTGCCGACCTGTCTCGAAGCCGGATCGACTGCAAAATACCCACCTGTCACGGGTGCCGACTATCTCAAGCAACGCCTTGATGCGACATACGATTTCCGCAAGAAAGTGACGACCTGATTGTCCGTGGCGGCATCGCATGCCGCCACGATATGCAGCCCTGACGGCCATATTGCTTAAATTTCGACCAGATGGAGCGCAGTTGTATGCAATTGCGCGATTGAATGACGCGGAGCACGCCGCATTTGGGCTTTTCTCTCGCGGGTCCAGCGTCCGCACTTTTCCTTAATTCATTGATTTCACTTTTGTTAACGAATCGCCCCTGCGACGAGAAGTGAACTGGCACGCGCCTTGCGGATTAGTCCCCGAACAAAGGGCTCATGCCTTCGGACGCAGATCCGCCAGAAGCCCCACGAAGAAGAAAAAGGCACAGCCATCACAAAGACAGGCCGCCGGCGTCGAATCCGTCTTTTCGCGGCCTTCAAGGGGGTTTTCATCATGGTTTTCAAGAATCTGGATCGCCGCTCCTTCATGAAGGGCTCCGCCGCGGGTCTTCTCGGCCTCAGCGCCGGCACCCTGCTGACGCGCCCGGCCTTCGCCGCCGACCTCACCGTCGGCATTCTCTACGTCGGCCCGCGTGACGACTTCGGCTGGAACCAGGCGCACGCCGTCGCCGCGGCGGCGCTGAAGGAAGTGCCCGGCGTCACGGTCGTCGAGGAAGAGAACGTGCCCGAGACGGTCGCGGTCTCGCAGTCGATGGAATCCATGATCAACCTCGACGGCGCCTCGCTGATCTTCGCCACCTCCTTCGGCTACTACAAGCCCTTCGTGCTGGAGATGGCCGCCAAGTATCCCGACGTCCAGTTCCGCCACGCCGCCCCGCTCTGGACGCCGGACGACCCGAAGAACGCCGGCAGCTACTTCGGCTATCTCGACCAGGCCCATTATGTCGACGGCATCGCCGCTGGTCTCTCGACGACCTCTAACAAGCTCGGCTTCGTCGCCGCCAAGCCGATCGGCACCGTCCTGCGCAACATCAACTCCTTCGCGCTCGGCGTGAAGAAGACCAACCCCGCTGCCACCGTGCAGGTGATCTTCACTGGCGAATGGTCGATGCCGGTCCGCGAGGCGGAAGCCGCCAACGCGCTGATTGACGCCGGCTGCGACGTGCTGACCTGCCATGTGGACAGCCCCAAGGTCGTGATCGAGACCGCCGAGGGACGCGGCATCAAGTGCTGCGGCCACAATGCCTCGCAGGCCCCGCTCGCCCCGAAGGGCTTCATCACCGGCGCCGAATACAAGTGGTCGACGATCTACAAGGACTACGCCGCCAAGCTCGCGGCCGGCGAGGCCCTGCCGAACTTCATCGGCGGCGGCTTCGACAAGGACTTCGTCCAGTCGACGCCCTATGGCGCCGGCGCGTCCGAAGCTGCCATCGCGGCGGCAGACGCTGCCCGCGAGGAGGTCAAGTCCGGCAAGCCGATCTTCGTCGGCCCGATCAACAAGCAGGACGGCTCGGTTCTGGTCGCGGGTGGCGCCACCCTCGACAACTACGATCCCTCCCTCGACCAGACCGACTACCTCATCGAGGGCGTCGTCGGCTCGATCTCGTGAGGGGAAATCCGTCCTTCCACGGCTGATGCCACGCGTTTCCCTCTCCCCGGCGGGGAGAGGGTGCCCGGAGGGCGGGTGAGGGGGAATACGAAATCCCGTCCGGACGCCCGGGCGGGGTCGATCCCGCTCCCCTCATCCGGCTGCTCCGCAGCCACCTTCTCCCCGCCGGGGAGAAGGGATTTCGCGCCTCTTCGCAGTTTGTCACCTGAAGGAAGGGTCAGCCATGGCAGAGGTTTCCATGCAGCCAGAGGTACAGCAGGGTGTCGCATTGAGCGAATTTCTCGATCGCTTCAGGCGCTCCTCGGAATTCGTGGTGATCCCGCTGCTGGCGCTGCTGGTTTCGGCGCTCGCCTTCTCCATCTTCCTGCTTCTGGTCGGCAAGTCGCCGATCGACTTCTACTCGCTGGTCTGGAAGGGCGGCTTCGGCACGTCGTTCTCCTGGCAGAACACGCTGGTGCGCGCCTCCCCGCTCATCTTCACCGCGCTCTGCGTCGCCATTCCCGCTCGCCTCGGCATGACCGTGATCGGCGGCGAAGGCGCCCTCATCCTCGGCGGCTTCGCAGCCGCCTCGATCGCGATCCCGCTGGTGCCCTGGGCGCCCAACTTTCTCGTCATGCCGGTCATGTTCGTGGCGGCGGCCATCGCGGGCGGCCTCTGGATCGGCTTCGTCGGCTGGCTGCGCCACTATCGCGGCATCAACGAGACGATCTCCTCGCTGCTTCTCTTCTATATCGCCACGTCGATCCTCAACTTCTTCGTCGAGGGGCCGCTGCGCGATCCCTCCGACCCGAACAAGCCGTCGACCATGCCGATCGGTCCCGACAACATGATCGGCCCGATGCCCGGCACCTCGGTCCACTGGGGCCTTGCCTTCGGCATCGTCGCCTGCATCGCGGTGTGGGTCCTGATGAACCGCACCACCTTCGGCTTTGCCGCCCGCCTCACCGGCGGCAATGTCCGCGCGGCGCAGGGCCAAGGCCTGCCGGTTGGCAAGCTGGTCGTCGTCTCCTGTGCCCTTGCCGGCGCGCTTGCCGGTCTTGCCGGCTACTTCGAGGTCGCCGCCATCCACGGCAAGGCCAACGCCTCGCTGATTGCCGGCTACGGCTTCACCGGCATCCTCGTCTCGTTCCTTGCCCGCCATAATCCGCTCGCGATTATCCCGGTCGCGATCATGCTTGGCGGCATCGCCGCCTCCGGCGGCCTCGTCCAGCGCCGCATGGACCTGCCGGACGCCACCGTGCTCGTGCTGCAAGGCATGATGTTCGTGATCCTGCTCGTCAGCGAAACGATGTACGGGCGCCTTGGCATCTTCAAACCGAAGGGAGTGAAGTGATGGGTGACGACGCCGGCCTTTCCACCGTCCTCTTCGCGATGATCGCGGGTGCGATCCGCGTCTCCACGCCCTTCCTCTTCGTCAGCCTCGGCGAATGCCTCACGGAGAAATCGGGCCGCATCAACCTCGGGCTTGAAGGCACGCTCGTCTTCGGCGCGATGACGGGCTACGCGATCTCCTACGAGACCGGCTCGCCCTGGCTCGGCGTTTTCGTTGCCGGCCTCGCCGGCACCCTCTTTGGCGCGATGCACGGCTACATCTGCAAGCTGCCGAAGGTGAACGACATCGCCATTGGCATCGCCATGATGCTCTTCGGCACCGGCCTCGCCTTCTTCTTCGGCAAGGCCTACATCCAGCCTGCCGCGCCGCGCCTGTCCTCGATCTCGCTCGGCGACTGGTCCGACAATCCGCAGGTCCGGCAGGCCCTCGAGGTCAATCCGCTCTTCCTGATCGGCATCGCGCTCGCCGTCCTGCTCTGGTGGGGCCTGAAGAACACGCGCCTCGGACTCGTCATCCGCACGACCGGCGACAGCGCCCCGGCGGCGCTGGCCCTCGGCGTCAACGTCGATCTCGTGCGCTTTCTGACGACCTCCTTCGGCGGCTTTCTCGCCGGCGTCGGCGGCGCCTTCCTCTCACTCTACTATCCGGGAAGCTGGACGGAGGGCCTTTCCTCCGGTCAGGGCCTCATGGCCGTCGCGCTCGTCATCTTCGCCCGCTGGAACCCGCTCGCCTGCTTCGGCGCGGCCCTCCTCTTCGGGGCCGCCGGTGCGCTCGGGCCGGCGCTCCAGTCGATCGGCATCTCGCGCGGCTATCACTTCTTCAACGCCGCGCCCTACCTGATGACCCTTCTCATCATGATCGTCTCGATTTCGCCGAAGCGCTCGCTCAAGGGCGCGCCGGGCGAACTGTCGATCACGAAATAACCTACAAGGATCCGGGAGTATCGCCATGAACGGTCTTGGAGGACTGAACAAGTCGCCGAACGGCGTCGTCATCGGCCTCGTGCAGCTGCAGTTGCCCGTCGTCGCGACGCCGGACGATCTTGCCGCCCAGACGGCGCGGATCGTCGAGATGGTCGGCAAGGCCCGCCGCAATCTGGGCACCATGGACCTCGTCGTCTTCCCCGAATACGCCTTGCACGGTCTCTCCATGGACACCAATCCGGACATCATGTGCCGGATGGACGGACCGGAAGTCGCCGCCTTCAAGAAGGCCTGCATCGACAACCGGATCTGGGGCTGCTTCTCCATCATGGAGTACAATCCGGACGGCAATCCCTGGAACACGGGCCTCGTCATCGACGATCAGGGCGAGGTGAAGCTCTATTACCGCAAGCTCCATCCCTGGGTGCCGGTCGAACCGTGGGAGCCGGGCGATCTCGGCATTCCGGTGATCGAGGGGCCGAAGGGCTGCAAGCTCGCCCTCATCATCTGCCACGACGGCATGTTCCCCGAGATGGCGCGCGAATGCGCCTACAAGGGCGCCGAGATCATGCTGCGCACCGCCGGCTACACCGCCCCGATCCGCGATAGCTGGCGCTTCACCAATCAGGCCAACGCCTTCCAGAACCTGATGGTGACCGCCAATGTCTGCATGTGCGGCTCCGACGGCAGCTTCGATTCCATGGGCGAGGGCATGATCGTCAATTTCGATGGTCAGGTGATCGCCCACGGCACCACGGGCCGAGCCGACGAAATCATCACCGCCGAAGTGCGCCCCGATCTGGTCCGTGAAGCGCGCATCCACTGGGGCGTTGAGAACAACATCTACCAGTTCGGCCATCGCGGCTACGTGGCGGTCAAGGGCGGCGCGCAGGACTGCCCCTACACCTTCATGACCGACATGGTCGCCGGCAAATACCGCCTGCCCTGGGAGGACGAGGTGGTCCACACCGACGGCACCTCCTGCGGTTTCGACGCCCCGACGCGGGTCTATGGCGAAAAGGCGCATAAAGATGCGGCTGAGTAAGGCCATGGACGGTCAGGCAGGAGGGATCCACCGATGACCGACACCCTCGACGAACGGGTCGATGCCGCCATGGTGCCGGGCGGGCGCACAATCGCCTCCGATCCCTACCTCTGGCCCTTCGATGGCGACCTGCGGCCGGAGAACACGGCCATCGTCGTCATCGACATGCAGATCGACTTCTGCGCGCCCGGCGGCTACGTCGATTCCATGGGCTATGACATCTCGCTCACCCGCGCGCCGATCGAGCCCATCGCTAATCTCCTGAGCGTCGCCCGTGAAAAGGGCTTCACCGTCATCCACACCCGCGAGGGTCACAAGCCCGACCTCTCCGACCTTCCCGCCAACAAGCGCTGGCGCTCGCAGCGCATCGGCGCCGGCATCGGCGACCAGGGGCCTTGCGGACGTATCCTGGTGCGCGGCGAGCCCGGCTGGGAAATCATCCCGGAGCTTCAGCCCATCGCCGGCGAGCCGATCATCGACAAGCCCGGCAAGGGCACCTTCCTTGCCACCGACTTCGACCTCGTCCTCCAGACCAAGCGCATCCGCAACATCGTGCTGGCGGGCGTGACGACGGACGTCTGCGTCCACACGACGATGCGCGACGCCAACGACCGCGGCTACGAGTGCCTGCTTCTGTCCGACTGCACCGCCGCCACCAAGCTCGAAAACCACCTTGCCGCGCTCGACATGGTCAAGATGCAGGGCGGCGTCTTCGGCGCTGTCGCCACCTCCATCGATTTCATCAACGGGATTTCCTGACGTGCGTGAAGCCATTGTCCATCGTCTGTCCATGCGCGCGCCCGATGATGTGGCGCCGCTTCTGGCTGCGATCGGCGAAGGCACCATCCGGCCCGAGGGGATCGTCGGCATCCTCGGCAAGACCGAGGGCAACGGCTGCGTCAACGACTTCACCCGCGCCTTCGCCATCCGTGCCCTGCGCGACGCGCTCGCGCCCCATGTCGGCGCCGAGAGGCTCGACGAAATTTCCATGGTGATGTCCGGCGGCACCGAAGGCGCGCTCAGCCCCCACATGCTGGTGCTGGAACGCCGCGAAAACGGCAGCGGCCCCTCCCCGGCCCTTGCCATCGGCTCGACCCGGACCGCAGACCTTGCCTTCGAGCATCTCGGCCGCCGCGAGCAGGTCCTGATGGTCGCTGATGGCGTCCGCGCCGCAATGGCCGACGCCGGCTTCACCGACCCCGCCGACGTCCATTTCGTCCAGATCAAGTGCCCGCTGCTCACCGCCGAGCGCATTGCCGAGGCCGAGGCGCGCGGCGCAAGCGTCGCGACACGCGACACGCTGAAATCCATGGGCCTTTCGCGCGGCGCATCGGCGCTTGGCGTTGCCCTCGCCCTCGGCGAGATCGACGAAACATCCATCGGCAATGACGTCATCGGACGCGACATGTCGGTCTTCTCGTCAAGGGCCTCGACCTCCGGCGGCGTCGAACTCCTCGATCATGAAATCGTCGTTCTCGGCATGAGCGATGAGTGGTGCGGCGACCTCGTCGTCGACCATGCCGTGATGGTCGACCAGATCGACGCCGAGTCGGTGCGCGCCAGCCTGATGCGCCTCGGCTTCTCGGGCAACGGCCAGATCGCCGCCGCCGAACGTCCGCGCCTGAAGGCACTGCTCGCCAAGGCCGAAGCCGGGTCCACCGGCTCCCTGCGCGGCCATCGCCACACCATGCTCGACGACAGCGACATCTCCTCCACGCGCCACGCCCGTGCCTTCGTGGCCGGAGTGCTCGCGGGCCTTGTCGGCCATTCGGAGATCTTCGTCTCCGGCGGTGCGGAGCATCAGGGGCCGGACGGCGGCGGCCCGGTGGCGCTCATCGCATCACGGCCGGACGACGGCATATCCATCACAACGGGAAGGGCTTGATCATGACGGCAGTGGCGACAGCTCCCATCGAGGCCCCGCAATCGCGCGCGATCGGCCTCGAAACGATCGGCATGACGAAGATCTTCGGCTCGCTCGTCGCCCTCGACGACGTTTCGATCAACGTCAGGCCGGGCTCCTTCCACGCCCTTCTTGGCGAGAACGGCGCCGGCAAGTCGACCCTCGTCAAATGCATCATGGGCTTCTATCAGCCGACGCGCGGCACGGTGCTGGTCAACGGCACCGAGACCGAGATCGCCAACCCGAAGATCGCCCGCGATCTCGGCATCGGCATGGTCTACCAGCACTTCACCCTGGTGCCCTCGCTGACGGCGACGGAAAACCTCGTCATCGCTCGCGCCGATGTCCCCGCCGTCATCGACTGGAAGAAGGAGCGCCAGTCGCTCGACGCGCTCTTCGACAAGATGCCCTTCCGTGTGCCGCTGAACGTGCCCGTCTCCTCGCTCGCCGCCGGTGAAAAGCAGAAGCTCGAAATCCTCAAGCAGCTCTATCTCGACCAGAAATTCCTGATCCTCGACGAGCCGACCTCGGTGCTCACCCCCGGCGAGGCCGACGAGATCCTCGGCCTCCTGCGCACCATGACCGACGCAGGCGACCTCACCATCCTGATGATCAGCCACAAGTTCCGCGAGGTGACCGCCTTCGCCGACGAATTCACCGTCCTTCGCCGGGGCCAGCGCGTCGGCGGCGGCATGACCGGGCAGGTCTCCGTGCAGGAAATGTCGAAGATGATGATCGGCGACATGAAGCTGCGCGAGCAGGCCGCCCGCAAGGAATTCACCGGCCAGCCCGTCGTGCTCGATCTCGCCGGCATCTGCGCCGATGGCGACGACGGCCTGCCGGCGGTTTCCGCAGTCAATCTCAAGGTCCACGCAGGCGAGATCGTGGGCATCGCGGGCGTATCGGGCAACGGCCAGTCCGAACTGATCGAAACGCTGTCCGGCCAGCGCGAGCTTTCCGACGGCCGCTTCTTCGTCCACGACAAACCTTACGAGCCGATGCGCCAGCAGATGGCCAAGCTCAAGGTCTTCGGCCTGCCGGAAGAGCCTCTGCGCAACGCCGCCGTGCCCAAGATGTCGGTGGCCGAGAACCTCGCCTTCCGCTCCTTCGACCAGCCGCCGATTTCCAAGGGTCGGGGCTGGATGTCCCCCGGCCCGATGCGTGCCAAGGCCCGCGAACTGATCGCGTCCTACCGGGTCAAGACGCCCTCGCCCGACGAACCGATCCAGAATCTCTCCGGCGGCAACGTCCAGCGCGCGATCCTTGCCCGTGAACTCTCGACCGACGTCGACGTCCTCATCGTCGCCAACCCCTGCTTCGGCCTCGACTTCGCCTCCATCGCGGAAATCCGCGGCCAGATCATGGACCAGCGCAACCGGGGCGCAGCCGTCCTTCTCGTCTCCGAGGACCTCGACGAGATCCTGGAGCTTGCCGACCGCGTCGCCGTGATGTCGGAGGGCCAGATCACCTACGTCGCCAGGACCACCGAGACCGACCGCAACACCATCGGCCAGGCCATGGCCGGCCATCACTGACGGGAGCACCCATGATCACCGTCGACGCCAAGCCCTTCGCCTACTCCTTCCCCGAGGACAAGGTGGCGCTCATCGTCATCGACATGCAGCGCGATTTCATCGAGCCCGGCGGCTTCGGCGAAACGCTCGGCAACAATGTCGCGCTGCTGCAGGCGATCCTTCCGGGCGTCGCAGGCCTGCTGAAGGTCTTCCGCGACAACGGCTGGCCCGTGATCCACACCCGCGAGGGCCACAAGCCCGATCTGTCCGACTGTCCGCCCGCCAAGCGCCTTCGCGGAAACCCGAGCCTGCGCATCGGCGACGACGGTCCGATGGGCCGCATCCTGATCCACGGCTCACCGGGCCACGACATCGTCGCCGAATGCGCCGCCATCGAGGGCGAATACGTCGTCGACAAGCCCGGCAAGGGCGCCTTCTACGCCACGGAACTTGGGGAGATCCTGAAGAAACATGGCATTACCCATCTGATCTTTGCCGGCGTGACGACGGAAGTCTGCGTCCAGACGACAATGCGCGAGGCCAACGACCGGGGCTACGAGAACCTCCTGATCGAGGACGCGACCGAGAGCTATTTTCCCGAATTCAAGGCGGCCGCGATGGAGATGATCCGGGCGCAAGGTGCTATCGTCGGCTGGACCGCGCCCCTTGCGAGTCTTGAGGACGCGGTTGCGAAGACAGAATCAAGAATTGCGGAGAGTGCAGGATGACCGAGGACTTCGACGTCGAAGCCTATGTGGACATGATGGCCCGAGTAATGGGGATCGAGATCGCCCCCGAATGGAAGCCGACCGTGGTGGCCAACATGGTCAACACCCGTAAGATCGCCGCGTTCGTCAACGAGTTCCCGCTCGAGATGCACGTTGAGCCTGCCTCCGTCTTCGAGGCCTGATCCGATGTCCATGGACCTTCTGCACCAGTCCGGCGCCGAGATCGCCTCTGCCGTCAAGCGCCGCGAGGTTTCGGCCCGCGACATCGCGATCCGCGCCATCGAGACCGTTTCCGCCATCGACGAAAAGCTTCATGCCTTCACCGACGTCACCGCCGACCGTGCGCTGGCCGAGGCCGATGCGGTGGACGCAATGATTGCCAAGGGCCAGGCACCCGTGCTCGCCGGCGTTCCCTATGCGGTGAAGAACCTCTACGACATCGAGGGCGTCACGACCCGCGCCGGCTCGAGGATCAATCGCGATAATCCCCCCGCCGCGGCCGACGCCACGCTGATCTCGAAGCTGAAGACCGCCGGCGCGCTGCTGATCGGCGGGCTCAACATGGGCGAATACGCCTATGACTTCACCGGCGAGAACATCCACGACGGCAATGCGCTGAACCCGCACGATCCCGGCCGCATGTCGGGTGGCTCCTCCGGCGGCTCGGGCACGGCGGTCGCCTCGGGCATGGTCCCGGTCGCGCTCGGGTCCGACACGAACGGCTCGATCCGCGTCCCGGCGTCCTTCTGCGGTCTCTTCGGCCTGAAGCCGACCTTCGGTCGCCTTTCCCGCGTCAACACCTTCCCCTTCGTCGCCAATCTGGACCATCTCGGCCCGATGGCGCGCTCGGCCGAGGATCTGGCGCTCGTCTTCGACGCCATGCAGGGCCACGATCCGCTCGACCACTGGCAGGCGAAGAAGCCGATTCTGCCGACGGTCTCCGAATTGAAGCGGGGAACGGACGGCCTGCGCATCGCCGTTGCGGGGGACTATTTCCGCAAGCGCCAGATGCCGGAGGCGAGCGCCGCCGTCGATCTCGTCGCCAAGGCGCTCGGGGCCACAGAGGAGGTCGTCATTCCCGAGGCGCTGCGCGCGCGTTCGGCCGCCTATGTCATCACCAACGCCGAGTCCTCGGGCCTGCACCTGAAGCAGCTTCAGGCACGCGCCGCCGACTATGATCCCGACACCCGCGATCGCTTCATCGCTGGCGCCTTCGTGCCGGGGGCCTGGGTGGTCGCGGCCCATCGCTTCCGGACGTGGTTCCGCGAGGAAATGCGCAAGATGTTCGAGACGGTGGATGTGATCCTCGCTCCGGCGACGCCGTTCCACGCGCCGAAGTCCGGCACCAAGACCGTCGTTCTCGACGGCGAGGAACTGCCGGCCCGCGCCAACATCGGCATCTTCACCCAGCCGATCTCCTTCATCGGCCTTCCGGTGGTCGCCGTGCCTGTCTGGCTCGATGGCGCCAAGCTACCGATCGGCGTCCAGGTCATTGCGCCTGCCTGGCGCGAGGACATCGCCCTGCGCGTCGCCCACCAGTTGCAGATGGACGGCATCGCCCGGGCGCCTGTGGCCATGATCGCATAGGAAGGCCCGGCGAGGGTCGCTGGCAAGGGAACCATGAACGAGCGGATCAAGACGGCAAGATCGAAGCGCAGACCGGCGGGGCGGACACGAACCGAGGACCTCCGGCTGCAGCTTGCCGACGAGATCATGCGCGGCGAGCTGAAGCCGGGAACCCCGCTCGACGAAGCCCGTATTGCCGCGCGGTTCGGTGTGTCACGCACGCCGGTCCGTGAGGCCCTGCGCCAGCTTGGCGCTGGCGGCCTCATCGAGCTTCGGCCCCATCGCGGCGCGGTCGTCGCGCCCTTCTCTGCGACCAAATTCGGCGAACTCTTCATGGCCATGGCGGAACTCGAAGGGCTCTGCGCCGGAATGGCCGCCATGAACATGACCGCGCAGGACCGCCACGAGATGGAACGCACGCACGCGACCCTGCGCGATCTCATTCGCACCGGCGATCCGCAGCGCTACCACGAGGTCAACGAGGCCTTTCACAATTCCATCTATGCCGGCGCGCACAACAGCCACATCGCCGAGCTGACGCTCTCCACCCGCCTGCGCCTGCAACCATTCCGCCGCGCGCAGTTCCGCAACCTTGCGCGCCTCGCCCTCTCCTATGCGGAGCATGACAAGGTGGTTCAGGCGATCCTGCGGGGGGACAGGGACGGGGCGGCGACGGCGATGCGCGACCACATCATCATCGTGCGCGACGCTGCCGAAGACTATGTCGAAAGCTTTGACCATCCGGACTTCGGCCCGGCGGACCTTGTCAGCGAGGAGACCTGAATGGCCCCTCGTTCCGCAACGACGACATCTGGCCGGAAAACCAGGATGCGAAAGGCGTCAGCCGGCGGCTTCCTGCGCCGGAGCGGCAAGGCCGAGCCAGTCGACGATCTCGCCGAGATGCGCGATGTCGGCGCCGAGCCGCAGCACGCGGGCGCCGGCCGCTTCGGCGGCGCGCTGGCCGGTGAGGCTGTCCTCGACCACAAGCATCTCCGCCGGATGCACGCCGAACCGCTCCGCCGCCGTCAGATAGGGCTCGGGGTGAGGCTTTCCGACCGAGACATCGTCCCGGCTGATCGTGAAATCCGTCAGATGGCCGATGCCGAGCGAGGCGATATTCGCGTCGACGATGCGCCGGATCGAATTGGAAACGCAGGAGAGCCGAAGCCCGTTGGCTTTCAGGTGATGCATGGTCTCCAGCGCGCCGGGCATCGGCTGCAGGCCGGCAAGGCCCGCGAGATATTCCTCGAGGATTTCGCCCATCCAGACCGTCTGCGTCAGGCTCTCCGGATAGCCGCCTTTGAGATAGAGCCAGACGTCGTCCATGCTGGTGCCGGTGTGATCGGGCTCGACGGGCGAGATGACCACGCCATAGCGTGTGGAGACCGTCTGCAGGGCCTCGAAATGCAGCGGCTCGCTGTCCACGAGCGTTCCGTCGATGTCGAAGGCGACTGCCCTGATCTCCATTCTCTTCTCCTCTTCGAATGGCCGTTGAGTGCCATTCCCGGACACGGAGGGCAAGTGGTCTTCGACGACCTTTTCCGCAAGTCCCCTCCCCGTCCGCAGCTGTAACGAGCGTTTTTCATGTTTGATCTTCTTCTCCGGCAGGCCCGCACGCCGGGTCGGACCGCCCCGGTCGACATCGGCATCGCGGACGGGCGCATCGCCGCCGTCGAACCCCGGATCGACGCCAACATGCACGCCTTCGTTTGCGACGGCGGGCTCGTTTTTCGCGGCTTCGTCGACAGCCATATCCATCTCGACAAGGCCTGCATCATGGATCGCTGCCGGCTCTGCGAGGGAACGCTGAAGGAGGCCATCACCGAGACCGCCGCCGCCAAACGCGGCTTCACCCGCGAGGACGTGCGCGAGCGTGGCCGGACGGTGCTGGAAAAAGCGGTCGGCTTCGGCACGACGCGCATGCGCACCCATGTCGAGGTCGATCCTCGCGTCGGGCTTGCCTCCTTCGAGGCCATCCTCCAGTTGAAAAGCGACTTTGCGGATTTCCTCGACCTGCAAATCTGCGTCTTCCCGCAGGAGGGCCTTACCAACGACCCCGGCACGGAAGAGCTTCTCGACGAAGCGCTGTCGAACGGCGCCGATCTCCTCGGCGGCTGCCCCTATACGGACACCGACCCGGACGAGCAGATCCGCCGCCTCTTCCTCCTGGCCGAACGGCACGGCGTCGATCTCGATTTCCACCTCGACTTCGATCTGGAGCCGACTGGTGGCAGCCTTGCCGCAATCGTTGCCGCGACCCGGCGGCATGGCTATGGCGGACGCGTTGCCATCGGCCACGTGACGAAGCTCTCCGCCCTGCCGAAAGATGTGCTGGAACGCACCGCCGAAACGCTCGCCGAGGCGGGTGTCGCCGTCACCGTGCTCCCAGCCACCGATCTTTATCTGAACGGCCGCGACCGCGACCATCTCGTCCCGCGCGGCGTCGCGCCCGCCCACAGCCTCGCCGAGCGCGGCGTCCTGACGTCCGTCGCCACCAACAACGTCCGCAATCCCTTCACGCCCTATGGCGACGCCTCGCTGATGCGCATGGCGAACCTCTTCGCCAATGTGGCACAGGTCGGGCTTGAAGAGGGCCTGTCGTCGGTCTTCTCGATGGTCAGCGACGGGGCCGCGCGCCTGACGGGCGAAGCGGACTGGTCCGTCTCCGTCGGCGCGCCGGCAAACCTTGTCCTCCTCGATGCGGCAAGCCCCGCCGATGCGGTCGCCGGCATCGCTCAGGCGCGCGCCGGCTGGAAAGCCGGCCGCCAGACCTTCGAGCACGCCCTGCCGCGCCTTCTGAACAGCCCCCGATGAAACACGACAACAAGGATCGACCCGCCATGCCGAACGGCCCGCTCGAAATCGACATTCCCGAAATCAGGGCCGAAGTGGAGGCAGCCTTCGCGACCTACGAGACGGCGCTCGTCACCAATGACGTCGCCATGCTGGATGCGCTCTTCCATGAAGCCCCCACCACGATCCGCTATGGCGGCACGGAAAACCTCTATGGCTTTGCCGAGATCGCGGCCTTCCGGGCCGGACGGTCTCCGAAGGGCCTGACGCGAAGCCTCGACCGTGCGGTGATCACGACCTATGGCCGCGACTTCGCCGTGGCGTCGACCCTCTTCCGGCGCGAGGCGTCACCGGACAAGGTCGGACGCCAGATGCAGACCTGGATGCGGACCTCGAAGGGCTGGCGCGTGGTCGCCGCGCACGTCAGCGTCATCCCCGACCCGGATCATCCGGCGAATGGCCCGGAAACGATCGATCTTGCCGTGGTCGGCGCGCACATGACGGGCCTGCCGCTGAACTCGGCCTTGCAGGCGCTCGGCGCCGCCTTCAGGCGGGCCACCCGCACGGCGCCCGGCTATCGCCTCTTTGCCCTGCCGGGCAGCAATCCGGCCCGCCCCGGCCTCATCCGGGTCGCCGATGGCAAGGGACATGCGATCGAAACGGAAATCTGGGCCCTCTCGCCGGCGGCTTTCGGCAGCTTCGTTGCGGCGATCCCCTCGCCGCTCGGCATCGGTACGGTGCGGCTGGAGGATGGCTCGACGGTCAAGGGCTTCCTCTGCGAGCAGGAAGGCACCCTCGGTGCAGAGGACATCAGCCGCTTTGGCGGCTGGCGCGCTTATCTCACGGCCAGCGCCGAGGCGTGATCGGCGACTTCCTCAGCCCGCTGCCCGCCGTCCCTTGTCGGGCTTCGGCGTCTCGCCCTGAACGTCGTCGATCAGAGGCCAGCCATCGTCCGGCTGCCGGCTCAGCAACAGCCGGAAGTCGGTGATCGGCATCGGCCGCCCGAACAGGTACCCTTGCGCGCTCTTGCAGCCGAGCCCGCGCAGGAACTGGGACTGGATCACATCCTCCACGCCTTCCGCCACGACGTCGAGATCATAGGCTCTGGCGACGGCGACAAAGGCCCGGATCAGTTCGCGCTTGCGGTCGTCGCACTCGACATCCTTGACGAAGGAGCGATCGATCTTGAGCACGTCGAGCTGAAGGCGGTCGAGATTGGCCAGCGCGGCATGGCCGGTGCCGAAATCGTCGATCGCAACCGTGATGCCGAGAGCATGGATCTCGCCGAGCGCTTCCCGCACCGCAAAGCAATCGTTGATGAGCAGGCTCTCGGTGATTTCGACCTCGATCCACTCGCCGCGGCATCCGGTGGACCTTAGCCCGTCCCGCAAGGTCGCGACGACATCATTCTGGACGAACTGGCGCGGCGACAGATTGAGCGCGATGCGGACGGGAACCGCACGTCCCGTGTTGACAACGACCGCATGACGGCAGGCCTCTTCGATCACCCAGCGCCCGATCTCGATGATGCGCCCGGTCTCCTCCGCAAGCGGAATGAACTTGTCCGGCGGGATCGCCCCACGCTCCGGATGCTGCCACCGCAGGAGAGCCTCCGCCCCTGACGTTCGCCCCGTCTCCAGATCGACTTTCGGCTGCAGCAACAGCCTGAATTCGCCGCGCGACTGCGCGCCATGAAGGTCCATGCCAAGCGCCAGCCGGTCACGGGCCTCGATCGTCAGTTCCTCGCGATGGAAGCGGAAGGTATTCCGGCCGGCGCGCTTGGCATCGTAGAGCGCCGCGTCCACCTGCACCATCAGATCGTCCGGCGAAGTCTCCTTGCACGCACATTCCACGATCCCGATGCTTGCCGAGACGAAGACCTCGCGGTCGGCAAGATGGAAGGCCTCCGAAAGCCGCCGCACCAGGTCTCCCGCCAGGGCCTCGCAGTCCTCCCGCGCCCGTGCGCCGGGAAGGATCAGCGCGAACTCGTCGCCCCCAAGGCGGGCGACGAGATCATCCGGCCCGAGAGCGCCGGTGATGCGCTGGGCGGCCTGACGCAGCAATTCGTCGCCGAAGGAATGGCCGAGGCTGTCGTTGACGTCCTTGAAGCGGTCGAGATCGACCATCATCAGGTCGAAACGGGCCTCCGCGGCCAGTTTCGCGCCGAGCACAGTGTTGAACTTCGCCCGGTTCGGCAGATCGGTCAGAAGGTCGGTGAAGGCGAGCCGGCGAATGTTTTCGTCGCGGGCGACCCGGTCGGTCACATCGTGCACGATGGCAAGAACCGTCACGACCTCCTGCCGGTCGTCGTCATACTCGGGCGCAAAATGCACTTCCGCATGGACCGTCTGGTCATAGCTGTGCCGGAAGCGGGCAATCATGTTGAGATCGCCCTCGCCGCGGAAGACCTGCCCCAGCTTTTCCTCGAAGGCATCGCGATCGAAGAGCATGCTTTCATCGAGGGGCTTTCCGATCATCGTCTCAGGATCGTGCCCGAGCATGAAACTGATGGCGGGGCTGACGAAACGCAGATCGTGCCTTGAATCGAAACGCAGGATGAGATCGGGGGAGTTCTCCACCAGAGTGCGGAATTCCCGCTCGCGGGCTCGCAGCCGAGCCTCCGCGGCGCGCGCTTCGGTGATGTCCTCGTGGACGCCGAGGCAGCGCAGAATCTGTCCGTCGGGCGACCGGATCGGCGTCGCGCGCACGTGATCGGTCGCAAGACGTCCCGTGGCGTCGACATAGTCCGTGATCAGTTGGCAAGGCTCGCCCGCCGCCAGCGTGGCAGCCATCTGCGCCAGTTCTTCGTCGGAGGTCCTGTTGCCGCGCAGGTCTCTCACGTGACGGCCGCGCGCCTCCTCAAGCGTCAGACCGCAGGGTGCAAGGAAGGCCGGATTGGCATATTCGACACCGCCCTTCATATCGATGATGACGATACCGTTCGAGGATTGCTCCACTGCCAGCGAAAGCTCACGGACTTGCTTGTCCTTCTCAACCTTCTCGGTGATGTCACGCGCAAAACCGATCGTCCCGAGCGTCTCGCCATTCATCACGACCGGGGCGAGATAGGTCTCCAGCCAGAGCAGACTGCCATCGTGGAGAACCTGCTCCTCCTTGAAGCGGGCCGTCCCGCGTTCCATGACGGCCTTGTCCTCGTCGACATAGCTGGAGGCGTCCTCGGGAAAGAGTTCGAAGTCGGTCTTGCCGACAAACTGGCCGAATTCACTGAAATGCCGCTTGACCAGGAATGAGCTGTTGGCGGTCAGGTATCGCCCCTCCCGGTCCTTCATCCAGACGATGAAGGGGAAGTTGTCGATCAGCGTCCGTTGGTATTGCTCTCGCTCCGCCAACTCCCGCCGCATCGCTTTTTCGGCCGAAATGTCGGACCAGAAGCCGAGCACGAAGGCCCGTTCATCGATATTCACCCGCCGCAGGCTGACGTACACATCGATCCGGTGTCCGTCCTTGTGCCGATACCGATCCTCGAACTTCGTCTGCCGCGTTGCCTTGAGACTAACGTTGATCTCCTGCGCGATCTCCGGGTTGGGATCCTCCAGAATATCGAAGATCGACATGGCCCCGAATTCGGCGCGCGTATAGCCGAGGTCGGCACAGGCTCTGTCGTTGAATTCGACGAAGCGCAGATCGAACGGATCGACAAGGACCACGCTGTCCGGCGCATCGGCCATGATCGCGGCGAAGATGCGCTCCTGGGTCCGCAGCGAGCGTTCCGTCTCCCGGCTCGCCGTGATGTCCCTAAAATGGGCAAAGAACCGCCTCTGCCCCAGCCACATGAACGAATGACCCGAGACCTCCAGATCGATCGACAGGCCTTCGGGGCCGCTGACATGAACCGGAAGGGTGATCGGAATGCCGGCCGCCATGAGTTCGCGCAGCATCAGCTTGCTGAAGTCCGGCACAAATTCGTCAATCGGGCAGCCCCGCAGGTCCTCATTTTCCCTCTGGATGAGCCTTGCGAACGAGGCATTGAACTCCGTGATCCGGCCATCGCCGTCCAGAATGGCAATGCCGGATTTGGCGTGCCGCATGAAGGTCCGCCAGCGGTCGTTCTTGCCGCTGAGCCAGCGAACCGCCTGCCGCTCGGCATTCTCCGCTTTTCCGATGATGGCGCTCGCACACAATCCGGCCAGTCCCGCAGGCAGAGCCCACAGGAGATAGGTGCACGGAGCAAAGCCCGGCCACCCGCCCGCCAGTCCGGTCGCAAACGGCACGAGAAGGACGAAAAGCTGCAGGCGCATCCGATCCCCGGCCGGCATTCCCCGCCAGTGCGTCAGCGGCACCAGCGCGAGAAGGGCAAAGACCATGGCCTGCCGGTCGGCACCGACGTCGATTGCCGCGCCGGCCCGCATAGCCAGGAGATCGATCGCAAGATAGGAGACGAGAGCGCCCCAGAACGTCCATTTGCGGTGCGAAGCAACAAGGTTGCCGGCCGCAATGACGAGGGCAAAGGGAAGCATGGCGACGTAGGGCCATGCGGCCGGCGCCATGTCGCCGGCAGGGGCCAACACATGTCCCCCCCAGACCCAGACCGGAATCAGGAGCGGGACAACGGCGCCGGCCCAGCATAGCTTTCGCTCGGCGCCTTGTCCGAGACCCGCAAGCCAGCGGTCCAGATCCCCTTCGTTTTCCTGCCACTCACTTGGGTCTCGTGCTGGCAGCACGGATCACCTCTGACGCTGGTGCGGACATGTGCCTGTCGCCGGCATCGTCGACGGCCAGCGCTCGATATTCGTCGCGCGGACACAACCATCGACAACAACCTTCGCTCGCCGGGGCAAGGAGGCAATTCAGCAACCAGCCTACACGCAGAGGTTAAACAAACGATTGAATTTGCCAAAGTCACGAAGAGCCTTTCCATCCGCCGTGGAAAGTCCTTCAAATGAACTGCGTTTCCGTTCAATTTCTCTGAGAATGCAAGAAGAATCAACGCCGTTGCTGGTATACTAGGGACAATGACAGGCGCGACATCGCCGGAACACCATCACGCAACGGCGCCGCGCGCGCCTCAGCAGTCGAGCGTCGTCTCGCGCTCCCAGGCCGACAGGTGGCAGGCATAGTCGTTCCAGTCCGCCATCTTGAGCTTCAGATAGCTTGACGAGAAGGCATCGCCCATCGCGGCCTTGAAGTCCTTGTTGCGGTCGAAGGCCCGCAGCGCATCGAGGAGATTGAGCGGCAGCTTCTTCGCGCCGCGCACCTTGTGGCCGTCCGTATACATGTTGATGTCGAGGCGCTTGCCGGGGTCGCGCTCGTTGGCGATGCCGTCGAGTCCGGCGGCGATGATCGCGGCCTGCAGCAGATAGGGGTTGGCCGAACCGTCGGGCAGACGCAGTTCGAACCGTCCGCCCTCCGGTACGCGGATAAGGTGGGTCCGGTTGTTGCCGGAATAGGTGATCGTGTTCGGCGACCAGGTCGCGCCCGACAGCGTCACCGGCGCATTGATCCGCTTGTAGGAATTGACCGTCGGGTTGGTGATCGCGCAGAGCGCCTCGGCGTTGTGCAGGAGGCCGCCGATGAACTTGTAGCCGAAGGCCGAAAGGCCGATCTCGTCGGACGGATCGTCGAAAAGGTTCTCACCGGACGGCGACCATGCCGAGACGTGGGCGTGGCAGCCAGAACCCGTCAGCTTGGGGAAAGGCTTCGGCATGAAGGTCGCCCGCAGCCCGTGCTTTTCCGCGATCGACTTGACCATGTATTTGAAGAAGGCGTGCCGGTCGGCGGTTTCAAGCACCGACCCGAAATCCCAGTTCATCTCGAACTGGCCGTTCGCGTCCTCATGGTCGTTCTGATAGGGCTTCCAGCCGAGCGCCAGCATGGAATCGCAGATCTCGGTGATGACGTCATAGCGGCGCATCAGCGCCTGCTGGTCGTAGCAGGGCTTGGCCTGGATATCGGCCGGATCGGAGATCGCCGCCCCGTCCGGCTGGACGAGGAAGAACTCGCATTCGACGCCGGACTTGACCTCGATCCCGACATCCGCGGCCTTCGCCGTCAAGGCCTTCAGCACATTGCGCGGGCCGTGCTCGACAGGCTTGCCGTCCATGACGAGATCGGCGGCGAGCCAGCCCACCTCCGGCTTCCAGGGAAGCTGGATGAGGCTCGCTGGGTCCGGCATCGCGAACATGTCGGAGTTGGCCGGCGTCATGTCGAGCCAGGTCGCAAAACCGGCAAAGCCCGCGCCGGACTTCGCCATGCCGTTGATCGCCGCCGCCGGCACCAGCTTGGCTCTCAGCGTTCCGTAGAGATCGGCGTAGGAAATCAGGAAATACTTGATGCCCCTGTCCACCGCGACGGCGCCGAGATCGATCGTCATGTTGTTCCCCTTGTCGTGAAAAGGGGCGCTCTTTGTGCGGCGCCCCGTCAGTCTGTTCCCATGGTTCCGTCAGTAGCCGCCCTTGCCAGGAATCCAGTTCGTCCCTGCAAGCGGCACGCCAGCCATCGCCGCCGACTCCACCGTCAGCGCGACGAGATCCTCCGGCTCAAGATTGTGCACGTGGCTCTTGCCGCAGGCCCGCGCGATCGTCTGGCATTCGAGTGTCATCACGGCGAGATAGTTGGCAAGCCGCCGTCCGGCCTTTTCCGGGTCGAGCCGAGCGGCAAGCTCCGGGACCTGCGTCGTGATGCCGGCTGGATCGAGGCCCTCATGCCAGTCGTCATAGGCGCCGGCCGTCGTACCCAGCTTGCGGTATTCATCCTCGTGGGCAGGGTCGTTGTCGCCGAGCGCCACCAGCGCCGCCGTGCCGATGGAGACGGCATCGGCGCCCAGCGCCAGGCACTTGGCGACGTCCGCCCCGTTGCGGATACCGCCCGAGACGATGAGTTGCACCTTGCGGTGCATGCCAAGATCCTGCAGCGCCTGCACCGCCGGGCGGATCGCCGCGATCGTCGGCAGGCCGACATTCTCGATGAAGACCTCCTGCGTCGCCGCCGTGCCGCCCTGCATGCCGTCGAGCACCACGACGTCGGCGCCGGATTTCACCGCCAGCGCCGTGTCGTAATAGGGCCGCGAGGCGCCAACCTTCACATAGATGGGCTTTTCCCAGTCGGTCAGTTCGCGCAGTTCCTCGATCTTGATTTCAAGGTCGTCCGGCCCCGTCCAGTCCGGATGCCGGCAGGCGGACCGCTGGTCGATGCCTTCCGGCAGCGTGCGCATTTCGGCGACGCGGGGCGAAATCTTCTGGCCAAGCAGCATGCCGCCGCCGCCGGGCTTGGCGCCCTGCCCCACCACCACCTCGATGGCGTCGGCCTTGCGCAGGTCCTTGAGGTTCATACCGTAGCGCGAGGGCAGATACTGGTAGATGAGGATCGACGAATGCCCGCGTTCCTCCGGCGTCATGCCGCCGTCGCCCGTCGTCGTCGAGGTTCCCATGGTGGACGCGCCGCGCCCGAGCGCTTCCTTCGCCTGCGCCGACAGCGAACCGAAGCTCATGCCTGCGATGGTGATCGGAATCTTGAGTTCGATCGGCTTTTTGGCAAAGCGCGTTCCGAGCGTCACCGTCGTCGCGCACTTCTCGCGATAGCCTTCCAGCGGATAGCGCGAGATGGAGGCCCCGAGGAACAGCAGGTCGTCGAAATGCGGCAGCTTCTTCTTCGCCCCGCCGCCGCGGATGTCATAAAGGCCCGTCGCCGCCGCGCGCCGGATTTCCGAAAGCGTGTAGTCGTCGAACGTGGCCGACTTGCGCGGCGTTGTCTTGGGCGTGTGATCGAAACTCGACATCAGTAAGCGTCCACGTTGTCGATGTGGAAATGATAGAGCGTGCGCGCAGAGCCGTAGCGCCGGAACTCGGCCGGATCGGCATCGGTGACGCCGGCCGCCTCCAGTAGGCTGGCAAGCTCCTCCAGATGCTCCGGCCGCATCTCCTTCTCGATGCAGTCGGCGCCGAGGCTCGAGACCGTGCCGCGAACGTAAAGCCGCGCCTCGTAGATGGAATCGCCAAGCGCATCGCCCGCATCGCCGAGCACGACGAGCCGTCCCGCCTGCGCCATAAACGCCGACATGTGGCCGATGGAGCCCTTCACCACGATGTCGATGCCCTTCATGGAGATGCCGCAGCGCGCCGAGGCGTTGCCGTCGATGACGAGGAGGCCACCGTGGCCCGTCGCGCCGGCCGCCTGGCTGGCGTCGCCCTTCACGTGGACGCGGCCAGCCATCATGTTTTCCGCCACCCCGACCCCGGCATTGCCGTTGACGGTGATGTCGGCTCCCTCGTTCATGCCGGCGCAGTAGTAGCCGACGGGGCCGTTGATCGTGATCTCGACCGGCTTGTCGACGCCAACCGCCACCGCATGCATGCCAGCGGGATTATCGACCGTCCAAGCGGTCTCATTGGTGTCGGGCCCAAGCGCATGCAGCGCGGCGTTAAGGTCGCGCAGCGGCGTTGCCGCCAGATCGAAGCTCGGCATCAGGCACGCTCCCAGAAATAGACCTTGGCCGGCTCCGGCTCGAAGATGCGGGCCGAGGCGATGTCCGGCAGTCCCGCCAGCGCCCGGTATTCGGAGGCAAAGGCCACATAGTCGTCGGTCTCGGCCATCACGGCCGGCTTGCAGGCGATCGGATCGCGCAGCACGCCGAAGCCGGTCTCCGTGCCGACGACGAAGGTGAAGAAGCCGTCGAGGTCGTCGAGCGCATGGGTCAGCGCCTCGCCGAGATTGTCGCCCTCGCGCATGCGCCAGGTGAGGTACGCGGCCGCCACTTCCGAGTCGTTTTCCGTGTCGATGCGGATGCCCTCGCGCGACAGCATGCGCCGCAGGGCATTGTGGTTGGAAAGCGAGCCGTTGTGCACGAGGCACTGGTCGCGCCCGGTGGAAAAGGGATGCGCCCCGTCCGTGGTCACCGCGCTTTCGGTCGCCATCCGCGTATGGCCGATGCCATGCGTGCCGGCCATGCCGGGAAGACCGAAGCGGCTGGAGATGGTCTCCGGCCGGCCGACCTCCTTGTAGAGTTCCATCCGGTTGCCCTCGCCGACGACATCGACTTCCGGCGCGGCGTGCTTGAGGGCTTCGCGGAACGCCGCCACGTCATCCTGGCCGACCGACACCACTACATGCGTGTCGCGGATTTCCCATCCGGCAATCGCGATCTGCCTGGCGGAAAGAGCCTCGTGAAGGGCGCCCCAGTCCGTGCCCGCCGGCCCGCGCAACGTAACCTTGGCCGTCCCCGTCAGTGGCGCGCCATAAACCGCAAACCCTGCCGAATCCGGACCGCGATCCGACATGACGCCAAGCATGCCGGAGAGCATCGAGCCCAGCTTTTCGCTCTTTTCGTCCGACTTCAGAAACAGGCCGACAATGCCGCACATTGAGATCACCTCAAGCGAAGAAACAGGTTGGGGGAAGCTGTAGACGGACCGGCGGCCACTGTCAATTTTAAAGAAAGAAAATTTCTTGATAGGAATTTTTTGATGGGCTATTGAAGCGGCGGCGCGGTCATGAACACTCTGCCATGAACCGCCCAAGCCCTCTCGCGGACACTCTGCCGCGACCCGCTCAAGTCACGAGCCCCCGATGCGCTACAATGTCTTCACGCTGGCCAAAAACGCCCTTGCCGGCCATCGGCTCTGGGGCGAGGCTTGGCGCAAGCCGCACCCGAAGCCTTTCTACAACGTCGTCATCGTCGGCGGCGGCGGGCATGGTCTGGCGGCGGCCTATCACTTGGCGAAGACCTATGGCGTCCGGGATATCGCCGTCGTCGAAAAGGGCTGGATTGGCTCGGGCAACGCCGGCCGCAACACGACCATTATCCGATCCAACTACCTGCTGCCCGGCAACATTCCCTTCTACGAGTTCTCCATGAAGCTATGGGAAACTCAGGAGCGCGACCTCAACTTCAACACGATGGTCAGCCAGCGCGGCGTCCTCAACCTCTACCATTCCGACGCCCAGCGCGATGCCTACGCCCGGCGCGGCAACGCCATGCGCCTGCATGGCGTCGATGCCGAGTTGCTGGATGCGGCCGGCGTCCGGGCAATGGCGCCCTTCCTCGACTTCGACAATGCGCGCTTTCCCATCCGAGGCGGCCTGTTGCAGCGGCGCGGCGGCACGGCGCGGCACGACGCCGTCGTCTGGGGCTATGCCCGCGCCGCCGACAGCCTTGGCGTCGACATCATCGAGAATTGCGAGGTCACCGGCGTTATCCGCGAGGGCGGCAACATCACCGGCGTCGAGACAACGCGCGGCGCGATCTTCGCCGGCAAGACCGCCTTTTCGGTGGCCGGCAATTCCTCGCGCCTTGCCGCCATGGCGGGCCTGCGCCTGCCCATCGAGAGCCACGTGCTGCAGGCCTTCGTCTCCGAGGGCGTCAAGCCGCTCATTCCGGGCGTCATCACTTTCGGCGCCGGCCATTTCTACGTCAGCCAGTCCGACAAGGGCGGCCTCGTCTTCGGCGGCGACATCGACGGCTACAATTCCTATGCCCAGCGCGGCAACCTGCCGGTCGTCCGCGACGTTTGCGAGAGCGGTATGGCCGTGATGCCGATGATCGGCCGCCTTCGGGTCCTGCGCAACTGGGGCGGCATCATGGACATGTCCATGGACGGCTCGCCGATCATCGACAAGGCGCCGCTCGGCGGGCTCTATCTCAACACCGGCTGGTGCTACGGCGGCTTCAAGGCGACGCCCGCCGCCGGCCTATGCCTCGCCCACCTGATCGCGACAGACATGCCCCATCCGGCCGCCAAGGACCTGCGCCTCGACCGCTTCGCGCGCGGCGCGGTCATCGACGAAAAGGGCGTGGGCGCCCAGCCGAACCTTCATTGAGGCCCCGATGAGACTTCCCTGTCCCTGCTGCGGCCTGCGCGATGCCGCCGAATTCACCTACCGGGGAGACGCGAGCCTTCAACGCCCGGCGGACGATGCCGGCGAAGCGGCCTTTTCGGCTTATGTCTATCTGCGCGACAACCCCGCCGGCACGATCCGCGAACTCTGGTACCACCGCGCCGGCTGCGGCATGTGGCTGGAGGTGACGCGCAACACACGCAGCCATGAAATCTCCGGCGCGCGGCTCGCCCGCGAGGCAACGGCGGAGCGGGCATCATGACCGGCTGCCGGCTTTTTGCGGGCGGCCTCATCGACCGCACCCAGCCCCTGCGCTTCACCTTCGACGGCAAGGCCTATGAGGGGCATCCCGGCGACACGCTTGCCTCGGCCCTCCTTGCCTCCGGCGTCACGCTCTTCGGCCGTTCGTTCAAATATCATCGCAAGCGCGGCATCTTTGGCTCCGGCCCCGAGGAACCCAACGCCCTCGTCACCCTTCGCTCCGGCGCAAGGGTGGAGCCGAATATCAAGGCGACGACGGCGGAACTCTACGAGGGCCTCGAAGCCGTCAGCCAGAACCGCTGGCCCTCGCTCCAGACCGATCTCATGGCCGTCAACGGCCTCTTCTCGAAGCTCTTCGTTGCGGGCTTCTATTACAAGACCTTCAAGGGACCGGGTTCTCTCTGGGAAAAGCTTTACGAGCCGATGATCCGCCGCGCCGCCGGCCTCGGGCGCGCCAGCGGCCTTCCCGACCCCGACAGCTACGAGGCGGCCACAGCCCATTGCGACCTCCTCGTCGTCGGCTCGGGCCCCGCCGGCCTGATGGCGGCGCTGGCAGCCGGTCGGGCCGGGGTGCGGGTGATCCTCGCCGACAGCGATTTCCGCCTCGGCGGGAGGCTTCTCGGCGAGCATCACGAGATCGACGGCAAACCGGGAGCCGTCTTTGCGGACGGTATTCTGGAGGAACTGGCCAGCCTTCCGAATGTCCGCCTGCTGCCGCGCACGAGCGTCTTCGGCGCCTATGACGACGGCACCTTCGGCGCGCTCGAAAAGGTCTCCGACCATCTCGCCGTCCCGATGCCCTTCCAGCCCCGGCAGCGCTTCTGGACCATCGTCGCCAAGCGCAGCATCGTCGCCGCCGGTGCGTCGGAGCGCCCGATCGTCCTTTCCGGCAACGACCTGCCGGGTGTGATGCTGGCGGGCACGATCCGGCACTATGCCGTCCGGCAGGCGGTCGCCGTCGGCCAGCGCGTGGCGATCTTCACGGCCAATGACGCCGGCTGGCACACGGCCGCTGATCTCCGGCAAAGCGGCATTCCCGTCGTCGCGATCATCGACGCCCGCGACGATGTTGCCCCGCATCTGCTGGAGGCCGTTTCGGACACAAGATGCCTCGTCGGTGCCCGCGTCCGTGAAGTCGAGGGCTCCGACCGTGTCGAGCAGATCGTTGTCGAAACGAATGCCGGCACCGAGACCATCCGCTGCGATGCGCTCGGGCTTTCCGGCGGTTTCCAGCCGAATATCCAGCTTGCCTCGCACCTTGGCGGCAGGCCGGCCTGGGATGACGAAATCTTCGCCTTCGGCCACGGTCCGTTGCCGAAGGGCATGGCTCTCGCCGGAAGTGCGGCCGGCGCGATGAGCCTTGGCGACTGCCTCGCCGGGGGCCTTACCAACGCCGCAGACGCCCTCGAAGCCCTCGGCCTCAAGAGCCCATCGCTCGACACGCCGCGCGCCAGCGACGACAGCTTCGCCATCAGCCCGCTCTGGCATGTCGCCGGCGGCAAGGCCAAAGCCTTCGTCGATTTCCAGCATGATGTCACCGCTGACGATGTCGCCCTTGCCGCCCGCGAGGGCTATGTCTCGGTCGAGCACCTGAAACGCTATACGACCCTTGGCATGGCGACCGATCAGGGCCGCACCGCCAACCTCAACGGCCTTGCGATCCTCGCCGAACTCACCAACAGCTCCATCCCGGAGACGGGCCTCGTCACGAGCCGCCCGCCCATCGAGCCCGTCGCGATCGGCGCGCTGGCAGGCCCCCATCGCGGCCGCGCCTTCCGGCCGCTGCGCGAGGCGCCGACCAATCCCCTCGCCAAGGCGCTTGGCGCCAGCATGATAGAATCCGGCCACTGGTGGCGGGCGGAATATTTCCCTCAAGACGGCGAGACGGACTGGCTGACCACCGTCAAGCGCGAGGTGATGACCGTCCGCGAGGGCGTCGGGGTCACCGACATGTCGACGCTCGGCAAGATCGAGGTGCTGGGCCCCGATGCCTGCGCCTATCTCATGCGCCTTTTCGCCAACTCGGTCGAAAAGCTGAAGATCGGCCGATGCACCTATGGCCTCATGCTGCGCGAGGACGGCTTTGCTTTCGACGACGGCACCATCGCCCGGCTTGGCGAGACCCACTATGTCGTCACCTGCTCCACCGCGCACGCGGCCAAGGTCTACGAGCATTTCGAATTCGTCCGGCAGGTGCTCTTTCCCGGGCTGGACGTCACCATCCAGTCGGTCAGCGAGCAATGGGCGCAGCTGGTGCTCGTCGGCCCGAAGGCGCGCGACGCGCTCTCGCGCATCGTCGATCCCGGAACGAACATTTCCAACGACGCCCTGCCCTTCCTGGGCCTGATCGAAACCACCGTGCTCGGCGGTGTGCGAGCCCGCATCTTCCGCCTGTCCTTTTCCGGCGAACTGGCCTTCGAGATCGCGGTGCCGGCACGCAAGGGGGCGGAGGTCATGGCCGCGCTCGTCGACAACAACGTCGATCTCGGCGTCATCCCCTATGGCCTTGAGGCCGTCGGCGTCATGCGCATCGAAAAGGGACATCCCGCAGCCGCGGAATTCAACGGGCAGGTCAGTGCCCATGAACTCGGCCTCGGCGCCTTCGCCGAACGGCCGCATGCCTGTATCGGCCGCACGCTGGCCGGCCGCGAGGAACTGACCGATCCGAAGCGCGGCCGCCTCGTCGGCCTCAAGCCTGTCGACAGGACCGTTCGCCTGCGCGCCGGCGCCCATTTGCTGCCAAAAGGCACGGAGGCCACCGCCGCGAACGATCAGGGTTATGTGACTTCGGTCGCCTTCTCGCCGGTCCTCGATCACTGGATCGGCCTTGGCTATCTCCGCAACGGGACGGACCGTCACGGCGAGATCGTCCGCGTCTACGATCCGGTTCGAGGCGGCGATCTTGAAGCCGAGGTCTGCCCACCCTGCTTCGTCGATCCGAAAGGGGAGCGCACCCGTGGCTGATCCTGCGACCACATTTTCCCCGATCGACCTCGCCCTGGTTCAGGTCACGGTCTCGCGGCAGTCGCGCGGAAGCGTTTCCTCGGCCATCGCGAATGAACTCGGCATCGAACTGCCACCGACCGGACGATCGGCAAGCGCCGGCGACCTGCTGATCCTCGGCCTCGGTCCGGAGCGATGGCTCGTAATCGCCGAAAAGACCGATGGCTGGGCGCTGGAAAAACGCCTGATGACGCTCGCAGCAGGAAATGCCCTCGTCGCCGACCAGAGCGATGGCCGAGCCGTCTTCGCGCTGACCGGCCCATCCGCACAGGACGTTCTCGCGCTCGGCTGCGGCCTGGACCTCGATGCCTCCGTCTTCCCCGCAGGAGCCTGCGCCGGCACAGACATCGCCGGAATTCAGGCCTTCCTCTGGAGGCCGAAGGAAACGGCCTTCCGCATGGCGGTGCCGCGCAGCATGGCGCAGAGCTTTGCCCATTGGGCCGAAACGTCGCTTCAGGCCGTCCTGCACCGCCCCTGACTCGTTTCCCGGCACCGAACGGCCCTTGCAAACCGTCCGGCAGGCTGATGAACTGCGCCTCCCCAGGAGGTGGCATCCCCTGCCGCCTGCTCAGAACAACACGTCATCAGGCAAGGAAACTCTTCTCCCATGAAACTGCTGCGCTACGGCCCCGCCGGCGAGGAACGCCCCGGCCTTCTCGATGCGGACGGCCGCATCCGCGACCTCACGGCCCTTGTCGGCGACCTGACCCCGGAGCGGCTGTCCCCCGAGGCCCTTGCCGCCCTTGCCGCGACCGATCCGGCCACCCTGCCTCTCGTCGAGGGCAGCCCGCGCATCGGCTGCCCGATCGCGCATGTGCCGAAGTTCCTCGCCATCGGCCTCAACTATGTCGACCACGCGGAGGAAGCCGGCATGCCGATCCCCTCCGAGCCGGTGGTCTTCATGAAGGCGACCTCCTGCATCTGCGGGCCGGATGACGACACCATCATGCCGCCGGGCTCCGAAAAGACCGACTACGAAATCGAACTCGGCATCGTCATCGGCAAGAAGGCCAACTACGTCTCCGAGGCCGACGCGCTCGACTATGTGGCCGGTTATGTCTGCATCAACGACGTCTCCGAGCGCGCCTACCAGATCGAGCGCGGCGGCACGTGGGACAAGGGCAAGGGCTGCGACACCTTCGGCCCCATCGGCCCATGGCTCGTCACCAAGGACGAAGTCGGCGACGTGCAGGCCCTCGACATGTGGCTCGACGTCAATGGCGAGAAGCGCCAGCGCGGCAGCACGAAGACGATGATTTTCACCGTTCCGGTGATGGTCTCCTACCTCAGCCAGTTCATGACGCTGGAGCCCGGCGACGTCATCACCACCGGCACGCCGCCCGGCGTCGGCCTCGGCATGAAGCCGCCGAAATACCTGAAGGCCGGCGATGTTGTCACTCTGGGTATCGAGAAACTCGGCGCGCAGCGCCAGGAAGTGAAAGCCTACGGCGCGTAATGCCCGCCCGGTGGACCGGGGCAACGCTCCGGCCACCGCCCTTGGCGGCGTCCTGCTGGTTCCCTCCTTAACCGGCTTGCGGATGCCGATCCAGTCGGCCTATATGAGCCCGCCGGTTATTCGCCTCTCGTTTTATTGATTGCGGGGTGGATCTTGAACAGGCTCGCCTCGTCTGCCCTTCTCCTGCCGTGATCAGCCCACATTCATCGCGGTCAGCCTCAGGGCGCCCCATGAGGCGCGAGCCGATGAACGACACCCTTGTGGGCAGCAGTCGGGACAGGAATGGAAAGCGCAAAAGCCGGGTCCAAGCGGACGAACGACGGATTCATCCAGTCCCTTGAAAAGCCCGTGCTGCTTTGGCTCTGCAAGAAGATGCCGGCATGGATGTCCCCGGATCTTCTGACCGCCATCGGCGTTCTCGGCGGCGTCATCACGGCTCTCGGCTACGGCCTCAGCTCCTTCGGCACCGGCTATCTCTACCTCTCGTTTCTCGGCCTCGTTCTCAACTGGCTCGGCGATTCCCTCGACGGGTCGCTCGCCCGCTTCCGCAACCAGTCCCGCGAGCGCTATGGCTATTTCCTCGACCAGTCGCTTGATTCGCTTTGCCACAGCCTCGTGGTGATCGGTGCTGGCGCCTCGCCCTATGCCCGCATGGACGTGTCGCTCTTCCTCCTGGTCGCCTGGCTGCTCGTCAACATCTGCGTCTTCCTCTGGCAGAATGTCTCCGGCGTCTTCGTCATGTCCTTCGCCGGCATGGGATTGACCGAGGTGCGTCTTCTTCTGATCCTGACGACCATCGTGATGATCTTCTGTCCGCCGTTCCACCTCACGGTCCTCGGCGCCGACATGACGCAATACGACCTCTCGTTCATTGCGGCGGCCGTCGTGATGCTGGCGATCGTCTTCTACACGATCGCAACCAGCGCCGCGCAGCTCCGCAAGGAGGACGATCTCAGATCGGGCCGATGATGAAGCGTCCGGTCGCCTACGATATCCTGCGGCTGTTTCTCGGGCCCCTGTCCCGAACGCCGCGCGGCATCGACCGGATCGACGGGCTTCTGGCGCGCCATTTTCTGGAGACCTACGAAGGCGACTGCTTTGGCGTGATGCCGACGCCGCTGGGTTCGCGCATCTACGAGCGCGACCGCGTTCTCAAGGGGCTGAATCACCTGGAACGTCTCTGGTCGGAAAATCGCGACGACGACGAGAGCACCAAATTCCGCCACGTCCTGAAGGTGCTGAACGGCTCCAAGGCGCCGAAGCCGCCACGGCCGCGGCGACACGATTCCCATCTCGCGCGGGCCGCGCGCGAACTCTCCCTCATTGGCAAGACCGGCTTCTCCTTCGGCCGGTCCACGGTACGGCACCTCCCGCAAGGGGCCGCCTACGTTAACATCGGCCAGATCGGCATGGCCCATCCCTTCTTCCTGAGATGGTTGGAAGACAGGCCAGACGTCCGGTCAGTGATGATGCTGCACGACACGATCCCGATCGATTACCCGGAACTCTGCGTCCCCATGGGCGTGAGGGCGCACGCCCGGATGATCGAACTGACCGCCCGCCACGCCAACGGCCTGATCGTGACGACGGAAGCGGCCCACAAGACCATCGACACCGCTCTGAGGAAAAGCGGCCGCCACGTCATCGACACCCTCCGGCTGCCCCTGCCCGCACCCGACATCTTCACGCGGCCGCACAAGCCGCATGCAGCCCTTGCAGCTTTGCCACCCTATTTTCTCGTCTGCGGCGCTGTCGAACGGCGCAAGAATTTCGGTCTGCTTTTCAAGGTCTGGCAGCAGCTTGGCAGGAAACTGGGAAATCGCCTGCCCTATCTCGTGGTCGTCGGTTCGCCGCAATACGGCAGCGCGGACATCCTCCAGCAACTGCGCGAGGATCCGGTTCTCCGCCGCCATGTCATTGTCGCCAGCGGCCTTCCGACCCCTGATCTGAAGACCCTGATGGCCCACGCAAGGGCCCTCCTGATGCCCTCGCTCGCCGAAGGCTACGGCCTTCCTATCGTCGAGGCCCTTTCGCTCGGAACCCCGGTGATCGCCTCGAATCTCGCCGTCCACGCGGAGATCACCGCCGAAGCCAATGGGGCGGCAACCCTGCTGGACCCGCATGACGTCGAGGCATGGGTCAGCGAAATCGTCTCGCGTCTCGATCAGCAGCCGGACGTGGCCCACGCATTGCCCCAGACTGCGCGGCAAGCGTTCAAGCTCCTCACAGCGCGCGACTATGCCAAGCGTGTCGAGACCTTCGTCGTCGACCCCGACGCGGCGCTGCATGCCCAGATGCGGGAGAGCGCGTGATGGCGGCTACCCAACCGACCGGCAAAGCCTGTCCATGACCGCCCGCGCACTGATGATCCAGGGAACGGGATCGGATGTCGGCAAGTCGATGATCGTCGCCGGCCTTGCCCGCGCCTTCACGCAGCGCGGGCTGAGAGTTCTCCCGTTCAAGCCCCAGAACATGTCCAACAACGCGTCCGTCACGGCGGATGGCGGCGAGATCGGCCGGGCGCAGGCGCTTCAGGCCCGCGCGGCGCGGGTCGCCCCCAGCGTCCACATGAACCCCGTGCTTCTGAAGCCGCAGGGCGGCATAGGCTCGCAGGTCGTTGTCCAGGGCCGGATCGAAGGCAACGCCACGGCGAGGGAATATCAGGGCTGGAAACCGCGCCTGATGCAGGCCGTCCTCGACAGCTTCTCCCGCCTCAAGGCCGATGCCGATCTCATCCTCGTCGAAGGCGCCGGCAGCGCATCCGAGGTCAATCTCAGGGCCGCCGACATCGCCAACATGGGCTTTGCCCGCGCCGCCGATGTTCCCGTCATCCTCGTCGGCGACATCGATCGCGGCGGCGTCATTGCCCAGATTGTCGGAACGCGGGCGGTGGTCGAGCCTGACGACGCCGCGATGATCGCGGGCTTCCTCGTTAATCGCTTCCGCGGCGATGCAAGCCTCTTTGCCGACGGCATGACCCTGATCGAACGCGAGACCGGCTGGCCAGGGCTCGGGCTCGTTCCGCATCTGCCGGACGCCGCGCGGCTGCCGGCGGAAGACGGCATGAGCCTGTCGCGCAACGGGCTTCTGACATCGGCCGAGGATGATGCAGCAACCATTGCTGTCCTCGTCCTGCCGTCCATCGCCAATTTCGATGACCTCGACCCGCTCGCCGCCGAGCCCGGCGTCCGCCTCGCAACGGTTCGGCCCGGCGAGACGATTCCGCCCGAAAGCCGGCTCGTGATCCTGCCAGGCTCGAAGGCGACCATCGCCGACCTTCGCGTGCTCGTGGAGGCTGGCCTGCATCATGATCTTGCGGTGCATCTACGCCGCGGCGGGCGCATTCTCGGCATCTGCGGCGGCTATCAGATGCTCGGCCTGCGCATCTCGGATCCTCAGGGGATCGAGGGACTGCCCGGAAGTATCGATGGTCTCGGCTTTCTCGACATCGAGACGGTGCTGACCGATGACAAGAGCCTCGTTGCGGTCTCGGGCATCAGCCTGCCGGACGGCATTCCCCTCAGCGGCTACGAGATGCACGTCGGCAGGACCACCGGCCCGGATACCGAACGCCCGTTCGCGCGCATCGACGATGGTCGGCCCGATGGCGCCCGTTCGGCGGACGGCCTCGTTTCCGGCACCTATCTGCACGGATTGCTGGCCAACGACCGCCAGCGCGCCCATCTTCTTGAGGAGCTTGGCATCGCCGCTGGCGACTTCGCCTTCGAGGCCCGCGTCGAGGAGGCGCTCGATACGCTGGCAAGTCATCTCGAAGCGCATGTCGATCTCGACCGGCTGCTGGCGATTGCCCGCTGACCGGCCTTGCGGCAGACTCGCGCCAGCCGCCTAATCTGGAACCGCAAGAGACGACCGTCGCCGTGACATCGCCCGCGCCCGAAGAAACCGACACCGCCGCAATGCCCGAGGACGGCAAGGCGCTCCGTCGCGGCTGGACGACGGGAACCTGCGCAACGGCGGCCAGCCGCGCCGCGTTCCAGGCCCTTCTCGGTATTCCGATCGACGATCCCGCTCCCGTTACCCTGCCGAATGGCTCCCGCCCCGCTTTCGCGCTCGCCTTCTGTAAGAATAGCAGCAATTTCGGCCGCGCCGGCGTCGTCAAGGATGCCGGCGACGATCCGGACGTGACCCACGGCGCGCTCATCATCGCCACCGTCCGGCGCGGCACGCCCGGCTCCGGCGTCACCTTCAGGGCCGGCAGGGGCGTCGGCACCGTCACCCTGCCCGGCCTGCCGCTCGCCGTCGGAGAACCGGCGATCAACCCCGTGCCGCGCCAGATGATATGCGCAGCCATCGAGGGGGTCGCCGCCAGCGCGCATGTACCGCCGGATGTCATTGTCGAGATCGGCGTGGAAAACGGCGAAAAGCTCGCCGAGCGCACGATGAACGGCCGTCTCGGCATCGTCGGCGGCCTTTCCATCCTCGGCACCACCGGGATCGTTATCCCCTATTCCTGCGCCTCCTGGATCGCCTCGATCCACCGCGGCATCGACATCGCCCGCGCGGCGAACCTCCGCCACATCGCCGGCTCGACCGGCGCGACCTCCGAGACCGCCGTCCGCAAGCTCTTCGGCCTGCCGGAACAAGCCCTGATTGACATGGGCGATTTCGTCGGCGGCATGCTGAAATATATCGCCTCCCATCCGGTCGACCGCGTCACCATCGCCGGCGGTTTCGCCAAGATGACGAAACTCGCCCAGGGGCGGCTCGACCTTCATTCCAAGCGCAACAGCGTCGACTTCGACTGGCTCGCAGACCGTTTTCGTCAGGTCGGCGGCGATCCCGCTTCGGTCACGCGTGTCGTCTCGGCCAACACGGCCATGGAAGTGCTTGAAATGGCGGCCGCCGTTGGTCTTCCGCTCGCCGAGCACGTCGCGCGGGAGGCACAGGCAACCGCGAAACGAGCCCTTGGGCGGGACGATATCCGGCTCGACGTGGCCGTCTTCGACCGCAAGGGCGGCCTCGTCGCCCTGACGGACGCAACCGACACCACGGCCTGACGAGCAGCGCCTGTTGCATTGATGCCTAACCATGCGGAAATCGCGCGGGAACAGGTCTGTTGCCCGATTTCAGCCGATTTTTGCATGGCTGGCGGTGGACTCCCGCGTCATTTCCCGCCATAGGGACATCGACGGATTACGCCATGGGCCTCTCCAGATGGACCCGCCCGCTCCGACGCCTTCCGCGACTTCAAAACCAAAGAGCCACCCCTCCAGAGTTTCGTGAGCCGCCGTGACTACAAGTCCAGAAAGCCTGCCTTCCGCAGTCGCCCCAGCCGCTGAACCGCAAGAACGCGAATTCTCGCTTCCGGTCCTGACGTTCCTTGCCTTTATCGTGGGCTGCGTTGCGGCGCTCGGCGCCATCATCTTCAAGTTCCTGATTGCCTTCATCAGCAATCTCACCAACTACGGCATCTTCTCCTTCGAGCTCAATCCGAACGCCTACGGTCCGGAAAGCCCCTGGGGACCGTTCGTCATCCTGGTGCCGATCCTCGGCGGCCTCGTCGTCGTCTTCCTGGTGCGCACATTTGCGCCGGAAGCCAAGGGCCACGGCGTGCCGGAGGTGATGTACGCGATCTATCACAACGACGGCAACGTGCGCGGCATCGTGGCCGTGGTGAAGTCGCTCGCCTCCGCGCTCTCCATCGGAACCGGCGCTTCCGTCGGCCGAGAGGGCCCGATCATCCAGATCGGCTCGTCCTTCGGCTCGACATTCGCCCGCTATCTCGGCATGACGCGCTCGCAGAAGATCACGCTGCTCGCAGCCGGCGCCGGCGCCGGCATCGCCGCGACCTTCAACACGCCGCTCGGCGGCGTGCTCTTCGCCGTCGAGGTGCTTCTGCCGGAAGTCAGCACCCGCACCTTCCTGCCGGTCGTCGCGGCGACCGCCACCTCCACCTACATCTCCCGCCTCGTTCTTGGCGTGGAGTCGGCCTTCGTGGTGCCGGTCGCCGCGCTGCCGCAGATCGAGACGGTCAACATCCCCGAACTGGTCGTCGCGGCCGCCGTCGGCGCCGCCATGGGCGTTGCGGCATGGGCCTTCGTGCGGGTCCTCGAATTCTGCGAGGACTATTTCGAGGAAATGCCGATCAATCCCTACCTGCAGAACGTGATCGGCATGGGTATCGTCGGCCTGATGGGCTACGGCTTCCTGCAATGGACCGGGCATTACGAGGTCATGAGCGTCGGCTACGCCACGATCCAGTCGGTTCTGAACGGCGACAAGACCGTCTTCTTCGTGCTGATGGCGCTGTTCTTCGGCAAGCTGCTGGCGACCTCGATCAGCCTCGGCGCCGGCGCCTCCGGCGGCATCTTCTCGCCAAGCCTATTCATGGGCGCAACGCTCGGCGGAGCGGTCGGCGTGCTCGGCATGATGGTCTTCCCGAACGCCAATCTCGACGTACCGACCTTCGCCGTCATCGGCATGGGCGCCATGGTGGGCGGCGCGACCAGCGCCGCGATGACCGCCATCGTCATGATCTTCGAGATGACGCGCGATTACGGCATCATCGTTCCGCTGGTTCTGGCGGTGGCGCTTGCCGTCGGCGTCCGGAGGGCGCTCGTTTCCTCCGACATCTACACCATCAAGCTGCGCAACCGCGGCAAGCCCATCCCCACCGACCGCTCGACCAACATGTTCCTGGTCCAGCCGGCGCGTGAGGCGATGAGCACCGCCTTCACCGTCTTTCCCGACGACATGTCGGTGCAGGAGATGCTGAAGTCTCTGCCGGCGGAAGGCCGTCAGCATGTGGTGGTTTCGGAAGGCGGCCGCATTGCCGGTTTCATCCGCATCGGCCGCATTCCCTACCAGCCGGACCGTTTCGCCGGCCAGACGCTCGCCGACATCGTGACGCGCGATTTCGTTCTTGCCGCAGACTCCAGCACGCTCAACACGGTGATGACGCGCATGAGCAAGCGCCAGCGCACCTTCGCCGTGATCATCAAGGAAGGCCCCGGCGTGCCGCGCCCGGAGGACATCGTCGGTGTCATCGATGAGCCGGAGATTGCCGGCGCGCTGGTGCGCAACCACTACGGCTGAGCGGACATCGGCGAACGGCAGTCAGTCTTGCGGCGGCTCGGGGTAAGAACTCCGGGCCGCCGAAGCATTTTTGCTGTTGGCTGGTCGACCGGCGACCATGACAGAAGCCGGCCCTGTCCGTTTACGTGGTCAGCGTATCCGGTCCGCCCTTTTCCAGTCCCGCTTCGGCTTGTCTTTCGAGGTTCGCTTCCGCCTGTCCGATCCGGGCATTCGAGCGCAGGACACCGATCACATAGGCCGTCAGCGTGGAGAGCGATGCCGCGACGAGCGTCATCGGCGCCGCGACGAGGCCGAAGATCGGCACGAACACAATGAAGCCCGTCAGGAGGACGGTGAGGCTGGCCGCCTGCCCGATGACGCGGAACTTCACGTCGCGGCGGGCGATGAGCGATGTGCCGATGGACGACGTCAGGCCCTTGACGACGAGCAGCAGGCCGAAACCGAGCCACACGCCCCACGGAACGTTATAGGCGCTGCCGAAGACATGCGGCGCGATGATCGGCGCAATGAACGCGAAGGCTGCCCCCATCACAGTGCCATAGCCGAACAGCTCCAGGATCATGCGCCGTTCGGTCCGCCGCACGTTCGGATCGCCATTCTTGAAGCCATGCGAAAGGCTCGGAATGTAGATGCCGGCATAGACCTGGGTCGGCAGCAGGACGTAGTTCGCAAGCCGCGCGACGATCTGGTAGGAGCCCGTCATGTGCAGGCTGAGCACCATGCTGAGCAGAACGATGTCGATCTGACCCTGGATGACGGTCAGGATCGAGTCGGCGGCAAGCCCCGAGGACTGCTTGGCAAATTGAAACGCCTGGCGCAGGTTGCCGATCAGGCAGTTTCCAAGATGCATGTAGCGCCGCACGGCTGCAAAGCACAGGAACGCCTGCGAGAAACGTCCCGCAAAGAGCGCCAGGCACAAGGCCGTCGGGCTGCCCGAGAGCAACGCCGCGGCCACCAGCAGCACGAGGAAGATCACGGCGCCCGCCGCGATGGCGTAGGTCTCGGCGGCATACTGGTTGACCCCGCGCAGCGCCACCGCGCCAAGATCGCAGTAGGACGACGAAATCACCGAGAGATAGAGCGCGATCGACGGGATGACGAGATCGGCCGGGATCTCGGCAACGACAAGCCCGACGGCGAAAAGGAGCGAGATCAGCAGAACGAGGATATTCTTGACGCGGATGCTGGCGGCGAGAATTTCACCCGCCCTGTGCGGTTCGGCCCCGATATCGCGTAGCGCCTGCACCGCGAAACCGAAATCCGTGAACAGCGAACCGATGGTCGAATAGGCGATGATCGTGACCAGAAAGCCGTACTCCGATGGCACGAGACTTCTGGCAAGAATGAGAACGGTAAAGGCGCCGAGAAATATTCTTGAAATCAGGGAAACAAGCAAAAGAATCTTGTTTTTGTTCATGAGCAACCCCACGAAACAGAACGAATAAAATTCCTCTGCAAACTTAAGCCCTTAACTGGCAACAGATCGCTGGGACCGGCGCGTTCCGCAAGGTTCGCGGAGCGTCCGGCCATTGATGGCCGGGTATCGCAGCCTTTTTGTGGCGTTTCAAGCCGGTGTCGCCGGAAAGGGTCCGCAACACCCGGATTTCCCCGGTTCTCGATCATTGCGGCCGCCCTGACCGCCCGGCTTGGCCGGCCCGATCAGGTTACCGGTTGACGTCACCGGACGCTGCGATGATGATCAGTATCATGACAAATTCGACCGATCACGAACCTCCGACCGACTGGACAAAGGTCGCTTCGCTCGCCGATTTCCCGCCCGGTGGCGTCCTGCGCGTCCTTCTCGAAGGCCACGCGGTCGTGCTCCTTCGCACCGAAAAGGGCATTCACGCGGCGCAGGGCTCCTGCCCGCACGAACGGGCCGATCTCGGCCAGGGCCGGATCGAGGACTGCCACCTCGTGTGCCCACGCCACTTGGCGAAATTCGACCTGGAAACAGGGGCTCCCTCGGCAGGCTGGGTGGTCGCGCCGCTGAAACTCTATCCCGCCCGCTCCGTGGAAGGCACGATCGAGATCGATATGGCGGCTGTTCGAAGCAATCCGCCCATGGGCCATAAGACCGTGTGGGATCTTTCCTCCGGCTAACAGCCTATTTGCGCGCCTCCTGCCTTCGAATTCAGCACCAAAAAAGTCGCTTGAAAATTCATCAGTACCCTGATTAATTATCCGTGATAGTTCGTATACCGACCCTGTGCCGGCGGGGATTGGGCAGCCGGGCTTCGGGTGTGGCCGCAAGGCCCACAAACCCCGAAACCCGGCGATGCGGCACAAATGACGATGTTCGTGACTGAGAAAGGGTCAAGCGACGATGAGTGACTCCCTCCCCTTCGATGCGGTGCTCCTCGGGGGTACGCTGATCGACCCGGCCGCCAAGCGCAACGGGCGCTTCGACGTCGGCGTCCGCGACGGCAAGATCGCGGCTATCGAGCCGGACCTTTCCGCAGCGCCCGCCAAGGAAACCATCGACGTCACCGGCAAGCTCGTCCTGCCGGGCATGATCGACACCCACGCCCACGTCTACGAGCATGTCACCGGCAAGTTCGGCCTCAATCCCGACATGGTCGGCGTCCAGTCGGCGGTGACGACCCTCGTCGATCAAGGCGGCCCGAGCTGCATGACCATCGGCGGCTATCGCCATCACGTCGCCGCCAAGGCCAAGACCCGCCTGCTCTGCTTCATCTCCTGCTATCTGGTCGGCGGCCTCGAGGGCCATCTCTACCCCGACCTCTATGGCCCGACCGGCGTCAACATCGAGCACACCGTGCGCGTCGCCAAGGAGAACCTCGACATCGTCAAGGGCATCAAGGCCCATGCCGAAATCGGCGGTCAGTCGCGCTGGGGCCTGGAGGTCATCAAGACCGGCAAGGAAATGTCGCGCCAGACCGGCCTGCCGCTCTACATCCACCTCGGGCAGCTCTGGCCGAGCGTCGAGGAAGGCCCCGTGCCGGATGCGGACGAACTGATCCGCGAACTCGTTCCGATCATGGACGAGGGCGACATCATGGCCCATCCCTTCACGCGCCATCCGGGCGGCTTCGTCTCCGAGGAGGGCGAGGTCCATCCAATCGTCTTCGAGGCGGTGAAGCGCGGCGTGCGGGTCGACGTCGGCCACGGCTCCCACTTCTCCTTCGCCGTCGCCAAGAAGGTGATCGATTCCGGCATCAAGCCGTTCACCCTCGGCGCCGACCTTCATGGCTATAACGTCCGTGTGCCCCAGCAGGGCATGAAGAACGAGGAGCGGTCCGCAAGCCCCTTCTTCGGCATTGCCCCCTTCAACCTCACCGTCGCGATGACCGAGCTTCTGACCCTCGGCATGACGCTTGAGGAGGTCGTCGCCACCGTGACGGCCAACCCGGCCACGATGCTGCGCATGGAAGACGAAATCGGCACCCTGAAGCCCGGCCTTGCCGCCGATATCAGCGTGCTGGAGATCAACGAGGGCAAGTTCAAGCTCTTCGACAACAGCGGCGTGGAGGTCGTCACCGACCGCCTGATCCGCCCGGTCTTCTGCCTCAAGGACGGCGAGCGTTTCGATGCCGTCTCGCCGCTGATCCCGGACGCCATCGCGGCCTGACCCGGACGAAAAAATCTGGGCCCCGCCGTTATTCGGCCGAGGTCCAGGTTCCCCGTCCCGTCTCCTTCAGAAGCGGCGTCGAGAACGCCCCTTCCACGGCTATCTCCTGTCCCGGCAGGGCCTCGGCAAGCGCCGGCTGCCAGCGCCGGGACTGGATCATCGCAACGCCGACCACGGCTGGCACGGCGCCTGCTTTGGCAAGGAGCCTCAGGATCGCGGTCAGCGACGTGCCGGTGCTGACGACGTCGTCGACCACCGCGATGCGCCGTCCTTCCAGGAGCGGCAGCATGCGCGGGTCGAGGTAGATGCGTTTGTCGCTGCCGCGGCTTGAGATCGAACTCGACGGCTCGCTCAGCGCGTCGTCGTACCAGAACTTGCGGGTGGTCCCGAGCGGCACCATGCGCTGATGCCCGAGCCGGCGGGCGACGTTGGCGGCAAGCGTCAGCCCGAGCGTCGGAACGGCGACGATCACGTCGGGAGCATGCGCCCAAAGGCGATCCGACAGGATGTCCGACAGCGCGTCCTCGACGGCGAAGCTTGCCTGGCTGATGATCAGCGAGGCGACCGCAAAGCCCGGTTCGTCGCCGAGCGGACGGATCGGCAGGGCGATCTGCCTTCCATCGGGAAGGATGGCGGGAAAAAGGCCCGAGTATTCGCAGCCGGGCCCGTGCGCAAAGGTGTCCGGCGGATAAAGCTCCTGCCAGTAGGCATGGGCGGCAAGAGAGGATGGCATGAAAAGGCTTTCGGGCTTGGATCTTGGCGCCGGACGAAACGGCATCGATCGGAAGAGATTGATCCTTCGAGCATATCCGCCCTTTCACGCGACACAAGAGATCGCGGACGCAAAGAGCCGGAGACCCGACCGGTGAGCGACGCACAACGCCCCTCGACAAGAAGCTCCGGCCAGGGCGTCGGCGCCTCGGTCCTTCGCAATGAGGATGCCCGCCTGCTGAATGGCGACGCCCGCTTCGTCGGCGACATCCGTATGCCCGGCATGCTGGATATCGCCTTCGTGCGCAGTCCCCTCGCCCATGGACGCATCCGCTCCGTCACCAAGCCCGACGGTCATGACGAGGAAATTTTCGTCGCGGCCGATCTCGTCGGCGTTTCGGGCATCCGCGCCGATTCCGGTCTTCCCGGCTTTCGCTCCTCAGTCCAGCCGGTTCTCGCCGGCGACAAGGTCCGCCATGTCGGAGAGCCGATCGCCGCCTGCCTCGCCCCGACCCGCGCCAAGGCCGAGGATCTTGCCGAGACCGTCCTCGTCGAGATCGACGAACTGCCCGCCGTCCACGAGATGACGCGCGCCCGCGATCCGGACATGCCGCTCCTGCACGAGCATTGGGACGAGAACGCCTTCCTGGAAACCTCGGTGGACGTCGGCTTCGAAGCAGCGATTGCCAATGCCGCCGCCGTCGTCACGCGCGAATACCGCACGGCCCGCCAATGCATGGCGCCGATGGAAGGGCGCGGCGTCGTCGCCTTCTGGGACAGGCAGGCCGAGCAGCTCGTCCTCTATTCCTCCACCCAGATGCCGCACATCGTGCGCACCGGCCTTGCCGACTGCCTTGGTCTCGATCATGGCCGCATTCGCGTCATCGCACCCGATGTCGGCGGCGGCTTCGGCTACAAGGGCATTCTCTGCTCCGAGGAGGTCTTCGCCGCCTGGGCCGCACTCACCCTGCGGCGCCCGGTGCGCTGGATCGAGGATCGCCGCGAGCACCTCACCGGCAACGCCAACTGCCGCGAGCACCATTACGAAGTGACCGGCTATGCCGCCGCCGACGGCACGCTGCTTGGCGTCGACTGCCGGGCCATCGTCGATTCCGGCGCCTATTCGGCCTATCCCTTCTCGGCCTGCTTGGAGGCCGCGCAAGTCGCGTCCATTCTGCCCGGCCCCTACCGGATGAGCGGCTACCGCTGCCGCACCTGGTCCGTCGCCACCAACAAGCCGCCGATCCTGCCTTTCCGCGGCGTTGCCCGCACCGGCGTCTGCTTTGCCATGGAATTGACCATGGACGCCCTCGCCCGCGAACTCGGCATCGAGCCCCACGTCATGCGCGCGAAAAACCTCGTGCGGCCCGAGGACATGCCCTTCACCAACATCACGAACAAGTATTTCGACAGCGGCGACTATCCCGAAGCCCTGCGCCGCGCCGTCGAGGCCATCCATCTTCCCTCCGTCCGCGCCCGGCAGCAGGCCGGCGAGCGCATCGGCGTCGGCTTTTCGATTTTCTGCGAACAGGGCGCCCATGGAACGTCCGTCTATTCCGGCTGGGGCATTCCCATGGTTCCGGGCGCCGAGCAGGCAACCGCGCGCCTGACGCCCGACGGCAGCCTGGAGCTGCGCGTCGGCGTCCAGAGCCACGGCCAGAGCCTGGAAACGACGCTGGCGCAGATCGCCCATGAGGAACTGGGCCTGCCGGTCGACAAGGTGAAGCTCGTCCATGGCGACACGGCCCTGACGCCCTATTCCACCGGCACTTGGGGCTCGCGCTGCATCGTCATGGCCGGCGGCGCGGTGGCAAGCGCAACCACGACGCTCGCCGGCCGGATCAGGATCATCGCCGCCCATCTCCTGCAGGTCTCGGCCGAGGACATCGTCCTTGAAGACGGAATGGCGCGCAGCCGGTCTGGCCATGGCGAAGTCTCGCTGAAGGAAATCGGCCGGCTCTGGTATCTCGCGCCGCAGAACCTTCCCTCCGGCGCGGAATTCCTCGCTCTTGAGGTCACCGAAGGCTACAAGCCGGTGCGCGACAGCGGCACCTTCTCCTATGCCTGCCACGCGGTGATCGTCGGGGTCGACGAGGACACCGGCGGGATCAAGCTGCTCGACTATGTCATCGTCGAGGACGGCGGCGTGCTGGTCAATCCGATGGTGGTCGACGGACAGGTGCTCGGCGGCGCGGCCCAAGGGATCGGCACCGCGCTCTACGAGGAAATGCCCTTCGATGCCTCCGGCCAGCCAATGGCGGCGACCTTCGCCGACTATCACCTGCCCGGCGCGACCGAGATTCCCGCAATCCGCATCGAGCACATGGAAAGCCCCTCGCCGCTCACCCGCTACGGCCAGAAGGGTATCGGCGAGAGCGGCGCCATCGGCCCGCCCGCCGCCATCGCCAACGCGGTCAACGACGCCCTTGCCGATCTCGGCATCGAGGTCGGCGAACTGCCGATCCGCACCGACAGGCTGCTCGCCCAACTCCTGAAGAGCAGGAAGGCCGCCGCATGAAACCCGTCGCCTTCGACTATGCCGCCGCCGCCGACAGCGGCGATGCGCTCCGCCTCCTTTCCGGCGGTCACGGCACGAAGATCGCCGCCGGCAGCCAGTCCCTCGGCCCGATGCTCAATCTTCGGCTCGCGCGGCCTGCCCGCCTCGTCGACGTCTCCCTTGCCGCCGACCTGCGCCAGACGGCCGACGAAGGCGACACAATCCTCTACGGCGCCGCGACGACCCACGCCGAGGTCGAGGACGGCGTTGTGCCGGACGCTACCGGCGGCTGGCTTACCTCCATCGCGCGCGGCATCGCCTACCGCGCCGTTCGCAACCGGGGCACCATGGGCGGCAGCCTCGCCCATGCCGACCCGGCGGCAGACTGGGTGGTCACTCTCACCGGCCTTGGCGCCGAGGTCGTGCTCCTCTCCGCGACAGGCACGCGCAGCCTGCCCGTGAGCGACTTCATCACCGGTCCGCTGACAACCGCGCTCGCCGAGGGCGAGATGATCACCGGCATCCGCATCGCTAAGCGCGGCCCAGACGCGCGCTGGGGCTACTGGAAGTTCACCAAGAAGCGCGGCGATTTCGCCAAGGCGAGCGCCACGGTGCTGATCGATCCAGGCCGCAACGAGACGCGGATCGTCGTCGGCGCCATCGAGCGGGCGCCCATCGTCCTGCCCGATCCGGCCGCGATCCTCGCCGATCCCGCCGGAGCCCTTGCCGAACTGGAACGCCTCACCGCCGCCAATCCGCCGGAGAGCCTGGCACTTCACGCCGCCGCCGTCGCACGCGCGATCGCCCTTGCCCAGTCATCCAATCAAGAGACCGCCGCGCCATGACCGCGATGAGCCTGACCGTCAACGATCGCAAGCGGACGGCCGACATTGAACCGCGCACCCATCTTGCCGATTTCCTGCGCGAGGACCTGCTGCTGACGGGCACGCACATCGGCTGCGAACATGGCGTCTGCGGCGCCTGCACGCTGATGGTCGACGGACGCCCGGTGCGCTCCTGCATCACCTATGCCGCAGCCTGCGAAGGGGCCGATGTGCGCACCGTCGAGGGCTATGGCGACGACCCGCTGATGGCCGCCCTGCGCACGGCCTTCTCGAAGCACCATGCCCTGCAGTGCGGCTATTGCACGCCCGGCATGCTGGCGACCGCCTACGACATCGTGCGCCGCCTGCCGCAAGCCGACGAGGACCGCATCCGAGAGGAGCTTTCCGGCAATCTCTGCCGCTGCACCGGTTACGCCGGCATCGTTGCCGCGATTGCCGACGTCCTGACCGATCCGCCCGAGGCGAGGGTCAAGCCGGTCAGCCGCCCGGCGCGTGCTCCGTCAGCAGTCGCGCCGGCAACCTCTTCGGCCGAAGCCGCTCCACCACCCACCACCGGAACGCCAACCGCCCTGCCGATCCCGGAAAAGCTGGAAGGCGCAGTCACCCTCTCCCGCACGCTGTCGCTTGACGTTCCGACTGACCGGATTTGGGATCTGCTTCAGGACATTCCGGCCGTCGTCGCCTGTCTTCCCGGCGCGGCCCTCGACGCCGCTCCGCAGGCGGAGAATACCGGCGAACCTCTATCCGGCCACATGACCGTCGCGATCGGTCCGATGACGGCGACCTTCCGGGGCCGGGCCATTGTCGAGTACGACGCGGCAACCAAATCCGGCGGCCTTCGCGGCAGCGGCGGCGATCCGGTCACCCGCTCAACCGCTGAAGGCGCCCTCAGCTTCCGTGTTGAGGCGACAGGGGCGGAAAGCACCCGGATCGACCTGTCGCTCGCCTATCGCCTGAAAGGGCCGCTCGCCCAGTTCGGCCGGCCGACCGTGGTCGCCGACGTCGTCGATCGGATGCTCGAGCGCTTTTCCACCAACCTTGCCGCCATTGCAGAAGGCCGCGAAGCCGTCCACGTTGCGCCGGTCTCCGGCCTCCGTCTCCTCGCCGAGGTTGTCCTTGCCCGCATCAGGAGACTGTTTGGACAACGCCAAGGGTGACCTTGCTCGCCGCGGCAGACTAAGATGGCGGATCTTCCGACTCGCGACGCTGGACACAATGACAACATCACCTTCCACATCCGCACTGCCCGAAACGCCGTCCACCGACGGCGCCGAGTCGCCCGCCAATGCCACGCTTCATGCCCTCCGCGAACGCCCGGGCTTTCTCATCCGCCGCCTGCACCAGATCCACGTGGCGCTCTTTGCCGAGGAATGCGCCGGCGAGAACGTGACCCCGGTCCAGTTCAGCGTACTGACGGCCCTTGAGGAAATGGACGCGACGGAACAGACCACGCTCGGCCAGGCGGTCGGGCTCGACCGCACCAATACGGCCGATGTCCTCAGCCGGCTGCAGCAGCGCGGCCTCATCCGCCGCCGCGTTGCGCCCAACGACCGCCGCCGCAAGGTCGTCGTGCTGACCGATGTCGGCCGCGCGACGCTCGCCCGCATCCGGGATGCCGCCGGCCGCGCCCATGACCGCACGGTGGCGGCCCTTTCGGAAGAAGACCGCAAGCGCTTCCTCGACTATCTGGTCACCCTTGTCGAAGCCAACAACGACGTCGGACGCGCGCCCCTGCGCCTTGCCTGACAACCTTCCTGAAGGTCGCCAGCGAGTATCGGGAAGCACGTCCTCCCTGGAGATGATGCATGACCGATTGGCAGACCTCGCCGGCAACCCTTTCCTCCTTTGAACGGCTCGTCGCCGCCCGGCCGCAGTGGACGGAAACGGCGCCGCTGAAGGATCTGATCGACCTGCCGGCGCGCACACTGCTTCACGCCGGTCCCCCGTTTGCCGATCCTGGGAGTGTGGCGATCCCCGTCCTGATCAGCGCGGCGGTTGCCGCTGTTCTCGAAGGCTGGGTCGCAGACGTCGAAAGCGCCAGGAGCGCGATCCTCGCCGGCGAACTCGCCCTGATGCCCGCGCAGGATTTCGGCGTGGTCACGCCGCTGGCCTTTGTCGTCGGCCCCGGCACCTGGTGCCTCAAGGTCGAGGATGAGGCTGGCAAGGCGCCCGGGAAGATCTCGCCCCTGAATGACGGCCCGGCGACATTCGGTCTGCGTTTCGGAACGGGCAACCCGGATGGCATCGCTTATGTCCGCCGCGTCGGCGAGACCCTCGGCCCCGCACTCCGGGACGCGATGACCGCACCCATCCCTGTCCTGCCCATCATGACCGCAGGACTTGCAGGCGGCGACGAACTCCATGGCCGGGTCTCGAGCGCCAATGATGCCCTCATGGCCGCGCTTCCCATTCTCGACGAAACCGCGACGGCCGATCTTCGCCTTGCCAACCAGTTCGTCCTCAACCTGCTCATGGCCGGCACCGCCGTCATGCTCGCCGCCGCCGCGGGCGTGCCCGGAAGCTCGCTGGTCGTGGCCGCCGGCGGCAATGGCGTTGACCTCGGCTGGAAGCGGGCCGATGCGCCGGATCAATGGATCACCATGCCCGCCGCGCCGCCCGTCGGACCGCGCATGAAGCCGGACGGCGATGTGTTGCCCGCGATCGGCGACAGTGCGGTCCTCGACGCCTGCGGCTTCGGCGCCGCCTCCCTGCGCTTCTGCCCCGACCTGCTCGCGGCGCTCGGCGATCTCCTGCCCCCGGTCTGCGCCGACCCTGAGGCCCACGCCGCCTTCGTCGGGCCACATCCGGCGTTTGCGATTCCGGGTCTGAGGCTCGGTCTCGATGCAGATTGCCCGGCCCCCCGTCCCGGCATCATGCTGGCGATGCTGGACGCCGGCGGACACTTCGGTCTCCTCGGGCGCGGCGTCGCACCTTGGCCCAACGCGGCCCGATAGTTCGTATCCTGATCAAATCCGGCACGACGGCGTCAGCCAACGGTCGATAGTCGGCCTCCACGGCGGCATTCGCTCGCGATGCGGCGCTGCCGGCCGGCCGAATGGCGCAAGCCTCATCGCCTCAAATTTCATCATCGATACGCGGAATTGCGTATTTTTTCGACAGCATAAGGACTGCTCGACCCGAGGGTCCGTGGCAGCGTCGGACGGGACGCCCGAAAACCCGACCCGGCCGCAATCTGGAGTCGCTCCAGCCATCTGGCACGTCGATTGCTCAGTATACTTACGAATATGCTCTCCGCACTGAGGAGGCCTGCGGAAGCAGGATGGCGCGGGGTGCATGTTTCATCGCAATGCCGGTGGCTCCCCCGTCGCCCTGCGTCTGTCTTGGACGAAAACCAGGAGTTCCAGATGAATTTCTCTTCCCATATCGGCCGCCTCACCCGCTCTGCGGTGTTGGCCGGATTTGCCGCCACCCTGTTGGCCTCGGCTGGCTTTGTCGGCTCTGCCTCTGCCAATGACCTCGACGCGGTCAAGGCCGCAGGAACGCTCAACGTCGCCACCGAGGACGACTTCCACCCCTTCGAGTTCGTCGAGGATGGCAAGCCGACCGGCTATGACACGGAGCTTCTTGCGCTGGTGACCGCCGACGCCCCCTTCAAGGTGAACCAGCAGATCATGCCCTGGGCGGGCATTCTGCCGGGCGTCACCACCGGCAAGTATGACATGGCCGTCACGGCGGTTCTCGTCACGGACGAGCGCAAGACGACGCTTGATTTCGCCGGCCCTGTCGCTGAATCGACGACCTACTACATGACCAAGGTCGGCAATGACGCGATCAAGTCCGCGTCCGATCTCAACGGCAAGACCGTCGGCATCCAGGCCGGCAGCGCCATGCTGACGCAGTTCAAGGCCTTCGACGAGAAGCTCAAGGCCGATGGCGGCACCGGGGTCAAGGAAATCGTCGAATACCAGAGCTATCCGGAGGCCTATCAGGATCTGGCCATCGGCCGCACCGACGCCGTCATCAACACCCAGATCAACCTGCAGGCTGTCGCCAACGAAAAGTCCGACGTTTTCGCCGTGGGCGAGGCTGTTTCCGACCCGGTCTACATTGCCTGGGCGACCGCCAAGGGCAACGAAAAGCTCGTCGAGTTCATGAACGGCAAGCTGATGGAAGCCCGCAAGGACGGCAAGATGTACGAGCTTCAGAAGAAGTGGTTTGGAACGACTTTTGAATCCATGCCGGAAGCGATCAAGTAACAGCCGGTCAGGCCCCGTCTGAACTTTCGTTCCCTGTATCTGACGACGGCGCGTCCCCAAAAGCGGCGCGCCGTCGTTGCCCTGCTCCGGATTGGATACCGGTCCATGACCTGGACAGACGTTCTCAGTATCGTTCAAGGCGCCCTGTTCACGGTCTCGCTGTCGCTGGCGAGTATCGTGCTGGGCCTGCCGCTTGGGCTTGGCGTAGCGCTCATCCGCTGGTCGCGGATGCCGATCTTCAACGGCCTCGCCATGGCCTATGTCAGCATCGTGCGCGCCTCGCCGGCCGTGACCCTCGCCTTGCTGATCTTCTTTGCCCTTCCCACGGTCGGCCTGTCGCTCGATCCGATTTCCGCCGCCATCCTGACGCTGACGCTCTCCACGGGCGCCTTCAACGCGGAGATCTGGCGCGGCGTGCTGCTGTCCTTTCCCAAGGACCAGCTCGACGCGGCCGCCGCCTTCGGCATGCGCCGTGGCCAGCGCTTTCGCCGCATCGTCCTGCCCCAGATCATCCATTCGGCCCTGCCGGCCCTCGTCAGCGAAATGACCTTGCAGATCAAGAGCAGCCCGGCGGTCGCCGTCATCGGCATCGTCGACATCACCCGCGCCGCCATGCGCGTCGGCGCGCGCACCTACGACCCGTTGCCGCCCTTCGCCGTGGCGCTCGTCCTCTACAGCTTCATCGTCTGGATCTTCGTGATGGCGCAGCGCCGGATCGAACGCCGGCGCGAAGCGGAACTGGCGGCTGCGGCATGAACGGCTTCGCCATCGTCTGGGAGAACCGTCAGGAACTCTTCGCGGGCTTCCTGAACACTGTCCTGCTCTCCATCAGTGCCGCCGTCATCTCGGTCATTTTGGGCGTCTTCGTCGCCGCCGCGCTGATGTCGCGCGGGCGCATCCTGCCGCGCCTCGCGGGTCTCTACGTCGACACGATGCGCTGCGTGCCCTTCCTGCTCTTTGCCTATTTCATCTATTTCGGGCTGCCAAGCGCCGGCCTGAGACTCACCAACTGGTCGTCGGGTCTTCTCGCCCTGACGCTCTACAACATCGCCTACATGGCCGAACTTCTGCGCGCCGCCTGGAAGGGACTGCCCTCGGAGACGATCGAGGCCGGCCGCGCCTTCGGCTTCCATGGCGCCGGCCTAATCCGCCGCATCATCCTGCCGCCGGTCTTCTTCTCCGCGGTGCCGATGATCGGCAACCAGACGATCCAGATCGTCAAGGACAGCGCCTTCCTGACCATCATCACGGTCGCCGAACTCACCCACGCCGCGACGTCCATCCAGACGACCTATTTCGTTCCCTTTGCCTCCTTCGTGTCGGCGATCTTCTTGTACTGGATTCTCTGCATGACCATCGAACTGGGAGTGGCCGCCGTCGGCCATGTCGCCCATGCACGCCGCTGACACCACGTCTGCGGTCGCTCCGGAAGACGCCGAGCGTCCGGTCGTCCTCACCGCCCACGGCGTCACCAAGACCTTCGGGACCAACATCGTCCTCGACGGCCTCGACCTCACCGTGCGCAAGGGCGAGACGGTGTGCCTGCTCGGCCCGTCCGGCTCGGGAAAATCGACATTCCTGCGCTGCCTGAACTGGCTGGAGCGCCCCGATTCCGGCACGATCCTGCTCTCCGGCGAGCGGGTCGGCCTGAGGGCCGGCGGCAACACGCCGATGAGCGACAGGGAACTCGCCGCCATCCGCACGCGCATCGGCATGGTCTTCCAGCATTTCGCGCTCTGGCCGCACCTCACCGTTCTCCAGAACGTCATGGAGGCGCCCGTGCATGTCCTGAAACGCGGCCGGGAGGAGGCCCGCGCCGAGGCGGAAGCCCTGCTGGAGCGGGTCGGCCTTGCCGAGAAGAAGGACCAGTTCCCCTCGCGCCTATCCGGCGGCCAGAAGCAGCGCGTCGGCATCGCCCGGGCGCTCGCCATGCAGCCGGACCTCCTGCTCTTCGACGAACCGACGAGCGCGCTCGATCCCGAACTCGTCGGTGAGGTGCTGGCGGTCATGAAGGATCTGGCGAGCGAGGGACGCACGATGGTCGTCGTCACCCACGAGATGGCCTTTGCCCGCGATGTCGCAAGCCGCGTCATCTTCCTCGACGGCGGCCGCATCGTGGAAAGCGGCGAGCCAGAAGCCTTCTTCGGCGCGCCGAAGACCGACCGCGCCCGCCAGTTCCTGCAGCGCTATTCCAAGGGCTGAGCGGACGCAGGTCCGTCAGCCGTTCTCGGCGAGCCGCTTCAGCTTGGCGACGACGTTGTCGTGGTCCTCGTTGTAGTTGACCGTCCCCTTGAACCGGCCCTTGCCATCCATGAGATAGACCGACGCCGTGTGGTTCATGGTGTAGTCGCCGTCTTCGCCGGGAATCTTCTCGTAATAGACCCGGTATTCCTTGCCGATCGCCTCGATCTGCTCCTTGGTACCGGTGAGCCCGATCACGGGATACTTGAACGAGCCGACATAGCTCTGAAGGCTGTCCGGCGTATCCCGCTCGTAGTCGACCGAAACGAAGACAACGGTGAACCCGGTCGCAAGATCGCCCAGTTCATCCCGCGCCGCGTCCATTTCGGCAAGCGTCGTCGGGCAGACGTCCGGGCAATGGGTGTAGCCGAAAAAGATCGCGAAGGGTTTGCCGGCCAGATCCTTGTCGGTCACCGGCTTGCCGCCGGCGCCTTCCAGGGTGAAGGGGCCGCCGATGGCGACCCCCGTTTTCTGGTCAGGCGCCCTCGTGCCGATGACCGCATAGGCCAGCACCGCGGTCATGATCGCGACGAGACCCCAGGCAATCCCGAAATACAGAGTGCGCGGGCGTACGCTCACGGCTTGTGCTCCATCTTCATCTCGCCCATGCCGGCGCCATTCCCGCCGGGCTGGCCCATGTCCATGGCGTTCGCCGGCTTCCTGGCGCCGATGGATTCCACGGCCCATTCCACGTCAACCGAACCGGCCTTTTCGAAGACGAGCGTGCCCTTGGCGGTTTCGCCTTCCGCAAGGCCGCGCTTCAGGCCCGTGAACATGATGTGGTAGCCGCCGGGCTTGAGGTCGGTCTCCTGGCCGGCCGGAAGCTCCAGGCCGCTTTCGAGCTGCCGCATCTTCATTACGCCGTTGTCCATCGACATCTCGTGGACCTCGACCTTCTCGGCAAAGTCGACCGTGCCGCCAATCAGGCGATCCGACGCCGCGCCGGTGTTCTTGATCGTGACGAAGCCGCCGGCAACCTTGGCTCCCGAGGGCGTGGCCCGCGTCCAGGGATGGACGAGTTCGAGATCGCCGACCTTGAACTCGTGGGCGGAGGCGGTCCCGGCAGTGCCCGCAATGGCGAGCATCCCGAGGGCAGTAGCAGAGGTCGCGAGAAGCTTGCGCCGCGAAACCACGCGGCCGAACGAAGTGTTGGAGAACATTTGGTATTTCCGTCTCGTAGGGATTTGCGCGCGCCTGCAGTCCTTGGCAGCACGCGGCTTGATGCGTCGAAATGAAGGAAGAACCGCGCGTCAGGCGGTCAGAGCATCAGACGAGGCGAGGAGGAGCGCGGGATTGTATCCCGTGAAGCTCGGGCGGTGCCCGGGGCTGGAACGCGTAGCCAATGAAATCGGCGACAAGTACGGCCTGTCGAACCGGCAAGGCCTCGCGGACAGGATCGACCGCGGCGGCCGCAAGGCCGGGCGCGACACAGAGAATGCAGCAGGCATCGGCATGGCTGGGCGCCGCGCCGCCACTGCCGTCGTCGCTGACCGATCTCTGGCAGATATAGCCGAAAAGGCTGCCCGACTGCTCCGGGTCAAAGGCATAGATTGGCAGCACGGACTGCAGCAGCAGCACATAGGCGGCGAACATCACCCCCCAGATCCGCATCATCAGTCGTATGTGTGCGCCCATCGTTCCCGAAGTCGTGCTCAACCCATTGGAAATGAGCCAGCGTGTTGAACAGGAAATCAGCACGCGGCTCAAGCCCGCCACCATTAGCACGCCATCTGGGCATCGGCCAGCCGGCCATTTTGCCCCACGGCGGCGGCTTGCCCCATCGAGCGTCCAGCGCAAATCCCCGCCCAATTCCTTGCGTCAATCTTCCTGCATTGAAAAAATCGGGCGATTGCTCGGGCCAACGGTGATGGTTCCGCCGCTATTTCGATGCGGCCTGATGTCGAAAACGGCGGGAGACCTCGCCCCTTTCGGCAACATCCTGTCAGGATCGTCGCGGCCCGGCACGTCTCCTGCTAGTCTCCTGATCCAACGGGAGATCTGCCTGGCCATGCAACGCATTACCATCACGCTGGAAGACGAATTCCTCGACGAAATCGACCGCGTCGCCGAGCAGCGCGGCTACACGAGCCGGTCGGAAGCGATTCGTGACCTCGTCCGCGCCGGCCTGCTGTCCGAGGAACCCGTTGCCGGCGACACCCCATGCGTGGCCGCCCTCACCTACGTCTACGACCACGAAACCCGGGAACTTGCCCGCCGGCTCACCGACGAGCAGCACGAGCACCACGACCTGACGGTCGCCACCATGCACGTCCATCTCGACCACCATCAATGCCTGGAAGTTTCGGTGCTCAAGGGCCGCCGCGACGAGGTGGCCGCGCTCGCCAACCGGATCACGTCGCAGCGCGGTGTCACGTTTGGACGCCTGCACACAATTTCGGCATCCGACGACGCGGTATGATATTTTTTGGACTTGTTCTTACCGGCAGACGTGGTCTGATCGGACGATCCTCAAATCGGACTTCCGGAGAACAGCCATGAAACTCGGGCGCCTGTCCCTCCCCCTCGCGCTGGCCCTCACCCTGCTTCCCTCCGCCGCTCTGGCGCATCCCGGTCACGGCGCGGCCTTCGGCTTCGGCCATGGCTTCGGCCATCCGATGACCGGCCTCGACCACGTTCTGGCAATGGTGATGGTCGGCGTCTTCGCCTTCCAGCTCGGCGGACGGGCGCTCCTCGCGCTGCCGCTCACCTTCGTCGGTGTCATGGCGCTCGGAGGCGCGCTCGGCATGCTGGGCGTCACCGTTCCCTTCGTTGAACTCGGCATTACCCTCTCGATCATCGCCCTCGGCGCGGTCGTCGCCCTCAACGTCAAGGCCCCCGTGGCGGTCGCGACCGCTGTCGTCGGGCTCTTCGCGGTCTTTCATGGCTACGCCCACGGCGCCGAAATGCCGGAAAGCACCGGCGGTCTCGCCTATGCGGTCGGCTTCATGATGGCGACCGCGCTGCTGCACGCCGCCGGCCTCGGCCTCGGCTTTGCGATCGGCCGCTTCGGTCAGGGCAACGGGGCGCTGGCGATGCGCGCGGCCGGTGGCGTCGCGACGGTTGCCGGCATCGGCATCCTGACCGGCCTCGTCTGACCCGTTCGAAAGCAAAAGAAAAAGGCCGGTAGCGGGGTGCGCTGCCGGCCTTTTTGTTGGATCGGTTTCCGTGCTCAGGTCAGGTCGATGATCTCGGCGGTCGGTTCGATCAGCGGCGGCGCGTCGGTGCCGACCTGCTCCGGCCAGTGCAGGCTGTTGAGCACCCGTCCATCGAGACGCACGGCGGAAACCCTGTCGAGATCGACCTCGCCAAGAACCCACGCAGGCCTGTCGATCTCGCCGATTGCGACGACGCCATCATCCGGGAAGCCGATGTCCGGCGGCCCGTAGATGCCGGCAGCCCCTCGATTATCGTCCATGGCGGGCGACCAGGCCGCCTCGCCGACGGTCGGCGCGTGCACCACATAACACTGGTTTTCGAGCGCCCGCGCCTGCGCTCCGATACGCACGCGCCAGTAGCCGGCCAGCGTGTCCGTCGCCGACGGCGTCAGGATCAGTTCAGCGCCTGCCAGCGTCTGTGCCCGCGCGATCAGCGGGAACTCGGCGTCATAGCAGATCGAAACCCCGATCATCCCGAGGCGGGTCTTGAAGACATTGATCGTGCTTCCCCCGGCAATGCCCCATTCCTCGCGCTCAAAGCGCGTCATCACCAGCTTTTCCTGCCGGCCGACCGCTCCGCCGGGCGTGAACAGGCGCGCCACGTTGCGAAACCGCCCGTCCTCGCCGCGCAGCGGCGCGCTGGCGGCCAGGATATGCATGTCGTGCTTGCGCGCGAGCGTCTTGTGCAGGGCGTCGATCTCGCCGATGTGGCGGTCGATGGCCTCGATCGAGCCTCGCAGATCGGACTTCACCGCCGGAAAGGCGGCGGCAAGCTCCATGATCCCGTATTCGGGAAAAACCGCGAGCGCCGCCCCGACCGAATGGGCGTTCTCGATCCAGCTTGCGATCTTCGCCTCATAGGCATCGATGCTGGCGACCGCCTCGATGGGATACTGGGCGGCTGCCACTCGGAAGGCTCGGGCCATCTCTCGTTTCCTCGCAATCCATGCCGGTCAGTCCAGCGCGCGCAGCCAGAACTGCATCGGCTTCTCGGTCTCTTCGCTCTCGCCGACGTCCAGCCAACTGAAATGCGTCACGAGCCCCGCGACCGGAGCATAGCGCCGCTTTGTCCAGAACACATCATGCGGGCGATAATCGGCGGGCCGTGCCGGATGATCCGGCGGGCGAACGACCGAGCAGAAGGTGGCATGCGTCGCGCCTTCGGCCCGTGCCTGCGCCTCGCGGTGATCGAAGAAGGCATGGCCGATGCGAAGACCGCGATACTGCGGCAGGAGGACGGATTCGCCGAAATAGAACAGCCTGTCGATGTCAAAGCCGCGAACCTCGAAGGGCGCGCGGAACTCGTCCTTCTGCGCACGCATCGGCGAGGCCGTCGAGGCCCCGACAATCCTCTCGCCGTCATAGGCCGTCACGAGCACCGCACCCTCGGAGGCGGCGAATTCCTCCATGTAGCGGCGCTCGTAGTCGAGCGTTCCTTCATAGAGATAGGGATAGGCGCGGAAGACCTCGATGCGCAGACGCGCCAGCGCTTCGATGGCGCTGCCGATGGCCGCGCCGGTGAGCGGCAGGACCCTGATATTCGCCGTCTCGGTCATGCCCTCAGCCGCCGACCTGCCGCGTCCAGTCGTTGAGATTGTAATAGGTCGTCACGCGGACGATCTTGCCGTCCTCGATCTGGAAGAAGCTGCCGGCCGGCAGCGTGTAGGTCTGGCCCTTTGCTTCCGGCAGTCCCTCGTCGGTGGCAAGATAGGTGCCGTTGACCGTGAATTCCGCCGCGCCGTGCGAGCCGTCCTCCGACGTCATGATGACGATATCGGTGAGATGCTCGCGGTAGCAGCGCTTCATGTGGAAGGAAAATTCCTTGAAGGCATCCTTGCCGATCCGCCGTTCGCCCTGGTTGACGTCATGGGCGACATCTTCGTCGAGCAGCGCCAGCATGCCTTCCACAGAACCGTCGTTGAAGGCGGCATAGTAGCGTTCGATCAGGGAGCGGGTCTCGGCGGCGGACATGGTTTTCTCCGTTGAATGATGCGGGCGACGGACGTGCCCGGGCGTTCAAGAACGCCCGACTCCATGGCAACGTTCCGGTGCGGGGACTCAGTCGAAGAGACGGTCGCCGAGCTGGTCGATGATCTGCCGGCCCTTGGTCAGGGCGAAGTCGGTTGCCCCCTGCTCGCTCGGGTGCTTCTCCGCCCGCACGAACTTGTGGATCTTCATCTCGCCGCCGATCGTCTTTTCGATGGTGCCGGCGGTCTGGTATTCGCCGCCCGTCTTGTAGGGTGTCGCCCGAATGAGAAAGCCATTGTGCTCAAGCTGCGCCGTTTCCTTCGGCGCGCCATCCTCGGGCGCCTTCTTGCCACCGAACAGGGATTTCAGAAAGGACATGGCTCGGCTCCGGATAGCGCAAGAAACGGGAGCGACCGGCAGGCGCCGGTCGCGCGATGTCCTGTCATAACGCCATGAAAGACGAGAACCAAGCCGTCAGACAGCACCGAAAGGATCATCGCTGAGGCGCACGGTCATCGCGAAGTCGCGCGCCTCGCCCGGCTCGATCGCGACAATGCCCGGCTTGTCGAAAATGTCGCCGGAAAAGCCGTCCGGATCGGCATGGCCCTGCCATGGCTCGATGCAGACATATCCCGCCCCCGGCTTGGTCCATATGCCGAGATGCGGCATCTGCGGATAGTCGACCACAAGGCCGGGCGTTTCCGGCACGCCATAGGCAAGCCGCCGGCTGCGAAGATCGTCGAAAACGACAGCATCCTCGACAAAGAGATCGTCGGCAAGCGCCATGTCGCGGCCATCGACCGGCGTCGGACGCGGCTCCGGCGTCAGAAGATTGCCGGCAAGGCGCCGGATCGGCGCGGGCTCGTCCTGTGCAAAGCGGATCAGGTGATCCCCGCGCGGCGCGCCGTAGGGAAGCGGCCAGCGGAAGGCTGGATGATAGCCGAAGCTCGCAGGCAGGGGTCCCGCACCCGTGTTGGTCACCGTCGCCGTCATCGCAAGCGTTGCTCCTTCGAGTGCGAAGCGCATGTCGAGCCGGAAATCGAAGGGATAGACCTTTTGCGTCTCTTCGTCGGCCTCCAGTCGGAAGGTGACCCAACTCTCGCCGGCTTCGGCAACAATGAAGTCACGCTTGCGGGCAAAGCCGTGACGTCCGAGTTCGTAGCTCTTGTCTCCGACACGATAGGTGCCGTCCGCCACCTCGCCGACGATCGGAAAGAGGATCGGCGCCCGTCCCGTCCAGAAGGCGGGATCGCCGTTCCAGAGCAGCTCGTTGCCCCTGGCATCCGTAAGGGTCTGGAGTTCGGCGCCCAGCGCCGAGATCAAGGCCGAGAGCGCAGCGGAGCGGATGACGACGATGTCCTGGGGCACGGGCAAACTCCTGCGGGCAGTTGGGCAGAATGACACCCGGCAGATGCCATGATGCGTCACGTGTCCGCAACAGGAAAGGGCTAGAGCATCGACCCGCGGCGTGATCGCCCGGCCGACCGGCCCGGCCACGCTCTGGGAGAAGCAAACATGACACGAAGCTGGATTTCGGCAGCCGCGCTCGGCGCGGCGCTCCTTGGCGGATGCGGCACCGGTTGGGCGCAAACGACGCTCAAGGTGATGAGTTTCAACATCTATGGCGGTGGAGCGAACGAGGGCAAGTCGATCGACGAGACCGTCGCCGCGATCAAGGCCGCCAACCCCGACGTGATCTCGATCTCCGAGACCCGCGCCGAAAGCGACCCTTGCACGGCCGAAAGCTGCCCGCCGGCTGGCCCCAGCATCGCTGCCGATCTGGCCGCCGCGCTCGGCTTCCAGTTTCACGACCAGACCGGCGACGATCCCGCCATCTGGGCCAACGCGGTTCTCTCGCGCTATCCGATCGTCTCGCCAACCGCCGACGAACTGGGCGTCACGATCGATGTCGAGGGGCGCAGGATCACGGTGTTCAGCGTGAATCTCGACGACGCACCCTATCAGCCCTATCAGTTGCTCGACATCGAATATGGCAGCGCGCCGTTCCTCAAGACCGCCGCCGAGGCGATTTCCTCCGCGGAAGCGACACGGGGCAAGGCTTTCGACGATCTCGTGAAGGACGCCGAGGCCGCCATGCAGGCCGGGTCGGAGGCCGTTTTCATCGACGGCGACTTCAACGAGCCCTCACACCGCGACTGGACGGAGGCCACCGTCAAGGCGGGTCTGCAGCCTCTTGCCGTCGCGTGGCCGGGCACGACGAAGCTGGAAGCCGCCGGCTTCACGGATACATTCCGCGCCGTTCATCCCGATCCGGTCGCAACGCCCGGCATGACCTGGACGCCGACCTCCGAGCCGACCGACCCGGAAGATCATCACGACCGCATCGACTTCGTCTTCGCCAAGGCAAAGGACCTCAAGGTCCTCGACTCAAAGGTTGTCGGCGAAAAGGAGCCCGAGGCCGCCATCGTCGTGACACCCTGGCCGTCGGACCACCGCGCCGTCATTTCGACGGTGACATTCTGACGGATCGCCAAAAAGAAAACGCCGGGCTTGGAACCCGGCGTTTTGCTTTGCTCAAAGATCGTGTCTGATCAGCTGTCGAGGAACGAGCGCAGCTTGCGCGACCGCGACGGGTGCTTGAGCTTGCGCAGCGCCTTCGCCTCGATCTGGCGGATACGTTCGCGCGTCACCGAGAACTGCTGGCCGACCTCTTCCAGCGTGTGGTCGGTGTTCATGCCGATGCCGAAGCGCATGCGCAGCACGCGCTCCTCGCGCGGCGTCAGCGAGGCGAGCACGCGCGTCGTGGTCTCGCGCAGGTTCGACTGGATCGCCGCGTCGATCGGCAGGATCGCGTTCTTGTCCTCGATGAAATCGCCGAGATGTGAATCCTCCTCGTCGCCGATCGGCGTCTCGAGGCTGATCGGCTCCTTGGCGATCTTGAGCACCTTGCGAACCTTTTCCAGCGGCATCGCCAGCTTTTCGGCGAGCTCCTCCGGGGTCGGCTCGCGGCCGATCTCGTGCAGCATCTGGCGCGAGGTGCGGACGATCTTGTTGATCGTCTCGATCATGTGCACCGGAATGCGGATCGTGCGGGCCTGGTCGGCGATCGAGCGGGTGATCGCCTGCCGGATCCACCACGTCGCATAGGTGGAGAACTTGTAGCCGCGCCGGTACTCGAACTTGTCCACCGCCTTCATCAGGCCGATGTTGCCCTCCTGGATGAGGTCCAGGAACTGCAGGCCGCGGTTCGTGTACTTCTTGGCGATCGAGATCACGAGACGAAGGTTCGCCTCGACCATCTCCTTCTTGGCGACGCGGGCTTCCCGCTCGCCCTTCTGCACCAGATGGACGATCTTGCGGAATTCCGTGATCTCAAGGCCGGTCTCGGTGGCCAGCGTCTGGATGTCCTGACGAAGCTCGCGGATCGAGTCCTTCTCGTTCGCGACGAACTCCTTCCAGCCGCGCCCTGAAAGGCTGGCGACCTTGCGGATCCAGTTCGGGTCGAGCTCGGCCCCGTGATAGTGCTTGAGGAACTCGTCGCGCTTGACCGAATAGGATTCGGCAAGACGAAGCAGACGGCCCTCGAAGCCGATCAGACGCTTGTTGATGTCGTAAAGCTGCTCGACAAGGCTCTCGATACGGTTGGTATTGAGCGAGAGGGACTTCACGTCCTCCTCGATGTCTTCCTTCAGCTTCTTGTAGCGGCGCTCCTGGCTCGGGCTCAGCGTCTGGTTCCGCATGCGGTTTTCGACGAGTTGGTCCTGCAGCCGGCGCAGCTTCTTGTATTCCTCGGCGACCCGGTCGAAGGTCTCCAGAACCTTCGGCTTGAGTTCGGCTTCCATCGCCGACAGGGAGATGTTGTTCTCCATGTCGTCATCGGGATCGACGTCGCCCTCGCCTTCGCCCTCACCCTCGGCGGTCTCCGGCTCCTCGCGCTCCTCGGTCTCGCCCACCGGAAGTTCCGGCGCGCCCTTGCCGTCGGGGCCGGCATAGGTCGCCTCGAGGTCAATGATGTCGCGCAGGAGGATCTTGCCCTCATTGAGCTCATCGCGCCAGATGATGATCGCCTGGAAGGTCAGCGGGCTCTCGCAGAGGCCCGCGATCATTGCCTCGCGGCCAGCCTCGATGCGCTTGGCGATGGCGATTTCGCCCTCGCGGGACAGAAGCTCCACCGAGCCCATTTCGCGCAGATACATGCGCACCGGATCGTCGGTCCGGTCGGCCGGCTCGCGGCCCGCGGTCTTGGCCACGGCGGTACCGGTCGTCTCGGTGAGCTCGCCGCCCTCTTCCTCGTCGTTGCTGCTGTTGTTGTCTTCCTCGGCCTCTTCCGATTCGACGACGTTGATGCCCATGTCGGAGAGCATCGCCATCGTGTCCTCGATCTGCTCGGAGGTGACTTCCTCCGAGGGCAGGACCTCGTTCAGCTCTTCATAGGTAACGTAGCCGCGCTTCTTCGCCAGCTTGATCATTCGCTTGACGGCAGCATCGGAAAGATCGAGAAGCGGACCGTCGGGCGTCTCCGCATTGTTCTCGGAAACGTCCTCTTTTTCAGTCGCCTTCGCCACCATTCGCTTCTCTCCGAATTCCGCAAGGGGGACAGCGGGGATTGTCGATCAATCCGGGCCAGCCCTGAATATTCGCCTCTTGCGACGCGTTACGCCGCACATGCCTTAGGGCCCCCGGAAACAGCCGATGCCATTTCCGCCGCCCTCAAGTTCGCGCCCGGCCGGGAACTGCCGGAACGCCAGTCATGCACCAAGCCCGTTAAGCCGCACTTAACCGTGACAACTGCCGACGATAGGAAAGTCTTGAACGAGCCCCTTCGGGCCACACGCACATTCCGGCTGTCCGCTCTTCAAAAAGCATGCCTGCTCCGCAAGAGCGCCGCCGTGCGCTCGTTATGATCAAATCGCGGCGCTCTCGTTCAAGAGCGTCACGTGCCAATGTGTATGATCCACCATACTCCAAAGACCAATGAGCTTGGAGGGATGTATTTAGCGTTCGAATCATTTTTCGCAAGAGCGATTCGCCACCACCGGTCCAGATTCGGCCATTTTGACGTCGATTCCCGGGAAGGTCGATCGACAGACTTCCACGATACGGACCGACCGTTCACCTTTTCCGGGCATCCCGGAAATAGGTATGGCGCCGGCGGCGCAACGGCCCGGCAAGAATTGTTGCGTCTATTCAGCCGCTTGCCCTGCCTTTCGCGCCAGAATGTCTTCCTTGAGCTGCTTGAGGAACCAGATCTCCTCGAACTGGTCCGGCAGCACCAGCTCCCAAATGACGCCGCCCGCCTGGGATCGCATCGTCTTGGTCTCGATGACCTCTTTTTCGGTCACGATCCAGTGGAGCAGCGAATCGTGTTCCATGATCGGCAACCGGTCGTCGTCGACCACCATGGACGAATGAACCGTCGTGACGATCGGCGTTTCCGGCGTGATCTTGCCGAGATCGCGGAAGAGGCCGAGCTCCAGATCGGCAAAGCCGCCGCCCTTGCCGGTGCGCCCGCCGGCGCGGGTCACGGCCACGCAGCCGCAGACCGCCAGATCGATCGGCTCCAACGCCTCGAAGGACAGCTTTTCGCCGACCTGCACGGAGCCCTGCGAGGTTGCCGCAAGCTCGAACTGCACGCCGTCCCGAGAAAGCTTCTCCGGGTCGAGCTTCACCCAGGGAAGATCGCCGCTGCCAAATTCCGGCACCGGCACATAGACGATCTTGCCGTCGTAAAGCGCACGCAGGCGAACCGGAATTTGCGGCGGGTCCGGATTGCACTTGACGATCTTTGCCTGTTTCCACACCGGCAACTGGGAGAGCCGCCAGGCCGCCTCGTCGGCGCCAACCCAGTTGGAAATCCGGCTCCAGACCGGCCCGACGTTGACGCCCGTCTCCTCCAACCGCTCCCAGATCTCCCGGCGCAGGGCATCCTTGTCGACGTTCCGGCCCGACCAGCGGCCCGCCTTTTCCTCATCGGTGGATTCCAGCGTGGAATTCATCGTGCTGTGCATCGAATGCCTCTTCACAAGTGTGCCGTACCGCAGGAACGCGCCTGCCGCCGCCCCCTCTACCCAATGAGTTGCGGAGCCGGCGTCCGGTTGCCATGCGCCGCGCGGATGATCTTTGCCTCTTCGGCCATTTCCTGTTCCTTGCGGGCCAGCTCCTCGCGGCGGCGATTGCGCTCGCGCGTGAACTCGATAATGCGCGTGGCGGCATCCCCGTCTTCATCGGACAGATGCGCGAGCTCGGCCTCGATCTCGTCGGAGAGCTGACGCAGCGACAACCGCTCCAGCATCATGACGAAGCAGGTCTCGACGAAATCCGGGCTTGGATGAAACTTCAGGATCGGCAGGCGCTCGCGCAGCCTGTGGCCGCGCGGCAGGACGACGCCCGTCTCCAGCCGCTGCTCGTCGCCATGCACCTCGTTGAGGACGAAATAGAAGCGCCCGTCGAGCCCGCCATAGAAGGTCGAGACCGACGCGTCATCGAAATCGACCGCAATGCGGTAGAGCGCCCGCTTGAACTCCTCCAGCGAGGCAACGCGCATTTCAAGGCGCACAAGATCCTCGATGTGGCGCTCGTAGAGATCGGGGTTCTCGATGCAGAGGCCGAGCAGGATGCGCTCGATATTGGCAAGTTCGGTCTCGTCGTCCCGGCGAAGATCGACAGTGCCCTGCCCCGCCGCCCCACCGGCCTGCGACGGCGTTCCCCGTCCGCCGCGCTGCGGCCGGTCGTGGTTCCAGAACAGCTCCGACAGCTTGACCCTGAGATCGAGCCGGTAGCGCCGAGCAACCCGCTCGTCCTTGATCTGCCGGACAAGCTCGTCGACCCTTGCCTCCAGCGCCGCCTTGCGCTCGGGCGTATCGATGCGGGCCTGGCTGCTTTCGCGCTGCCAGAGCACCTCCGAGAGAGGGGCGGCCCGTTGAAGTTCGGCGAGGAAGGCTTCGCGCCCACCGGAACGGATCAACTCGTCCGGGTCCTGCCCGTTCGGCAGGAAGCAGAAATTGAAGGAATAGCCGGATTTCAGCACCGGCAGCATGCGGTCGATGGCCCGATGCGCCGCCGCGATGCCGGCCTTGTCGCCGTCAAAGCAGATCACCGGTTCGGGGGCGAGCCGCCAGAGCCGGTGGACATGGTCCTCGGTGAAGGCGGTGCCGAGGGCCGCGACCACATTCTCGATCCCCGCCTGATAGACAGCGATGGCGTCGAGATAGCCCTCGGTCACGATCACCGAGCCCGCCTTGTGGGCCGGCTCGCGCGCCTTGTCGAGGTTGAAGAGCATCGATCCCTTGTGGAAGATCGGCGTCTCCGGCGAGTTGAGATATTTCGGCGTCCCCTCCGGGTCGAGCGTGCGCCCGCCAAAGGCGATCACCCGGCCCCGGTCGTCGTTGATCGGGATCATCAGCCGGCCACGGAAGCGGTCGTAGCTCGCCCGCCCGTCTTCCGGACGGATCAGCAGCCCCGCCTCGATGGCAAGGTCCTCCGGCACACCCTCGGCGGCAAGATGCTTCTTCAGCGCGTCGCGCTCATTCGGGGCATAGCCAATGCGGAATTTCGAGACCGTGACCGGCTCAAGCCCGCGTTTGGCGATATAGTCCTTCGCGGCCCGGCCTTCGGGCGCCCGAAGGCGCGACTGGAAGAAGACAGCCGCGATCTCGGTGACATCGGACAAGGTCCTGCGGACAGCCGCCCGCCTCGCCTCTGCCGGATCGGCAACGGGAAGCGCGACGCCGGCATCCTGCGCCAGCCGTTCCACCGCCTCGGGGAAGGACAGTCCCTCCGTCTCGGCCAGGAACTTGAAATGATCGCCCGACGCCCCGCAGCCGAAGCAGTGATAGATGCCCCTGCGGTCGTCGCAATGAAACGACGGCGACTTTTCGCTGTGGAACGGGCAGCAGGCCCAGAAGTCGCCCCGCCCCGGCTGAGACTTGCGCTTGTCCCACGTGACCTTGCGGCCCACCACATCGGAGATGGGCAGGCGCGCACGGATATCGTCGAGGATTTGAGGCGAAAAGCGCATGGTGTTGGATCGTAGGCAGTCTGCGGTGGGCAGGCAATCGCGTCTTTATCGGACTTGCGATCTCAAATGTCGAACCGCCCGCGCGTTTATCCCCGATGTTCAGATATCCCCGTTGTCGCCGCGAAGAGCTTCCGCGACAAATCCCTCCGGATCGGCGCAGAACTCGCGCCAGATTCTCAGGTGGTCGGTCTCTTCCAGGCTTGCCGGCTCCAGCCCGCCCCGCGTCAGCCGCAGCAGCCGCGCGTTCGGCAGCGCCATCAGCATGGGCGAATGGGTCGCCATGATGACCTGGCAGATGCCGGACCGGTCCATCCGGTCGAGCAGCTTGAGGAACTCAACCTGCCGGGAGGGCGAGAGCGCCGATTCCGGTTCGTCGAAGATGAAGATCCCCTGCCGATCGCATCGTTCCTCGAAGAAGCGCAGGAATCCCTCGCCATGCGAATGGGACAGGAAATCCGGCGGCGGCGGACCGCCGATATCGTCGAGCGCCGCCTCATCGAGGTAACGGGCAACGGAGAAGAAACTCTCGGCGCGGAAGAACCAGCCATTGGTCAGCTTCGGCAGCCAGGCGGCCTTCAGCGCATCCGACAGGGACCCGCCCATCTTCTCAAGCGCACGGGAATGATCCACGGGCCTGTAGCCCTTGCCGCCGCCGGCTTCGTCATAGCCGGCGAGCGCCGCAATCCCCTCCAGAAGCGTCGACTTGCCCGTCCCGTTCTCGCCGACGATGATCGTGACGGCGCGGTCGAACCGGAGTTCGAAGTCGTCTTCGAAGAAGGGCAGGCAGAAGGGATAGGCCTTCCGGTCCGCGATACGCTCGGCGTCGAGCCACACCCGCTTCAGATAGGGGGCGGGCAGGTTGATCCTGCGGCTGCGACGCGCCATTGGCCCACCTCACCCCTCGGTCAGGATCCCTTTCACCATGCCGCTGGCCTTGGAAAAGTCCATCTGCCCCGGATAGCGCTCCTTGAGCGCGTTCATGCAGCGGCCGACATCGCGCAGGCCCTGCGCGCCCGTCTCGGACACGACTTCGCGGCAGGCGGACTTCACCTCGTCCTCGGACAGCTGCTTGGGCAGGAACTCGCGGATGATCTCCGCTTCCTCGCGCTCCTGCTCGGCAAGATCGAGCCGTCCACCCTCTTCATAGAGGCGGGCCGACTCGTCGCGCTGCTTGATCATCTTGGCGAGAATCTGCAGCACCTCGTCGTCGGTGACACGGTCCTTGCCCGATCCCCGGACCGCGATGTCGCGGTCCTTGATTGCGGCACTGATCAGCCGCAATGTCGACACGCGGCGCTTGTCCTGGGCCTTCAACGCGACCTTCAGCGCCTCGTCGATCTTTTGACGCATCAATGACTCCATATCCTGGCGGCAAGGCAAACCTGTGCGCCGCCCATTGATCAGCAATGGTGGATAGACGAACAAACCTCTGATTTCAAAAAGAATTTCATCGGCGACCGATCATTGACTGTGCTTCGTCTTTCGCATAATGTCCCGCCACCGAAGGGGCCGGATCGCTGGCGCCCGGATGAGAGCGGCGAGAACTCTACCTGAGTTTTTCCCGCCGGTGAGCCCTGAATTTTCGGCAGCCTCATCATACTCCCCAATTACGAGGGGTGTGAATGGTTGTGGTCAGCCAAAGGCTTGGGCCCGGCATTGCTGCAAAGACGGTTCCGTTCTCGTCCGCGCCACCAGCGACCATCCGGTCCACCTGAACCGCGACCGCGCAGGACGTTCCATGACTTCTTCCACAGCCACTTCTCCCTGGGCCGAACCGACCCCGACCGCCCTTCTCGTGCTCGCCGACGGCACAGTGATCGAAGGCTTCGGATTCGGAGCCCAAGGCAGCGCGGTGGGCGAGGTCTGCTTCAACACCGCCATGACGGGTTACGAGGAAATCCTCACGGACCCTTCCTATTCCGGACAGATCGTCACCTTCACCTTTCCGCACATTGGTAACGTGGGCGTTAACGACGAGGATATCGAGACCGTCAACATGGCGGCCTCGTCCGGCATTCGCGGCTGCGTGGTCAAGGCGGACGTCACCGATCCGTCCAACTATCGCTCCACCCGGCGCTTCGATGCCTGGCTCTCGGCACGCGGCATCATCGGCATTTCCGGCGTCGATACGCGTGCGCTGACCGCTCTCGTCCGCGAGAAGGGCATGCCCAACGCGGTGATCGCCCACGATCCGGACGGCAACTTCGACATCCCGGCGCTGAAGGCCGAGGCGGCCGCCTGGGGCGGGCTCGTCGGCCTCGATCTCGCCAAGGACGTCACCGGGTCGCAGACCTACACCTGGGACGAGACGACCTGGACCCATGAGCACGGCTACGGCACCATGAGCGATCCACGCTATCATGTGGTGGCGGTCGACTACGGAACCAAGCGCAATATCCTGCGCCTTCTTGCAGACCAGCATTGCAAGGTGACGGTCTTGCCGGCGACGGCAACAGCCGACGATGTCATGGCCCACAACCCGGACGGCGTTTTCCTGTCGAATGGCCCCGGCGACCCGGCGGCGACGGGTGAATACGCGGTTCCGATGATCAGGCAGATCGTCGACAGCGGCATCCCGACCTTCGGCATCTGCCTTGGCCATCAGATGATGGGTATCGCCCTTGGCGGCAAGACCGTGAAGATGCACCAGGGTCATCATGGCGCCAACCACCCGGTGATGGACCACACCACCGGCAAGGTCGAGATCACCTCCATGAACCATGGCTTCGCCGTGGATGCCAACAGCCTGCCGGACAACGTCGAGCAGACCCACGTCTCGCTCTTCGACGGCTCCAACTGCGGCCTGCGGCTGAAAGACAAGCCGGTCTTCTCGGTGCAGTATCACCCGGAGGCCTCGCCCGGTCCGCGCGACAGCCATTATCTCTTCACGCGGTTTGTGAATCTGATCCGCGAGCGCAAGGGCGAGGCGACCGTCGCCGAGCGGTAAGGTTTTTTGATCCGCCGAATTTTTGACGTCATGGTCCACGAAGGCGGACCATCCACGACACATCTTGCAAGAATTCTTCGTGGATCCTCCGCCTCCGCGGAGGATGACTACTGCGCTGCGAAGCGCCCTCAGCCTTCCGCCAGCTTTTCCCTGACCAGCGGCGCGACCTTCGTCCCATAGAGCTCGATCGCGTTCATCAACTGCTCATGCGGCTGAAGGCCGATGGCCATTTGCAGCAGAAAGCGGTCGTTGCGGAAGATGCGCTGATGGGCGACGATTTTGTCCGCCAGCGCCTCCGGGCTACCGACGAAGATCGCCCCGTTCGGTCCGATCGACTGATTGTAGGACGCCCGCGTCATCGGCGAGAAGCCGCGCTCCCTGCCGATCCGGTTCATCACCTCGGCCTGCGGTTCATAGTAGAGGTCCGCCGCCTCCTCGCTTGTCCGGCCGACATAGCCGTGGACGTTGATCGACGTCTTGAGCCCGCCCGGATCACGCCCGACACGCTTCGCCGTCTCGCGATAAAGCTCGAACAGCGGCGCAAAGCGGCGCGGTTCGCCGCCAATGATCGCGAGCGCCAGCGGCAGGCCATGGAACGCAGCCCGCGCCACCGAATTCGGCGTGCCGCCGACCGCCACCCAGAGCGGGAGCGGATCCTGCAGCGGACGCGGATAGACCGGCAGCCCGGCAATCGGCGGCCGCGTCTCGCCCGACCAGGTCACCACCTCGCTGTCGCGGATCTTCATCAGCAGTTCGAGCTTCTCGTCGAACAGCTTGTCGTAGTCGTTGAGGTCGTAGCCGAAGAGCGGGAAGGACTCGATGAAGGAGCCTCGCCCGGCCATGATCTCCGCGCGTCCCTTGGAAAGAAGATCGACGGTCGCGAACTGCTGGAACACCCGCACCGGATCGTCCGAACTCAGGATCGAGACGGCGCTCGTCAGTCGGATCTTTTGCGTTTTCACGGCCGCGGCCGCCAGCAGGATCGCGGGGCTGGACGCCATGTAATCGGGCCGGTGGTGCTCGCCGAGACCGAAGACATCGAGGCCGACCTGATCGGCAAGCTCGATTTCCTTGATCAGTTCCTCGGCGCGCCGCGCGGCGGCTTCGCCCTTGTCTGGCGCATTCGGATCGACGTCGGCGAAGGTGTAGAGGCCCAGTTCCATGACGCATCCCTTTTTGAAGGTGGGGTCAGGACATAGGCCAATCTGCCAGACACGCCAAGGCATGGCCTGGAAACGCAGTGTTCAATATTCAGGACATTAAGGCGCGGAGCTTCCTGGACAAAGCCACCTTCGTCGAACGATCGCCACACCCTCTCGGGGAGCCGCCCTCATCCCTGCGTCGCCTATTCGGTCCTCAGTAGGACCAGCGCTGCGCCTTGTTGACGAGGAAATCCCGGAAGACGTGGACGCGGGCCGAATTCCGGAGTTCGTCCGGGTAGACGAAATAAGTATCGTAGGAAGGAAGATCGACTTCCGGAATGAGCTGTACCAGCCCGGAATCCGTCTCGATCAGGTAGTCCGGCAGCAGCGCGATGCCGATGCCCCGCTGCACCGCATGCTTGATCGCGACCAGATTGTTGACCCGAAGCACCGGAACGCGCGGATTTTCGTAAGGACGCCCGACGCCCTCCAGCCAGTTCATGTCGCGCAGGTAGGCCGGCGCCGCGACACCGAAGGTCACGATGCGATGGCCGTCGAGTTCCTCGATCGTGTGCGGCGAGCCGAAGCGCTTGATATAGGCCTGCGAGGCGAAAAGGTGGAAATGCACCGTGAAGAGCTTGCGCTGGACAAGATCCGGCTGCACGGGTTGGCGCAGGCGGATCGCCACGTCGGCCTGGCGCATGGAAAGGTCCAGTTCATCGTCATCGAGGATGAGCTGAAGCTGCACTTCCGGGAAAAGATCGATGAATTCATGGATGCGCGCCGTCAGCCAGCTCGACCCGAGACCGACGGTCGTCGTCACGCGCAGGCTACCCGAGGGGCGCTCGCGTGAATCGGTCAGGCGGCTCTGCACCTCGTCGAGCTTCATCATCACCTCATGCGAGGTGCGATAGAGCAGTTCGCCCTGTTCCGTCAGGATCAGGCCGCGGGCATGGCGGTGAAAGAGCGGCACGCCAAGGTCGGTTTCAAGTGCGCTCACCTGCCGGCTCACCGCCGACTGGCTCATGTTGAGTACGTCGCCCGCATGCGTGAAGCTGCCGGCGCGCGCGGCCGCATGAAAGATGCGCAGCTTGTCCCAGTCCATCACCGAAAGCCTCCCCAGCCCGCGCGCCGTCTGTTCCCCTGTCTGTTCCGAATGTCCAGCTTCCGGTCCGTCCTCGTCGCTCCGCTCTTGCGGAGCCATTCGGGTCGGTGTCGTGAAGCAAGGAGATTCGGCCGACTTGACTGACGCGCCGACCTCTTCAGCAAGAAGATAACGCGATCGAACGCCTTGAAAAGATCGCAGCCCGCAGGCTGCGCGATCAATCGGCATGAATGATCGAGCGAACGCAATCAATCAGCCGATGTGGACCTCATCATGGCAAACCATCGACAGACGACATAGCTCGTCCGACAAGGATTCCCACATAAATCGAAAGCCAAGGCAAATGTCGGGTTCATTTTTTCAATCCGTGCCCGACAAAAGAGCACAAATGACCGTCCGATTGCCTTGACTGTCCTTTTTCCAAACTGGAGACGGGATCGCAAAATTATTCGGCGGCAACCTCAAGCCCTACCGTCGACAGATAACGCTCGGCCTCCAGCGCCGACATGCAGCCCATGCCCGCCGCCGTGACCGCCTGGCGGAAAACATCGTCCGTCACGTCTCCGGCCGCGAAGACGCCTTCGACGCTGGTCGCCGTGGAATCGGGCGCCGTCCAGATGTAACCGCCGGCCTTCAGCTTCAGCTGGTCCTTGAAGAGGCCGCTAGCCGGGGCATGGCCGATGGCCACGAAGATACCGTCGATCGGCATCGCGGTGATCTCGCCGGTCTGCAGATTCTTGATCCTCGCCCCGGTGACCGACGGCGGGAACCCTTCCGTTCCGGTCACCTCGTCGATGACGCTGTTCCACAGCACCTCGATCTTCGGATGCTTGAACAGCCGCTCCTGCAGGATGCGCTCGGCCCGGAACTCGTCGCGACGGTGGACGACGGTCACCTTGTCGGCATGGTGGGTGAGGTAGAGCGCCTCCTCCACCGCGGTGTTGCCGCCGCCGACGACAATGACGTGCTTGTTCTTGTAGAAGAAGCCGTCGCAGGTCGCACACGCCGAAACGCCGAAGCCTTGGAACTTCTGTTCGGAGGGAATGCCGAGCCAGCGGGCCTGCGCACCCGTCGCGATCACCAGCGCGTCGCAGGAATAGGTATCACCGCTGTCGCCCTTGAGCTGGAACGGCCGGCGCGAAAGATCGGCCTCGACGATCGTGTCGGAGACCATCTTGGTGCCGACATGCTCGGCCTGCGCCCGCATCTGGTCCATCAGCCAGGGGCCCTGGATGACATCGGCAAAGCCCGGATAGTTTTCCACGTCCGTGGTGATCGTCAGCTGGCCGCCGGGCTGCAGGCCCGCCACCAGCATCGGCTCCATCATCGCCCGTGCCCCATAGATGGCCGCGGTATAGCCCGCCGGTCCCGATCCGAGGATCAGGAGCTTGGAGTGATGATGTGCCATGACGATATCCTTGCGATGATAGCTATCTGGCCGACACATATGGTCGCAGACAGCCGATTTTGAAAGTCCGCACTTCACCCACTTGTGGACAAATCTGGGCGGTGTGGCATTCGCGCGGCAATCCCGGCAGGCAAGCGCTCAAGGACGGCGGATGCAACGACGCCTGTCGCATCCAAAGGCACATAGTCCCAGGTTTCAAGCTTTCCGTCGAACCAGCGCATGGCTCCGGCCGCCAGCATGCCCTCGTGGAAGCGGTCGAATTTGGCCGAGCCACCAGCGAAACGTGCCACCATCACCGGCTTTCCGGTAAAGGCGGCCTCGCCGATCATGTTCGCGCTATCCGGCGTCACGATGAGGTGCGAGGAAAGACCGAGGACGCCCTGATAAGGCGAAAAACCGGCATGGGCATCGAAGACGGATGCATTGCCCTCATCGAGGCCTCCGGCAATCGCGGCAAGGGCTTCCGGCGGCGTTCGCCGCGAGCCGCAGACGATGACAAAGGCGTTGCTCTCCGCCTGCATGGCGGCAAGGCGTGCTCCGAGATCGGCCGCCTCCTCCGCCGCGAACCGGTAGGCCCCCGACGGGCCGCCGACGAGGACACCGACGACCGGCCGCCTCTCCAGCCTGGCGGGTCCGACCGTTTCGGCCAGCGCATGCCCTTCCCGCTCAAGCCCCTCCGCCGTCAGCAGATGCGGCGCGGTCAGCGTGGTGATGACATTCGGCCCCGAAAGGCCGTCATGGGCGCTCGCCCAGACAAGATCGAAGCGCTCCGGCGGTAAACCGGGATCGTCAAGCGCCATGACGAAGACGGCGTTCCCGAGCCTGCGCTTCAGGGCCATCGCGCCGGGAATGGTGCGGCGGCCGGAGGCGAAGACGAGGTCCGGCCAGGGCGGTCCCTTGAGATCGCCGTCAAGCCGGGCCAGCCCACGCGGCGCGATCAGCCGGCCGAGCCAGCCGAGCGTCACCTGCTTAAGGTCTGGTTCCAGGCCAAGCCGCCGGGCAACGCCCAGCCCCTTGATGTCGTGGCCGCGCTTGCCGGAAGACAGCACCCAGGCGACCGGACGCGCCGATGATCGGGTTTCAGCCATCGCGCAGCACGGCCTCGTAGGCGGAAAATTCTTTCTCGCAGGTGGCCCGCGTCGTGAACTCGGCCAGCACCCGCCGTCGTCCCGCCTCGCCGATCCGCTGCCGCCGCTGCGGATCATCGATCAGGCTTCGGATGGCCTCTCTCAAGGCGTCCGCGTCGCCGGGCGGCACGAGCAGCCCGGTCTCGCCGTCAACGACGGTCTCAAGGCTGCCGCCATGGGCCGAGGCGATGATCGGCGTTGCCATCGCCATCGCCTCGATCGCCACCCGTCCGAAGGCTTCCGGATCGGTCGAACAGGAAAACGCGATGTCCGCCGCCGCATTGAGGTTCGGGATATCGCGCCGGCTGCCGAGAAAGCGGATACGCTCGCCAAGGCTTTTCTCCGCAACCGTCCTCTCCAGTTCGGCCCGATAGCCGTCCTTGCCGCCGTCGCCGGCAAAGGCGCAGACGAAGGGCGTCTGAATGCCGGCAAGCGCCTCGATCAGGACGTGATGCCCCTTCCAACGCGTCAGCCGCCCCACCATCAGCAGCAGCGGCACGCCCTCGGGAACGGCCAGCTCCGCACGGATCGCCGCACACTCCTCGGCCCCGATCCGGCCAGGATCGAACGTCGTCTCGTCGACGCCGCGCTCGGCGACCACGATCCGATCACGCGGATAGCCGTAGACCTCGACGATATGGTCCCGGATGAAGCCGGAATTGGCGATGACCCAGGGCCCCTTCAGCATCACCGCGTTGTAGGCCCGCTTCAGCGCGCCCTTGTGGCCGTAGGTGCCGTGAAAGGTCGTCAGAAAGGCTGGCTTGCGTCTGGAAAAATACTGGACCGCCAGCCATCCCGCCCAGGCCGGCGCGCGCGAGCGGGCATGAACGAGATCGACGTCTTCCCGGTCGATGAGAGCGCCGAGCCGCCGGGCATTCGTCAGGATCGCCCAGGGCATCTTGGCGCCAACCGGCATTGTCAAATGCCGTGCGCCGCCAGCCTCGACCGCGCCCACCAGATCCCCGCCCCTGGAGACGACGAGGCTCTTCCAGCCCTTCCCGGTCGTGAACCGCGCCATCTCGACGGCGCTCTTTTCCACGCCGCCATCCCCGAGCGCGGGCAGGAGTTGCAGGACGGTGCGGGTCGTTTCCCGCCGCCCGGATGCACCGGTATCCTCAGCCATCCCGGCGCTCATCCATGGCTGCCGCAAGCGCATTCAGCAGCCGCACGCGATGCCGTTCGACGCCGAACTCGTCGAGCGCGGATTGCCGTCCCGCCGCGCCCATTGCCTTGGCCCGTTCCGGATCGCCGATCAGCTCCAGGATCGCACCGGCGAGCGCCTGCGGATCGGACGGCGGCACGAGCCGGCCCGTCTCGCCGTCGCGGATGATCTCGTCCGTCCCGGCAATGGCGCTGGCGACCACCGGCAGCCCCGCCCCGAGCGCTTCCAGCAGCACCAGCGGAAAACCTTCCTGCAATGAGGGAAAGGCGAAGAGATCGGCACCGGCGAAGAAAGGCGCAAGATCGCTCTTCCAGCCGACAAGCCGCGCCATGTCCTGAAGCTTCAGGTCGGCGATCAGCACCTCGAGCCTGGCCCGCTCGTCGCCCTCGCCCGCGATCTCGCAGACGAGCGCACCGCTGCCGGCCTGCTGCCGCACGATGGCGAGCGCCCTCAGCAGCGTGTCGAAACCCTTCTTCGGATGCAGTCGGCCGGCCGCGACGAGCCGCAAGGGCTCGCCGGAACGCGAGAAAGGTTTGGCCGACAGCGTCGGCGCCGGCACGGCATTCGGGACCACATGGACACGGCTCGCGGGAATGCCGCGTTCCAGCGCCAGCTGCCCGAGATGATCGGCAACGCAGATGTAATGCGTTCGCGTCAACTCCACGTCGAAGGACGGCTTGTGCAGGTAGGCGACCAGCGTCATGGTCTTCGCCGTGACCTTGCGGAAGATGCGATAGGCCCGGTTGCCGTGGCAGATCACCATGGCCGGGGCGTGCTTCCTGACAATCGCCTTCGCGGCCCCGAGCGTCAGCGGGTCCCAGCCGCTATAGGCGGGGATCGCAAGATGCGACGGCCAGAGCTTGTCGGCCTCCACGTCCGCCTTCGATCCCTTGCGCACCACGGCATGGCAGCGCCCTCCGCGCCCCTGCGCGAAGTCGTCGAGGATCGGCTGATAGTCGAGAAAGACCTGTTCGAGCCCGCCGAGGCCTTTTCCGAGCATGACATGCAGGAGAGATCCGGTGCGCTCGGTCATGTCGGTGAAGGCCGTGCTCTTTGCTGGCTGCGCCGGGCGGAAGGGCCGCCGCCCCGCCGCGTGGTCCGGCGCTGGCGGCCAGTCTCATGCGGCATTCGAAGTTCGTTCGTTGCACAAAGCAGTCCGGCAAAGCGGCGTCAATACCCTTTGACGCCGGCAAGCGCCGGCTCTAGGAAGGATGCCGAAACCGAGCTGACCGGAGGGAAAGGTGCAAACAGTCGTCTGCATGAAATGGGGAACCCGCTACCCCGCAGACTATGTCAACCGGCTCTGGTCGATGATCCGGCGCAACACCAGGCGCCCGACGCGGCTCGTCTGCTTCACCGAGAACACGGACGGCATCGACCCGGAGGTGATGACCCATCCCCTCCCCGCGATCAACCTGCCCGAGCGCTTCCTCTGGTACCCGTGGCGCAAGATCTCGCTCTGGCAGGCGCCGCTCGCGGACCTTGAGGGCGAAGTCCTCTACGTCGATCTCGATGTCGTCATCACCGGCAACATCGACGACTTCTTCGATTTCTCGCCCGGCTCCTTCTGCGTTGCCGAGAACTGGACCCAGCCCGGCCAGAAGATCGGCAACACCTCGATCTACAAGTGGACAATCGGCCAGTACCACCAGATCTTCGACGATCTCAACGCCGATCCGGAGAAGATCGTCACTGCCTTCCGCATCGAGCAGCAGTATATCTCGGCGGTCGTCGACAAGATGGTCTTCTGGCCGTCCGACTGGTGCTACTCGTTCAAGCACAGCCTCATTCCGCGCTGGCCGCTGAATTTCATCCTGACGCCGCGCCTGCCCGAGAACGCGCGGATCATCGCCTTCACCGGCAAGCCCGACCCGGACGAGGCCGAAATCGGCCGCTGGCCCGTCAATTCGCCGTGGAAGAAGCTCTACAAGCACGTCCGCCCGACGCCCTGGATCACTGAGAACTGGCGCTGAAAGTTAGAGCGACGCGCAAGACTTATTGGTCAAAGAGATAATATGCGACAATCTCCAGCAAGAGCGCGCCATCTGAGTGGTTGCAGCGTATGGCTATGCGAAGTAAGTCCTCAACATTGAATATCGAATTGCGGGGCGGAATATTCATATGTTGATAGCGCTCTATGCTGGCTCGCCACAGCAGTGAAGGGCTCAGATCGTTGTCTTGTTATTTCGGCAGGCGCCCCAATACAGTCAGAAATGCGACCACAAGGGGATGCTCACGACCAAGTAGAAACACAGTTGCTGCAGGGACGCCAATTGTCACAAGTGATGTAACGACAGCAACTGCCGCAGTGCCTGATGCTTTTCCTGCGGACTTGCCGAAATTTTTCACAAAGCCTCCACTCGCCGCCAGCGCTTCGGCCGCCTCGCGCGCTCTGGTTTCGTCGTCAAGCTGTCGAGTCAGACGGTCGACCAGCGTTTCCAACTGGGCAATACGCAGTTCGAGTTGCGTGCGGTCCAACGGATCAATTGGCGACTGGGTATCAGGTGCGAGATGACGCAATACCTCGGCGAATTCGAGCAATGTTTGCAATGGCTCGGCGACTTTGTTGCCCTGCGCAGCAGGCACTCCGCGCAGGGCATTTTCGATTTGACTAGCGAATTGCTGCGCGGTAAGCCGAGTCACGACTGCATTATGTAACAAATTTTGAATTTGTATTTTTGCAGTCTTGATCTCCTGGCGTTCTGGAGAGTGCACATCTACAGGTAACCGCTCATTATTCGAAGAATCGGAAATTACTGAACTTCCGAAGTCAGATCGTCGATGCAAGGTTCCATTTTTGAATACATAATCCTTAAACAATGGATCTCGCGATGTCGACCTAATTACTTGCAAACCTTCGAAATTTGTACTTTCATCTGATAGAACGCCATCCAAAATAGTATCAGCGTCAATTGCTCCGCCTATTACTAAAGCGCCCTGCAAATTGGCCCCATTGAGTTTTGCGTGCTGGAATCTTGCTCCATTTGCTACCGCCTTTTTCAGGGAAGCCCCGGAAAGGTCTGTATATCCGAAATGAATTTTCTCAAGCCTGCAGCCATCAAAAACGGCGTTGGGCGCTTTCATGAAGCTCACCTTAGCAGCTCGAAAATCGGACCCGTCAAATTGCGTGCCATCGCATTGGGCTCTTTCAAAAAGGCAATGAGAAAAATTTCGGCCTTTGAGGTCCAATCCGCTAAGTTGCGCTTCGCGGAAATCACATCGACTTAGATCGAGTTCGCCAGACGCAAGAAGCTTCAAATCTTCAGAGTCCGCCATTTTTCAAATACTCGTCATTATTGAAGTAGTTTCGAATCTACTCCGCATGTGCGCTTCAGAGAAGGTCCGATGATCGTTGTTTGGAAACTTTTGGTAGCAAGATGCTGTACACAGACTCCACTCAGCGATGATCAAGCCAGGACGCATTGGATGAATGCCCCATTAGGCTGGAAGTGGTCATTGCGGGTTTTCAAATCAGCACGCTGAGCCTATCGCCTCGACAGGAAATTCGCGAGAAGATCGCCCCAGGTCTTGATCTCCGCTTCCAGCGTGAAGAGAAAATCGTCCCAAGCGCGCCTAAACAGGGCGTCCCGCTCCTCATCTTTGCCGATGAGGTCTTCCTACGCGGCAGCAAGATCGTCCTTCGTCACCGCATCGACGAAGCGGGCCCAGTGCTCGCCGACCTCGGCAAGCCCACCGCGCCGGCTGGCAATCAGCGAGCATCTGGCTTAGTCTGGCACTCATTAGGGACATGCCTAGCTGTATCGACCAAACTCCCGGACGTAGCGTCAAGTGCCCCGATCAGCGCCGCAGCTTCGCCACCAGCCGGTAGGCCCGGCGCAGCGCAGTCACGGCGGCACCGACGGCCACCAGCCAGAGAGCGAACCGCAGGATCTCCCCCTGCCCGCGCCACAGCGGCTCGGCAATCGACAGCAGCGCGGCACCCGTGATGAGCGCCATCCGGTGCTGCTTGGCCATCGGGCCGGCGAAGTCCGCTCCGGCGCCGCAATTGACGCCAAGCTCGCGGACATAGGCCGTCAGGAAGGCGAAGCTGACGGCCGCCCAGCCGAGACCCGCCTCCCCGAGGCCGAGCGCAACACCCATGAGGATGAAGAGATCGGAGACCCTGTCCGGGAACTCGTTCCAGAAGCCGCCGTCGGGTGCGGCGCGCCCCGCCTCGATCGCGACCATACCATCGAACAGATTGCACAAAAGCCGTACCTGACAGCCGAGCGCGCCCAGAAGCAGGAATATCCAGCGCCACGGCAGGATGCCGGCAGCCCAGAAGCTCAGGCCCGCCGCCAGCGCAGCGACCATTCCCATGATCGAGATCTGGTTCGGCGTGATCCTGGTCGAGATCAGCCAGCGCACGGCCCGCGCCGCCCATGCGCTTTGCCGGCTGGCAAGCGGTCTGCGGTTTGCGGTGTCAGCCATGTCCGTGCCTCCAGAGGGCGAAATTGTAGAGCGCCGCATAGACCGTCGTGACCGAGAGCGGCAGGGCGATCGTCAGCGCGATTTCGGGGGTTCCGGCAAGGCGGTGGATCGTGACGAGCAGCACGAGCGAGCAGAGCATTGCCGCGAGCGGCGGCAGGAGCAGCGCCGCGCTGCCGGAAAGCTGCCGAGCCATGGCCTCGATCATCCGTTTCAGGAACAGGGTGATGAGCGCCGAGAGGCAGCCCTGCACGAGGCCCACGATGATCGGGCGCGGCATCGGATGCGCGCTGTTGACCCAGATCGCCCATCCACCCATCGCGGCGAACGCAACGGCCATGTGGACCGGGCTGCTTTGCGCCGCCTTCATGCCAGTGCCCAGAAATAGCGGGTCACATGAAAGAACAGCGGCGCCGCGAAGATCACCGAATCGAGCCGGTCGATGAAACCGCCGTGGCCGGCGATCAGGTGGCCCCAGTCCTTGACGCCGCGATCGCGCTTGATCGCCGACATCACCAGCCCGCCGAAAAAGCCCATCAGCGTGATCAGGAGGCTCATCGCCCCGGCTTGAAGCGGCGTGAACGGTGTCATCCACCACAGCCCCGCGCCGATCAGCGTGGCCGAGAGACATCCTCCCAGAAAGCCCTCGATCGTCTTCGAGGGCGACAGGTGCGGCGCGATCTTGCGGCGCCCGATCAGCTTGCCCCAGACGTATTGCAGCACATCGCTCAATTGCACGACGATCACGAGGAAGGCGATCAGCAGGACGCCTCGCCCCTCGTATCCGGGAATCTTCAAATCCATCAGCGCGGGCACATGCGACATGCAGAAGACGCAGATCATCAGCGCCCATTGCATCTCGGCGATCCGGATCAGGAAATTACGGGTCATTCCCGACAAGGCCGAGACGATGGGCAGGAACAGGAAGACGTAGACCGGAATGAAGATCGAGTAGAAGCCGTACCAATCGATCCAGATCAGCCAGAACTGCAGCGGCAGCACCACGAAGAAGGCCGCCACCAGAGTCGCGTGATCGGCGCGCGAGGCATTGGTCAGCGTCATGAATTCGCGCAGGGCCGCGAAGGAACTCAGCGCAAAAAGCAGGATCACCCCGAAGCGTCCGCCGACAAGAGCGATCGAGATCACGATCGCCATCACCCACCACGCACGGATCCGGTCGTTGAGGTTCTCGATGGTCGTGTTCTGCCTGTCCGGCGACATCCGGCGCTGCAGCACGAACCCGACCAGCGAAGCGAAGACGAGGACGCCGACGATCCCGCCGATGACCCGCAGGAGATCGTCAGGTACATCCCACATCATGCGGTCTCCGTCCGCGGACGCAGCGCCAGTAGCGCCTCGCGGGCGCGCTCGAGGAATTGCGGTATTGCTTCGCCTTCGCTCACCCGGATCGGCGCGCCGAAGGTCACGCGGCACATCAGCGGAACCGGAATCAGGGCACCTTTCGGGAGGACGCGGTTGAGATTGTCGATCCAGACCGGCACGACGTCGACATCGGGCCGAACGGCGGCAAGGCGGGCAAGGCCGGTCTTGAAGGGCATCAGCGCTTCGTCCCCGAGATTGCGCGTGCCCTCGGGAAAGAGAATGAGGGAGGCGCCCTCATCAAGTGCCGTGGCCATCTGCGCGATCGGATCGCCGCGATGGGCAAGCGGGGTACGGTCGATCAGGACGCTGTTGAAGACGCTCGTGCCGATGAAGCGGCGCAGGGCGTCGCCATTCCAGTAGTCAGCCCCCGCCACGGGCCGGGTCGCTGTCCTCAGCCTCGGCGGCAGCACCGACCAGATGAGAACGAAATCACCGTGGCTGACGTGGTTGGCGAAATAGATGCGTTGCCCGGTCGAGATCGGGTCCACGCCGCGCCAGTCCGGCTGGACTGCGGTCAACAGCCGGGCGAAGGACGTGATCCCCCAGGCCGCGAAGCGCGCGGCGAACCGAACTGCACAATTGTCCACGGAAAATGACCCCGGCACGTCCCCGTCCCCGCCTGCGATCCCCGACTAGCGGATGGACGATAAACCGCCGCAAGAATGCGCACAACGCGGCAGCTTGGCGAGGGTGTCAAACGGGCTCGAAGTGGTCGCCGCACCTCGGCGCGCTCTCGCGCATTGAGCCTATCGCGCCCGCAGGATATCCGCGCGAAGGTCGTCCCAAGTCTTGGTCACCGCTTCCAGCGTGAAGGGAAAATCGTTCCACGCGCGCCGGCGCAGCGCCTCGCGCTTCTCGTCATCGCCGATGAGGTCTTCCAACGCGGCGGCAAGATCGTCTTTCGTCACCGCATCGACGAAGCGGGCCCGGTGCTCGCCGATTTCGGCAAGCCCGCCGCGCCGGCTGGCAATCAGCGCGCATCCGGCGCTGAGCGCCTCGACGGCCGTGCGCGGAAAGGCATCCTCGCAGTTCGACGGCACGGCCGAGATCGCGGCGCGGGCAAGATGCTGCATCACCTCCTCGTTCGGCCGAAAGCCGATGGCGTGGATGCGGTCGCAGGAGGACGCGGCCTTCGCCACTGCCTTCTCGAAGTCGGAAAGCTCGCTCGTCCCCTCGAACCATGACGCGCCAATCAATGTCGCGCTCCAGTCCGGATGACGCGGCAGGACCTCGGCCAGCGCCTCGGTGAATTCCAGGACGCCCTTTTCCGGCACGACACGGCCGACGAAAACGACCTCCTTCGCCTTCTTCGCCGGAAAATCGCCCTCATGCGGCATGCCGCTGTGGATGACGAAGACCCGCGCCGCATCCGCTGCATCAAGGCCCTCGATAAAACGGCCGCGCACGAATTCGCTGACGCAGTAGACCCGGTTGAGGCTCGCCATCAGCCGCCGGCGTTCACCCGCTTCCCGCGCGCCCTTCACCGTGAAGGGGTCGTTGCCGATATAGACCGTCACCGGCACTTGGCGCAGCTTCCTTGCAAGCCAGAGCGCGATCAGAGGCCGATTGAAAACCTCGATCATATCCGGCGGCGCCTTGCGCACGGCGTCGAGATAGGCGCGCGCGAAACCCATGTTGCGCCCGAACAGCCGGTGCCAGCGGTTCATCCTGACGGGCTGGAAGGCCACGCCCTCGAAGGGTTTGTCGGTCGGAATGCCGAAGACGGTGATCGCCTCGCGATACCGGCTGACGCGAACCGTCTGCACGATATTCAGCGCGAAGGCCCCCGCGCCCGAAGCACTGAACCGTTCCTTCGGATGCAGCAGGCAGTGAATTCTCGGGCCAGACCTCATGCCCGCAGCCCCAGTCATCTCCCCGGCCCGGTCGGCCAGCCGTAGTCGCGGCTGAACGGCTGCTCGAACAGGCTTTCCAGCATGTATTGCGCGACGATGTCGGAGCGGGTGCGCTCATGCGCGATCCGCCAGCCGGTCTCTGCGATCTTGCGCCGCCGGGCATCGTCCACCGCCAGTTCAACCACATGGTCGACGACCTGCTGCCGGTTTGCGAAGGGCACGACGCCATCCTCGTAGAGCGCTTCAAGCCGGGCCGAGGCGACGGTGTGAACCAGCGTGCCCTGCCCGAACAGCAGTGCGATCCGGTCGGACGAATAGAGGAAAGGCACGTCCACCTTGTCGTCGAGCGGCAGGTTGATGTTCTGCGCCGAGCGGGCGATCGTCTCCAGGAAGGCCGTGCTGCGCACGCGCGGCGTTCCGCGCACGCCGCCGCCGAAGAAGCGACGGATATCCGGCGGCAGCAGGCGGTCGATCTCCTCCACCTGCTCGGTCCGCCGCACGATGCCGGTCCCAAGGAACATGGCGTCATAGTCGAGCGCCTCGCGCGGCATCTCGAACACCCGCGCGGTCTCGTAGGACGGCTCGACCGGGTTCGGGAAGAAGACGATGGACCCCAGCCGTGGCGCGATCGCCGTAAGAACCTCCGGCTCGGCCGTGGTGATGAAAGAGAGCTTCACCCGTTCGGCGCGGCGGCGGAAGTCCGCCATTGTTTCCGCCCGCTCGGTCGGATCGACGTTATATTGCGCCAGCATGACGCCCGGATACTGTTCCGCGATCCGCTCGATGGTCCGGTTGGTCACAAGATCGGAATGACCGAAGAGCAGCACATGCGGCTTGTAGTGACCGACGAGTTCCAGAAGCTTGGCATTCATCGCCGGCGCGCCGAGCTTGCTGCGCCGGAAGATGTTCGATTCCCGCGCGACATCGCGGTCCGAAAAGGCCACCACATTGTGGCCGAGGCGGATGAAGCCGGCCCGGAGGCGCTGTTCGGTCGAATAATAGGGTCGCAGCAGCGTCTTGCGGCCGAAGTCGGCGCAGATGACAATCCGGTAGCTGGTCATGTGCACATTCGCTGGTGTCTTGTTCCGCTCGATTCCTGCCCCTGGCGAGAATCAGCTCTGATAGAGGCCTTCGGCTTCGCGCGCCTTGAACCATTCGTATGTTGAACGAATGCCATCCTCCAGTGCGGTGGTCGGCTTCCAGCCCATGTCCAGCAGCCGGGTGCTGTCCATCAGCTTGCGCGGCATGCCGTCCGGCTTGGTCAGATCGTGCCGGATGCGGCCTTCGAAGCCGACGATCTTGCAGACAAGTTCCGTGAGTTCCAGGATGCTGATGTCCTTTCCGGACCCGACATTGACGTGGTCATGCCCGGAATAGCTCTTCAGCAGAAAGACAAGGGCGTCGGCGCAGTCATCGCAGTGCAGGAACTCCCGGCGCGGGGTTCCGGTCCCCCACATGACCAGTTCCTCGTCGCCGCGCCGCTTCGCCTCGTGCGTCTTGCGGATGAGCGCGGGCAGAACGTGACTGGAATTGAGATCGAAATTGTCGCCCGGCCCATAGAGGTTGGTGGGCATGGCGGAGATATAGTCGTGGCCATACTGCTTGCGGTAGGCCTGCGCGAGCCGGATACCGGCGATCTTGGCGATCGCATAGGCCTCGTTCGTCGGCTCCAGCGGTCCCGTCAGCAGGCTGTCCTCGCGCATGGGCTGGGCCGCCATCTTCGGGTAGATGCAGGACGAACCGAGAAAGAGAATCTTTTCAACGCCCGTTTCGTGGGCGGACTTCATGATGTTGGTCTCGATCATCAGATTTTCATAAAGAAAATCGACCGGATATGTGTCGTTCGCCAGAATGCCGCCAACGCGGGCGGCAGCAATGACGATGGCATCGGGGCGGCTTTCGGCCAGAAAGTCTTCGACTTCCACCTGCCGCGTGAGATCGACGGCCTGGCGGTCGACGGCCACCATCTCGCAGTTTTCCGATGCAAGCCGGCGTGAAACGGCCGACCCGACCAGACCGCGGTGCCCCGCCACCCAAACCTTCTTTCCTTCAAGAGAATACATACCCGGATTTCCCGTTTGTCTTTTGCATCGCAAGGCTCTTGAGCCGCAGGCGGCCAGGTCGAAACATCGTGGGTCGCCATTCACTCAAAAAACACAACAGCATCCTGCTCGCCCCGGCCGGCTCTCGCCAAGCCGTACATTGTTCACAAGGTTGTTCCTTCGGACGCCAATGCACTTCGCAGCAGGTGGCAAGTGCGGACATGTAGCCGACTTTGCTCGATGGCGCCATTGGGGATGGGGTGGGTCTGGCGCTGAAATCCGGCTTGCATCGGACGCAAGTTCTCTGCCCGCTCGTCGCCCTGTCGGGAGACCCTCGCCCCGCTCAGTTGGCGAGGCGGTTGCGCAACTTGACCAGTCCTTCAAGGGCGAAGTCGCCGAGCGCCGAAAGTGGCGCTGCCTTGCGCGCGGCGCGCTGGCTCCTCAGCGGACTGCCGACAAGTCCGTCCGCCTCGTCCTTGGCCCCGGCGATAATCTCGCCTATGCCGGCAAACATGTTGTAGCGCTCAAGCACCAGCCGGCGCGCCTCGAGGATATGCGGCAGGCGCTTCTCGTATTCATTGTCGGCGATGGCGGCCTTGATCCGTTCGGCGACCTCTTCCGGCTTGCTGATATCGATGGGGATGAAGCTTTCCGGCGGGAAATAGTCGTCCGCGTTCGGCGCGCCGAAATAAAAGGGCAGCGTGAAGCCAAGGAAGGCATCGGCCAGCTTTTCGGTCCAGTGATGCAGGCTCCGATGATTCTCGACCGCGACGTGGTAGCGGTAGTCGTCGAGCGCCTCCGCCTTGTCGTCCATCGGCCGTACACCGTGGCCGAAGACCTCCAGCTCGGGCAGCAGCTTCTTCAGCTCCTGCGTGAAGATCAGCCGCCGCGCATGCAGCGTGTGCGCCTGCGCCTTGCTGGAACAGACAGTGGAGACCGTCAGCGTCTTCTCCGGCACTGGCATCGCGGCCAGCGTATCCTTGTCGATCAGCCTGTCGCCGTTCCAGCCGTAGAACCAGCGGATCCCGATCTGCCGGAAGTGATGATGGGGATGGCGGATCGCCCACGGCTCCTGGCTGCTGGCGATATGGCCGAACTGGCGTAGGAACCGGTGCCCGTAGATCTTGATCGAGCTCGGCTCGGAGGTCAGCAGGATCGTGCGGTTGGCCGGGCAGGAAAGCCGGTCGATGCGCGTCGAGAAGCGCTTGCCCTGGTCGGCCGGCAGGTTGTCGTAGATGACGACCCAATCGTAGTCCTCCGCGTCCCAGTCGAACGTGAAGGTCAGGCCGTCCATGGGCTTGGCGGAAAGTTGCCGGGAAAGGAGCGCGGGATTGCCGATGCGACCGAAGAACTTGACGACGAGCGGTCTCGCCTCGTCCGTGGCCCCCCTGGGCGGATCGCCGGCCTTGCCTTCGGCCAGACCGGCGCCACCCGCCCTTTCCCCGACGGTCATTTGAAGGCGACTTCCAGAATCTCGTAGGAGCGCGCCCCGCCCGGTGCGGAAACCTCGATGGTGTCGCCAACGGACTTGCCGATCAGCGCGCGGGAAATCGGCGAGGAAATCGAGATCTTGCCGAGCTTCACATCCGCCTCGGCATCGCCAACGATCTGATACGTCTTTTCTTCTTCCGTATCCTCGTCGACCAGCGTCACCGTCGCCCCGAACTTGACCGAGGTTCCGGTCAGCTTGGCGACATCGATGATCTCGGCGCGCGAGATCAGATCCTCGATTTCGGACACCCGGCCCTCGTTGAGGCTCTGCTGCTCCTTGGCCGCGTGATACTCGGCATTCTCCGAAAGATCGCCGTGGGCGCGTGCCTCGGCGATCGCCGCGATGATCTTCGGACGATCTTCCGACTTGCGCCGCTGCAACTCGGCTTCGAGAGCGGCATAGCCGCCCATGGTCATCGGAACCTTTTCCATCGGACTTCGAACCTTTCACAAAAAATCAGGGCGCCCGGCGCTCGTCGCACCGGGCACGCAAAATCCGTCACTGACTGAACCGCCGCATCGTCAGGATCACTTCTGCCGCAAGACCGACCGGCCCTGGCGCTGAAGCTCACTACACCTGACGAAGGACGAAACGGCCCTCGGCAACCCCTCCAAAGGCCTACGGGCCTTGAGGCGGCGACAAGGGCCCGGCGCCTGGCCGGCGCCATTTCCTTGGCGCTTCGGTCCTGAACGGAATGCACTGTTTCCTCGCGGATCGCCCGGCGCCAAGCCGTCGCGACCATTTTCCGTCTCACCCGAAGCGTTGAACGGCGAAACCACTCCGTCGCAATGACGGCCGGTCCCGCAAGCCTTCCGGCTGCCCTCCCCGCTTATTCATTCGTCCCGCCATCCGGGCGGGGCCGTGGAGCAAGGCCGCCAACGATGAATCGCGGCGGCCCTTTCAAGTTGGCATATCAAAGCGGATGCCGGAGGAAATTTCAATACGCCGTGCAACAAGCGCCTCGGCGGTGGAAATCCGGCAGGACGTGCCAGAGAGCGAAAACCCGCCGGACAAATCTCAGGCGAAATACTCCTGCAGCGACCGGACGCCCGCCTCGCCCGCGACCCAGGCCTCAATGCCCCGCGCCGCGGCGGAGGCACCCGCCACCGTCGTGTAGTAGGGCACCTTGTGCATCAGAGCCGCCCGGCGCAGCGACCGGCTGTCGCCCACCGCCCGCGCGCCGTCCGTCGTGTTGAAGACGAGCTGGACACCGCCGTTCTTGATCGCGTCGACGATATGCGGCCGGCCTTCCAGCACCTTGTTCATCTTGGTGCAGGCAATGTCGTTCTGGGCCAGCCAGCGCTGGGTGCCGGACGTCGCGACGATATTGAAGCCGAGCGCCGAAAGCCGGCGCATGGGCTCCAGGATCTTGGGCTTGTCGGCATCCTTCACTGACACGAACACCGTGCCGGAGGTCGGAATGCGGCTGCCGGCGCCAAGCTGCGACTTGGCGAAGGCCACCGGGAACGCCCCGTTGAGGCCCATCACCTCGCCCGTCGAGCGCATTTCCGGCCCGAGCAGCGTGTCGACGCCGGGGAAGCGCGCGAAGGGGAACACCGCTTCCTTGACCGCGATGTGGTCGAGCTTGCGCTCTTTCAGGTCGAAGCTTGCCAGCTTTTCCCCGGCCATGACGCGCGCGGCGATCTTGGCCACAGGAATGCCGACGGTCTTGGCGACGAAAGGCACCGTGCGCGAGGCGCGCGGGTTGACCTCCAGCACGTAGATCACGTCGTCCTTGATCGCATACTGCACGTTCATCAGGCCGCCGACATTGAGCGACAGCGCCAGCTTGCGCGTCTGGGCCTTCAGTTTCTCGACCATCTCGGGCTTGAGCGAATAGGGCGGCAACGAACAGGCGCTGTCACCCGAATGGATGCCCGCCTCCTCGATATGCTCCATGATGCCGCAGACGAAGACGTCCTCACCGTCGCAGAGCGCATCGACGTCCACCTCGACGGCAGACGACAGATAGCTGTCGATCAGTACCGGCGAGGTGCCGGAGACGACCACCGCCTCGTTGATGTAGCGCTCCAGCTGCGTCATGTCGTGGACGATTTCCATCGCCCGCCCGCCGAGCACGTAGGAGGGGCGGATGACAACGGGGAAGCCGATCGCCTCGGCAATGTTCCTGGCTTCCTCGCCGGAGCGCGCAATGCCGTTTTCCGGCTGCTTCAGCCCTTCCTTGACGAGCAGCTTCTGGAAGCGGTCGCGGTCCTCGGCAAGGTCGATCGCATCCGGCGATGTGCCGAGGATCGGGATGCCGGCCTGCTGCAGCGCCTCGGCGAGCTTCAGCGGCGTCTGGCCGCCGAACTGCACGATGACGCCGTGCAGCGTTCCGGTTTTCTGCTCGCGCTTGAGGATTTCCAGCACGTCCTCGGCCGTCAGCGGCTCGAAATAGAGCCGGTCGGAGGTGTCGTAGTCGGTCGAGACGGTTTCCGGGTTGCAGTTGACCATGATCGCTTCATAGCCCGCGTCCTTGAGGGCGAAGGCCGCATGGCAGCAGCAATAATCGAACTCGATGCCCTGGCCGATCCGGTTCGGACCGCCGCCGAGGATGACGACCTTGCGGGCATCGGACGTGTGCGCCTCGTCCGCCAGCGCGCCGGCGAAGGGCATCTCGTAGGACGAGTACATATAGGCCGTCGGCGAGGCGAATTCGGCCGCGCAAGTGTCGATGCGCTTGTAGACCGGGTGAACGCCAAGGCGCGTGCGCAGCGCCGACACATCCTCCGGGCTCCGCCCGGCAAGCTTGGCGAGCCGGGTATCGGAAAAGCCCATGGCCTTCAGATTCCGAAGCTGCCCGGCCGTCTCCGGCAGGCCGTGCTCGGCGATCTTCCCCTCGACCGCCACGATCGTCTCCAGATGACGCAGGAACCACGGATCGATCTTGCAGGCGTCGTGGATCTGCTCGACCGTGAAGCCATGCCGGAGCGCCTGCGCACAGACGAGCAGCCGGTCCGGCGTCGGTCGCGCAAGCTCGGCACGGATGGCGTTCTTGTCGTCTCCCTCGCCAAGGCCGGGGATGGCGATCTCGTCGAGCCCGGACAGGCCCGTCTCAAGGCCGCGAAGCGCCTTCTGCAGGCTTTCGGGGAAGCTCCGTCCGATCGCCATCACCTCGCCGACCGACTTCATCGACGTCGACAGCAGCGGCTCTGCGCCGGGGAATTTCTCGAAGGCAAAACGCGGGATCTTGGTGACGACATAGTCGATGGTCGGCTCGAAGGCCGCCGGCGTCGCCCCGCCCGTGATGTCGTTCTCAAGCTCGTCGAGCGTATAGCCGACGGCGAGACGTGCGGCGACCTTGGCGATCGGAAAGCCGGTCGCCTTCGACGCCAGCGCCGAGGAACGCGACACGCGCGGGTTCATCTCGATCACGATCATGCGCCCGTCGGCCGGGTTCACCGCGAACTGGACGTTCGATCCGCCCGTCTCCACGCCGATCTCGCGCAGCACCGCCAACGAGGCGTCGCGCATGATCTGGTATTCCTTGTCCGTCAGCGTCAGCGCCGGTGCGACGGTGATGGAATCGCCGGTGTGGATGCCCATCGGGTCGATATTCTCGATGGAGCAGATGATGATGCAGTTGTCGTCCCGATCGCGGACGACCTCCATCTCGTATTCCTTCCAGCCGAGAACCGATTCCTCGATCAGCACCTCGTTGGTCGGCGAGGCGTCGACGCCGCGCTCGATGATGTCGATGAATTCCTCGCGCGTGTAGGCAATGCCGCCGCCGGTGCCGCCCATGGTGAAGGACGGACGGATGATGGCCGGCAGGCCGATCTCGTCGAGCGCCGGCAGCGCCTCGACCAGCGAATGGGCGAGCAGCGACTTCGGCGTCTCCAGGCCGATCTTCGTCATCGCGTCGCGGAAGAGCTCGCGGTCTTCCGCCTTGTCGATCGCTTCCGCGGTCGCGCCGATCATCTCGACGCCGAATTTCTCCAACACGCCCATCTTGCGCAGCGACAGCGCGCAGTTGAGCGCCGTCTGCCCGCCCATGGTCGGCAGCAGCGCGTCGGGCCGCTCCTTCTCGATGATCTTGGCGACCACTTCCGGCGTGATCGGCTCGATATAGGTCGCGTCCGCCAGTTCCGGATCGGTCATGATCGTCGCCGGATTGGAGTTGACGAGGATGATCCTGTAGCCCTCGGCCTTCAGCGCCTTGCAGGCCTGGGTGCCTGAATAGTCGAATTCGCAGGCCTGTCCGATGACAATCGGTCCGGCGCCTATGATGAGAATGGATTGAATGTCGGTGCGTTTCGGCATCGGAACTCGCGTTGACGCGCATCCGCGCGAAAAGGCACGGGGAGACGTGCTGTGCGCGGGCGGCGTTTCTTCTTGAAGCGTCTGGGCTGGCGGGGCTTATAGTCGAAAAGAATGGAGTCTGAAACCCTCGCTGACCGGCCTTGTTCGATTGTTGACATCTTGCTGGCCGGTATTTGGCGCAGAACGCGGGCTGTGGACGAAACCATGCGCGCCGGGCTACGACATGACGAGCGCAAACCGCGGGAGACGAAGCGATGAAGTGGCGTGGTCGCAGACAGAGCAGCAATGTCGAGGATCAGCGCGGCGGCTCCGGTGGATTCGGCGGCGGATTGGGCGGAGGCTTCGGCAGCAGCCGGCGCGTCCGCCTACCCGTGGGTCGCCGGACCGGAGGCATGAGCCTCGGCACGCTGATCATCGTCGGCATCGTGCTGATGTTCCTCGGCATCAATCCGCTGACGCTTCTGACCGGCAGTCTCGGCGACCTTGGAGGCTCTGGCACGTCATATACGACCGACGAACCGTCGACCGGGGGCCGGACCACGGCGCAGAACGACGAGATGAAGCAGTTCGTCTCCGTCGTGCTCGCCGAGACCGAGGACACCTGGGGACGGATTTTCAGCGCGGCCGGCCAGTCCTATCCCAAACCGACCCTGGTCCTCTTTTCCAACCGCATCTCGTCGGCCTGCGGCTATGCCAGCGCCGCCAGCGGCCCCTTCTACTGCCCCGGCGACCGCAAGCTCTATATCGATCTTTCCTTCTATGACGAGTTGAAGCGCCGCTTCCAGGCACCCGGCGATTTCGCCCAGGCCTACGTCATCGCCCACGAGGTCGGCCACCACATCCAGAACCTCATCGGCGTCCTGCCGGAGTTCAATCGCCGCCGCCAGGCGATGTCGCAGGACGAGGCCAATGCCTATTCCGTGCGGGTCGAGCTGCAGGCCGACTGCTTTGCCGGCATCTGGGCCAACGACGCCGAAAGCCGCAGCATCCTCGACGTCGGCGACATCGACGAGGCGCTGAATGCGGCAACCCAGATCGGCGACGACGCCATCCAGAAGCGAACGCAGGGCTATGTCGTGCCCGAGAGCTTCAACCACGGCTCATCGACGCAGCGCAAACACTGGTTCAGGGTCGGCTATGAGTCCGGCGATGTCGGCGCCTGCGACACGCTCAACGCCCGCTCGCTCTAGGAGCAGGTCTGCCAGATGTCCCGTGCCGAGCGCCTGCTTGATCTGATCCAGATCCTCAGGGCGCATCGCCGTCCCGTCAGCGGCAAGACCCTTGCCGACGAACTCGGCATCAGCCTGCGCACGCTCTATCGCGACATCGACAGCCTGCGCGCGCAAGGGGCGGGCATCGAGGGCGAGGCCGGCCTCGGCTATGTGCTGAAGCCGGGCTTCATGCTGCCGCCGATGATGTTCTCCGAGGACGAGATCGAGGCGCTTGTGCTCGGCTCGCGCTGGGTGGCGAAGCGCTCCGCCGACGACAGGCTCTCAGGCGCGGCGCGAACCGCCCTCGCCCGCATCGGCGCCGTGCTGCCCGCCGATCTTCGCAGCGAACTGGAAAACTCCGCGCTCATGGTCGGTTCGGCCGCAGAGCCGAGACCCGCGGCCTTCGACATGGCCGAACTCAGAAAGGCGATCCGCACGGAGCATCCCGTCGAGATCGACTATCTCGACGCTGGCGGCACCTCGAGCCGGCGCACGCTCTGGCCCTTCGCGATCGGCTATTTCGATCACGTGCAACTCGTCGCTGCCTGGTGCGAACTGCGCACCGACTACCGCAACTTCCGCACCGATCGCATCACGGCTCTCAGCGTTCTGGAAAGGCGCTATCCCCGCCGCCGCGCGGCGCTCCTGAAGGAGTGGCGAAAAAAGGAAGGGGTCGACCCGCCGGAATTTTGAGAGATGGACGCTGCTGCCAGAATCTGACAGCAGCCTTTCCTATCGTTGCCACGTTCCAATCACGGGCCTGTTCGCCGGCCCGCTCGCAGGAAAGAGCAGCGACACCTCATGCAAAATCTCTCGTTCATCATTCTCTATGTCGACGACGTGGCGGCCAGCGCCCGCTTCTACGAAAAACTCTTCGGGCTGAAATCCGAGGCAGGGTCGGACAATTTCAGCAGTCTCGCGCTGGGTAACGGTCTCACCGTGGGCCTTTGGCGCCGTGACCAGGCCAGGCCGACGGCAACGTCGATGCCCGGAGCCGTGGAACTCTGCTTTCCGGTGCCCGACCTTGCCGCGCTCGAGGCGGCCCATGCCGCTGTCGTCGAAATCGGCGCTGCCATCCTCCAGCCGACGACGGAGATGGATTTCGGCACGACCTTCACCGCCGCCGATCCCGACGGGCATCGCCTGAGGGTCTTTCATCCGAACGGCGCCTGAGATCGTCGACACGAACAGAGCCACGCCCCCGCCATGGTGGGGGCGGAGGCCGCTTCAAGCAGAATCAGAAACGCAGGAACGGGCAGAAAGCATTTGAACCGACTCGGGAAATCGGCATGAGCCGCCCATTTCGGCGGCAGCGGCACATCACCGAGGGCCGCGCACCGGGACGCCTGACGGCAGCCGGCATATATAGGTCGTCGAACCAAATCATCCAGTGGCCTGGTAGCCACAAGGGCTTGAAATACGTAGCATTCCCATGCCTGCCTGCGCTCGCTGGGCGCATTTCCTTGTTTTTGCTCGGCAAAAGCGATCAGTCACATTTTGCATAACAGTCATGCAATGGACCGCCTTGTCTTGAGGCATAATGCATTCCATTTATGCATCAGCTGATGGATTTCTCCACCCCGCCAACTTCCTCCCGGCCGGGTCGAGTTTCAGCTGTTCCCCTCTGGGAACGTCCCCCACCCCTGTGGGCAGCGTTCCCTAACCTTATAAGGCCGGGCTTCGTGCCCGGCTTTTTTTTTGCGCTCGGCCCAAGGCGCGGACCGACACCGCCCTTCATCCGACCGGAAGCACCATCGGCTTGATCCGGTGGCTTCACCACCGGACCGAACAAACGAGGCATCGTCTCGCCCCCAACTGCTCCCACTGGACACTTGGACGGAACCCACACTGAATCTGATTCACATGTTTAAGGGTCAAAGCATATATAAATCATATGCTTAACTGCTAAACCTGAATCATGAATCGATGTGCCGGCAACGCGCCGCAAATCGCTCGCAGCCTACATGAACAACATCTCGCCCTTGATGTCCTTGTAGAGCCCGGACACCTGCTCGGCGTATCCGTTGAAGAGAAGAGTCGGGACGAGTTCGCCGGTCTGCAGCACGCGCTCCTGCGCCTGGCTCCAGCGCGGATGCGGCACATCCGGGTTCACATTCGCCCAGAAGCCGTATTCGGCCGGCTGGATCGCCTCCCAGAATGTCTTCGGCCGTTCGTCGGTGAACGTGACGCGCACGATCGACTTGATCGACTTGAAGCCGTATTTCCACGGCGTCGCCAGCCGCAGCGGCGCGCCGAACTGCTTGAGCAGTGGCTTGCCGTAGGCACCCGTCGCCATGAAGGCGAGCTCGTTGGTCGCCTCGGCCATCGTCAGTCCCTCGACATAGGGCCACGGATACCAGACCTGCTTTTGCCCCGGCGCCATGGCCGGATCGAGGAAGGTCTCCATGCGAACGTATTTCGCACCGGACAGCGGCTTGGCATAGTCGACCAGTTTCTTCAGCGGAAATCCGGTCCACGGGATCGCCATCGACCAGGCTTCGACGCAGCGGTGCCGGTAGAGCCGCTCTTCCAGCGTCATGGCCTTGACGAGATCGTCGAAGTCGACGGTCTTTTCCTTCTCCACCATGCCGCCGAACGTCACCGTCCAGGGCTCTGTCTTCAGCGCCTGCGCCGCGTCCGCCACATATTTCTGCGTGCCGAACTCATAGAAGTTGTTGTAGTTGGCGTTGATCTTCTCCGGCGTGATCGGCCGGTCGAGCTTGTAGGCTTCGTTGCGCGGCGCCGGATAGCCGTCCATGCCGGCCGCGAAGGCCGACGTGATGCCGCCGGGGGCGAGCGCCATGGCACTGCCGAAGCCGGCGGCGGCAAGAAGCTGACGCCTGTTCAGGAACACGTCCTCTGGCGTTGCCAGGTGCTCGGGGATCTCCCATGAGTGCTTGCGACCGATCTTCATCTCCAGCTCCTAATAATGGTTCTCCCCATGGACTTCGAACGGTAGACGCCGATCGTTACGGTTCAACACACGATCGTGTCATTTCCCGAGTGCGGCTTGCGGCCAGCCTTTGCCGACCTGCATGAAACGAAAGGCACCTTTGCCGAAAAAGCCCGCGGAACGCCTTGCGCGGGACCGTGGGTCCGCCTAATACCAAGTCACCGGACAGACCCGGTCCGGATCACAGCTTTTTGTCTCCACGGAGCTTTCCCGATGTCCTTCCTGTCCGCCTCCCTCGCCCGCGTGAAGCCGTCTCCGACCATCGCGGTGACGACGAAAGCCCGCGAGCTGAAAGCGGCGGGCCGCGACGTCATCGGCCTTGGCGCCGGCGAGCCCGATTTCGACACGCCCGACAACATCAAGGAAGCCGCCATCCGCGCGATCCGCGAGGGCAAGACGAAGTATACCGCCGTCGACGGCATCCCGGAGCTGAAGGAAGCGATCGTCGCCAAGTTCAAGCGCGAGAACAATCTCGACTACAAGGCCGCGCAGGTCTCCGTCGGCACCGGCGGCAAGCAAGTGCTCTACAATGCCCTGATGGCGACGCTGAACCCCGGCGACGAAGTGATCGTCCCGGCACCCTACTGGGTCAGCTATCCGGACATGGTGCTGCTCGCCGGCGGCGAGCCGGTCAGCGTCACGGCCGGTGCCGAGACCGGCTTCAAGCTGCAGCCCGACGTTCTGGAAGCGGCGATCACGCCGAAGACCAAGTGGCTGATCTTCAACTCGCCGTCGAACCCGACGGGCGCCGCCTACACGGCCGGTGAACTGAAGGCCCTCGCCGACGTGCTCATGCGCCATCCCCACGTCTGGGTGATGACCGACGACATGTACGAGCATCTCGTCTACGACGATTTCAAGTTCGCGACGCTGGCCGAAGTCGAGCCTGGTCTTTACGACCGCACCCTGACGGTCAACGGCGTGTCCAAGGCCTATGCGATGACCGGCTGGCGTATCGGCTATGCCGCCGGCCCGGTCCAGCTCATCAAGGCCATGGGCTCGATCCAGTCGCAGTCGACCTCGAACCCCTGCTCCATCGCGCAGTGGGCCGCCGTCGAGGCCCTGACCGGCCCGCAGGACTTCATCGCCACGAACAACGAAATCTTCAAGACGCGCCGCGACCTCGTCGTCTCGATGCTGAACCAGGCAAGGGGCATCAAGTGCCCGACGCCGGAAGGCGCCTTCTACGTCTATCCGTCCTGCGCCGACCTCATCGGCAAGAAGACGGAAAAGGGTGTCGAGATCGCCGACGACGAAATCTTCACCGGCGAGCTTCTGGAAGCGGAAGGCGTCGCCGTCGTTCAGGGCAGCGCCTTCGGCCTCGGCCCGGCCTTCCGCATTTCCTACGCGACGTCGACCTCGGATCTGGAAGAGGCCTGCACCCGCATCCAGCGCTTCTGCGCCTCGCTGCGCTGAGGCAGCCCGCAGGGCCTTTCACAGCCCCCGAGATCAGGACAACGCCGACATGATCCGTCATGCCGGCGTTGTTGTCTGAATCGGCACAACCATCTGAGAGTGCATCTGCCCAGAAATTGCCACAATAAATCCCGCCGCGGCCCCAATTCCTCCCTTTCGCCGGCCCATTCCTGCGTTCTCCTGCAACTGTTGGAAGTTTGCATTCTGCAGACAGTTGGCCAAAGGGCCGATGAGTCGGCTGGTGCGATCCGTCGGCCTCGCGAACCGAGAGCCGGGACAGCCCAGATCAGCAGGGAGCCGCGGCAGGCAAATGGGATACAGCAAGACCTATTCGAACCTTCAGCCCTTGACGCTGACCGCTCCGGTGGCGCCCCGCTGCATCGTCGGATCGTCCTGCCATACCCTTCATCTTGCCCGTCTGGCGGCTCTTCTCCTGTTCATCACGGTCATGACCGCGACCAGCATGGCGCTCGCCAATCCGAGCATGAAGGACCTACGTTCGCCCCAGACGGAGGCCGGCCTCAGCGGCACCTATGACTCCATCTGGTTCCCGGTCCAGATGTCCAAGGATACGAGCCGTTATCTCCAGCCGCAGCAGCAGTCCGCCGATGCGGGGTCCATTGCCGGCGCGGAAACAGCCGCGCTTTCCTACGACCTGCGCCAGACTTTCTTCGAAGCGGCGCTCGGCCAGCACAGCAACAGCAGTTTCTATATCGCCGCCATCCTCGGCGCCCTGCTTGCCGCAACCCTCGCTCTGAGCGCCCTTCTGTGGAACGAACTGGCCGATCGTCTGGGCCTCAGCCGGGTCGAAGCGGCCCCGCCCCGCCGCCGGACCGCCTTTTCGTCGTAACAGGATCGGGACCCGGTCCGGTCTTGCGGTCGCCTTCCCGAATCCTATTTCTCCTTGGAACCCGTTCCTATGCGAGACGTCCGGCCGATTGGCCGCACACGTCGAGGAGAACCCTTCATGTCTGGAGACCGTCCTTCCATCCCGTCCGGCGCAGCGACGACCGCCCGGCAGGCCAGACGGTTGATGCCGGACCTTTTCCAGGGCCTCGCTCTCGCTCTCCTGTCCCTGCCTGTCGCAGGTGCCCAGGCCGCCGAAATCTCGGAAGCCGACGTCGAGGTCGAAAGGGTCGCCGGCAACCTCGACCATCCCTGGGGCCTCGCTTTCCTCCCCGACGGCGCGATGCTGGTGACCGAACGCTCCGGCCAGTTGCGGCTCATTGAGAATGGCAATGTCTCATCACCGCTCGCCGGCGTCCCGAAGGTCTATGCCCGCGGCCAGGGCGGCCTCCTCGACGTCGCCCTCCACCCGAAGTTTGCCGAAAACCAACGGGTCTACCTTTCCTTCTCCGAACCGGGCGGCGGCGGCGCGGGAACGGCGGTCGGCTATGGCCGGCTGGTCCGTTCGAACGGCGAGCCGTCGCTGCAGGACTTCAAGGTGATCTTTCGCCAGAGCCCGAAGGTGACCACCGGTCACCACTTCGGCTCCCGTCTCGTCTTCGCCCCGGACGGCCTGCTGTTCGTCACCCTTGGCGAGCGCGGCCAGGGCATGCCTGCGCAGGACCTCGACAACCATCTCGGCAAGGTCGTGCGGATCACCGACGAAGGCGGCATTCCGGCCGACAATCCCTGCGCCAGCGCCGAGAACGGCGCCCTGCCCGCCATCTGGACCTACGGCCACCGCAATCCGCAGGGCGCGGCCATCGATCCGGCGACCGGAGAGCTGTGGATCGTCGAGCACGGCGCCAGGGGCGGCGATGAAATCAACCGGACGGAAGCCGGCGCGAATTATGGCTGGCCCGAGGTCTCCTACGGCCGCCACTATTCAGGGGCCAAGATCGGCGTCGGCACGTCCGCGCCGGGGATCGAGCAGCCCGTCCATTATTGGGATCCTTCCATCGCCCCCTCCGGCATGACGTTCTACGACGGCGACCAGTTCGCGGCATGGCAGGGCGATATCCTCGTCGGCGCCCTGAAATATCAGATGCTGGTGCGTCTCGACGTGGAAGACGGCCGGATCGTCGGCGAGGACAGGCTGTTCGAGGGCCGTTTCGGCCGCATCCGCGACGTGCGCACGGGACCGAACGGCGCGGTCTATCTGCTCACAGACAACAATCCGGGCGAACTGATCCGCCTGACGGCCTCGGACTGATCGATGGCACACTCCAGAAAAAGTCACGGGTTTCTGTTCCGGCTGATGCAGGTGCTGGTCGCCCTGCTGCTGCTGGTCGGCGCAGGTTACGGCGCGCTTTGCCTCTACGGGCGCGATGCCGTCTGGGAACAGATCGCCGGCCCCGCCGACGACGGGCCCTATGACTTCGATGCGCCGAAGCGGACGGGCTGGAAGAACGACTGGCTCATCTGCCCTGCGGGAGAATGCGCCGGCGGTCGGCCGGACGAAATCTCGGCGCCATTTCCTGTGAGCGCCGACCGGCTTTTCGCAACCGTTCTTCAGGACCTGAAAGAAGACCCGCACGTCACGATCACGGCAGTCGACGAGACGACCCATCGCCTGCGCGCCATCGCGCGGACGGAACTAATGCATTTTCCCGACCGCATCCACATCCGCGTGGACGCGTCCGGCGAAAGCACCAGCCTGCTCGATGCCTATTCGGCAAGCCAGCTCGGCCGCGGAGACTTCGGGGTCAACCGTTCGCGGCTGGAGCGACTGCTAGCTGAGCTGCGCGCGCAGCTTTCGTGAAATAGGCCTTGAGCCCCAGAATCGCGATCACGAAAACGAGCGTTACGGCATTGGCCGCGATCACCGGAACCGATCCGATCAAAAGGCCATAGGCGAGCCACATGGCGACGCCAATCGCCAGCGCGCCATAGGACGAGTAGGAAATCGAGGACGCATCGCGATCGCGGATGATCTTGAACGCCTGGGGAAGCCAGCACAGCGTGGTGATCACGGCCGCGGACGAACCGATCAGACTGACGACAGTTTCGGGAACCATGGAATTGGAACCTGACGAGGTGAAGAGGACATCGTAATCGATTGCCCGACGGGGTCGCCTCGCCTTGATGGCCGGAGAAATGTTCCGGTCGCCTCGGCGTTGGAGCTTCGCTCTCTGCGCTTAGCTTCTCGTGAAATCGATGAGCGGAATATGCACACGGCAGGAAGCGGCGTCAATCGGGCCAAGTCGAGCCGAGCCATGCGTTTTTCGCAGTGCGATCTTTACCGCGCGTTAGCATCTCCGCTGCCGGCAGCGGCCGCCCCCGTCAGCATCCGCCGCCACTGAGCTTTGCGCCGCTCACCGCTTCGAGCTTCACGCGCGCAACGCCCTGGTTGCGAAAGCCGAGCCGGTCCGCGGCGGCCCGGCTGACGTCGATGATCCGCCCGCCGGAGTAGGGTCCCCGGTCGTTGATCCGCACGACAGTGGAGCGGCCATTGCCGAGATTCGTCACCTTCACCCGCGAGCCGAAGGGCAGCGTGCGGTGGGCTGCCGTCATCGTGCTGGGATCGGCATATTCACCGCTCGCCGTGCGCGAGGTCAGCTGGGTCCAGGAAGCCCGCCCGCACTGCTGCGGCCCGCTTCCGCAGGCCGCGAGCGGAATGAGGCAGATCACGAGAAGAAGCCAACGCAAGGGCTGCGGCATGAAGACGATCCGGTTCGCGTGCACCGCCGGCGGGTTGCCGTCGGCACCACGCAATTTGCCGGAGCCACCTCGTCATCACAAGCCGGCATCTATGCGAGCCGGATCGCGGCGACACCGCACAGGAGCACCGCGCAAGCGGTCATCCGTTGCCAACCGACTCTCTCCTTGAGGACGAGATAGGAAAGGCCCGCACCGAAAAGGATCGACGTTTCGCGCAGGGCCGCTACCATGGCGACCGGCGCCAGCGTCATGGCATAGAGGGCGAGTGCGTAGGATCCGAGCGTGGCCGCCCCGCCGACAAGGGCAAGGTGCTCGCGTCCGCGCGCATAGCGCAGCAGATCGCCACGGTGCCGCCAGAGGGCGTAGGCACCGAGCGGCACGGCCGCCAGAATGCAGTCCCACATGGTGTAGCCGAGCGGCGAGCCCGATAGCCGGACACCCACGCCGTCGACCAGAGTGTAGCTGGCGATGACACCCGCGTTGAGCAGCGCGTAGCCGATGGCCTTGCCGTTCGGCAGCGACCGCCGCCCGGCGTCGATCGCCATAGCCATGACGCCCGTACAGATCAGCAGGACACCCAGCCACCCCGTCAGCGAAAGCAACTCGCCAATCAAGGGGCCGCTCGCCACCGCAACCAGCAACGGCGAGACGCCCCGCATCAGGGGATAGGCAAGGCTCATGTCGCCGGCTTCATAGGCGGCCGCGATCAGGCTGTAGTAGGCGATCTGAAGGCACACCGAAACGCCAATGAAGGGCCAGCTTTCGGGGGCCGGCGGCTCGACGAACGGCAGCAGCAGGATCGAGATGACCGCGGAGCCGACGCAGATAAGCACCGAGTTGAAGAATTTCTTGGGGCCCGATTTGGCGATCGTGTTCCAGCTTGCGTGCAGCAGCGCGCCAAGAAGAACGACGGGAACGACGAAGGCGGGCACGGATACCTCTGGGGCGTTGGGTCCGGTCGGCAACGCCACCGGCGGCGGCTCGGCCGCAATCAATCAACTCCTTTTAGATTATCCGGCTCACTATTGTCCAAGCGGAACTTGCGATGATTTCCATCGTTTTCCTTGATCAAACGATGGAGGAAATCATGCATCGCATTGCCATTCCGTTCGCCGCGATTTGCGCGCTCTCCGGAGCAGCCTTGGCCGAAGAACAGCAGGACGGCCAGTTGCTGTTCAACAATGCTTGCCGGACATGCCACACGACTGACGAGGGCGACAATCGCCTCGGCCCGAACCTTCACGCCATTGTCGGCCGAAAGGCTGGCAGCCTTGAAGGATTTGCCTATTCCTCGTCCCTGGCAAATGCGGATTTCGAGTGGACCAAGGACAATCTCGACCGCTTCCTGACCGACCCTCAGGCCATGGCGCCCGGCAACAATATGAAGCCCTTCGCGGGTCTTGCCGACGAGAAGGACCGCGCCGCGATCATCGCCTTTCTGGAAGACCAGGGCTCATAGGAAAGCGAACGAGGCGTTCGGAGGAAGAAGTCCGGCGTGGCGACATTCGGGACCGGCCAAGCCCCCTTCGGCGGGAGCCGGCCCGTCCTGATCGCCTTCGCCGCACCGATGCTGGAGTGCTTGCCGCGATCTGGCGCTGCGGATCGAACTCATCCAAGAGCGCAGGTAGTCCCAGGGCTCACGCCCCGGCAGCCCTCGGCTGCCCTTCGCTGTGGCCGATCGTTCCCGGAATGCGCTGCTGGTTGTAGGCCCAGTCGAGAAACCCGCGAAGCCGAGGCTGCTGGGCGGCCGCGCGGCGGGCGAGGATCCACACGTCGCTCACCGGGGCCGGGCCGAGGTTGAGCGGCACGAGGTCGCCGCGCCCGGCGGCCAGCGTCGTCGGCAGGAGGGCAATGCCCCCGCCCTTGGCCGCGATATCGCGCTGGGCGATCGGGCTGGAGGAGCTGAAGACCACCCGGCCGCCGAGCGCCCGGATGGCATCATAGGCGGAGATCTCGGCCAGCGAACCGGAGGGATGGATCACCGAATGGCCCGCGAGATCGCGCGTACCGGGCACCAGCGGATGCTCGGCGAGATAGTCGATGCTGGCATAGAAGCCCCAGGTGAATTCGGCGACCTTGCGGCCGACGAGATCCGGCGGCGCGGACTCGCCAGGCGTCACCAGCACATCATACTGGTCCGGCCTCAGCGAAAAGAGATCGTCGTGGACGGCAAGATCGCCGAGTCCGCCCGTCTCCGCCGCCCAGCGTGCCAGCGCCGGAGCGACGAAAGCGCCCGCCAGCACCTCGCAGGTGGCAATCCGGATCGGCCGCGTGGAAAAACAGAGCTGCTCCTCCGCCTGAAGCACGAGATCCTTGACAGTGCGAGCGGTCGCGACCAGTGTTTCACCTGTCTCAGTCGGAACGAATCGCCCGTCGCCGCCGCGCACGAAAGCTGGCTGCGCAAGGCCCCGCTCGATGGCCTGCAAGCGGCGAGAAACCGTTGACTGATTGACGCCAAGCTCGCGCGCCGCGGCCGACAGAGAGCCGCAAGTTGCAACGGCGAGAATGGTTTGCAGGTCGCTCCAGTCAGCAATCATATAAGTGTTCCGAAACGCATAGAGCCATGCGGAAATGCTGATTGAGCAATTCCGTCCGACCGGTCAAAAAGGCCCACGGCACTCGCTCCGGAAGTTTTGCGTTCCCGGGGATGCTGTCGAGTGTTCAGTGGCTGTCGGCGGCAGTCAAAAAGATAAATCAAGAAAAATAAGCTTGCCACCGGACCTGCCGATCAGGATGCACAGGTTTGCGCTGCATGCCAGCTTTTTTTGGGGACGCACGTGGGATTTGAGATCAATTCATACTTGAAGCGTATTGGGATCCAGTCTGTTTCTACCGACATCGAAGGCTTGAGCCGCATGCAGGCTGCACAGATGCAGTCGATCGCCTTCGAGAACATAGAAGTTCTGCTTGGTCGTCTTCCCGCCCTCGACAGCGCCTCCATCTGGCAGAAGCTGGTGGGTGAGCGCCGGGGCGGATACTGCCTCGAACTCAACGCCCTTTATTCGGAGGCCCTGACGGCACTTGGCTTCCGCGTGCGCCCGCTTCTCGGCCGCGTGCGCATGGGCGCCGAAACCGGCGGCCCGCGCACGCACCTCGCCCTCATCGTCCGCCTCGATGGCGTCGAGTGGCTGACGGACTGCGGCTTCGGCGGCCCCGGACCGCTGACCCCGCTGCGCCTCGACATCACCGAACCGCAGATCTGCAAGGCCGGCAGCTACCGCCTGCGCCACGACCAGATCACCGGTGAGACCGTGCTGCAGCGGCGCGAACGCGACAACTGGTTCCCGCTCTACGGCTTCGACCGCTCCTGGGTCAGCCCGGCGGACTTCGAGGCCGCAAACGTCATCTGCACCCGCTCGCCCTCCTCGCCCTTCCACCGCAACCTGATGATGTCGATCGCGACCAAGACCGGCCGCATCAGCCTCTTCAACGCCCGCCGCACCGAGATCGACGGCGACCGCGAGACGGTGCGCCAGTTGGCCTCCCTCGACGAACTCGCCTGGTCGCTCAGCGAGGACTTCGGGCTCGACGTCGACCGCCTCCGGATCAAGCTCGTCTGGGCCCATCTGGAAAACGGCCAGACCGCCTCCCCGGTCCAGCGCCGCGCGCTGCTCGGCAACGAACCCGCCTGACGCCTACCCGGCGACCTCCCGCATCGGGATCATCTGCGGCTGCGCCGACGGATCGGCCGTCGGCTGGCGCAACTCGGCCCTGAGCCGCGGCAGGCACTCGGGGTAATTCTGCTGCAGATAGGTGATCAGCCGCTCGCGCACCTCGCAGCGGATGTCGTAGGTGCGCGGCGAGTTGGAGGCGCTGATCAGGATGCGGATCTCCATCGTGTGCTCGCGGAAATCCGTCACCTGCACATGCGCCACCTTGCCGTCCCACAGCGGCGAAGTCTTCGCGATATGGTCGACCTGCGCGCGGATGACGTCCACCGGCACCGTATAGTCGAGATAGAGCATCACTGTGCCGATGAGGGCGGCCCCCTCGCGCGTCCAGTTCTGGAACGGCTGCTCGATGAAATAGCTGAGCGGCAGGATGAGGCGGCGCCAGTCCCAGATACGGATGACGACATAGGTGGAGGTGATCTCCTCCACGTTGCCCCACTCCCCTTCCACCAGCAGCGCGTCGTCGATGCGGATCGGCTGGGTGACGGCAAGCTGGATGCCGGCAAAGAGGTTTTTGAGCACCGGCTGCAGCGCGAGGCCGACGACGAGACCCGCCGCGCCGGCCGACGCCAGCAGGCTGACGCCGTATTGCCTCACGCTCTCGAAGGTCATCAGCAGCGCCGCGATGGCGATGATCCCGATCATCAGGTTGCCGACCCGCTGCAGGATGCGCGACTGGGTGACATGCTTGCGGGCGAGCAGGTTGTCCTCGGCGTCGAGCTTGAAGCGCCTCAGATACACCGTCGTCCAGATATGCAGCGCGGTCTGCGCCATCCAGGCGAGCAGCACGATGAAGCAGAGTTGCAGTCCGTGACGGATCACCTCCGCCTGCCCGCCGGACAGCGGCGAGATGCTCGCGGCAAATCCCATCAGCACAATGCCGATGGCAAGCTTCATCGGCCCCTCGGTGCGCGAGACCAGCGAGCGCCAGAAGAGATCGCGCCCGGCGACGAGCCGCGTCAGGATGCGGAAGACGAGCCGGTGCAGGAAGATGGCGACGAGGACCGCGAACGCGAAGACGACGAGGCTGATACCCCAGTCGGGCAGCCAGAACAGCGACTTTTCCACTTGGCTCGCCACGGCGTCGGTGTTGATCGCCTTCTTGATGCCGTCGATGGGATTGGACGTGTCGAGGGGTTCCATGCGGCGGGAGGGCCTCCTTGGCTGTTGACAGGTCACGCACCCTCGAGGCCGCTATCCTCCTCACCTTGGGCGCTGCGCATGCTCTGACAAGAGAACCCAGCAAGATTTGTTCCGCAATGCAGCATGCCGCATCGACCCGAACAGCGGCATCCCGTTTTCGGACAAGCCGGCGCCCCGCTGCCCCTCAGTCAGGCGCGCGCCGGAGCGCCTGCAAGGACCGGCGCACTGCCTCGACGATGACGGGCGCGATCCGGCGCGCGCCCGCGTTGGAGAGGTGGTCGTCGTCGAAATAATAGGTGCCGGACCCGTCGGCATCGACGCACCGGCCCGTCCCCTCGTCGCACAGCGCCTTGTAGACCGGCGCGACGGTGATCCTGCCGCTTCCTGATGCCAGCCGGCCGAAAAGCGCCAGAACGTCGGACGCCCTTTCGCGATAGCGGGCCAGGGAGGTGGTGAGGGGGGCCGTCCCCTCGCCATACATGATCCGCCGCGCGACGAGGTTGGGCACATCCCAGCCGGCCTCCGGGATGGGGTCGACGAGGACGAGATGGAACCGCCGCGCCATCTCCATGATGCCCTCTTCGTAGCGGCGGAGAACGCGGCTCCGCCGATCCGCCTCGCCCGACGCGGCGACGCCATTCAAGTTGGCCCCCTCCACATCGGCCCCCACGACATCGGCAACGATCGGCGCGCCGTATTCCACGCCCCCCTCGCCGTTGTCGAACAGCCGGCCGCTCAGATAGAGCGGGAAGCGGGCCGTGAGCACCAGGCTGGCCGCGCCCGCCCTTTCCGCATAGTCGAGCACGCCGGCAACGAAGCGCGGGCAGGCCCCGTCGTCGCCCTTCAGCGAAATGCTGAGGCCCGGCACCGGCGGACAGCCGGAACTGGACACCGCATAGACGTTGAACCCGGCCGCGAGCAGCTGCGCGGTGACCTCCTGCGAGATCGCCATCGCGTGGCTGTCGCCGAGAAGAACGACCAGCGGCCGGCCGGACGCGCCGACATGCAGGCACCCCGCCACCGGGTTGGGAGGGGTGGGGTGGGCCGCGTCGAAGTTGCACTGGGTGCCCGCCCTGTCCTGCCCCGCCGCAAGGGCCGCGACAACCGCGCCCGGGACCCTGCCCGCAAAGCCATCCCGGATGATACCGGCAAGGCCGAAGACGCTGAACAGGAGAAGGCCGGCCGCGCTCGCGGCAAAGACCGCGCCCCGGCGCGAGAGAACCGGGCTCGACCGGCTGCGGAAGGGCTGTTCGACGAAGCGCCAGGTCACCGCCGCCAGCAGCAGCGATAGAACCGCAAGCCCAAGCAGCATCGGCTCGCCGGCGCGGTCGGGAAAGCGGATGCGGGCGAAGGCGAAGAGCGGCTGGTGCCACAGATAGGCGCTGTAGCTGATGAGGCCGATGCCGACGAAGGGCCGCGAGGCGAGCAGCCGGGCAACGAGCGTCTCGCGCTGAGCGTAGAGGATCAGCAGCACGACGCCGAGCACCGGGACGAGCGCGTGAACGCCCGGAAAGGGCGTCGTCTCGTCATAGACGAAGACCGGAGCGACGATGGCCGCGAGGCCCGAAAGAGCGAGAAACTCGTTGCCGCGCACCCCGCGCCGCCGCCGCAAGAGGATGGCGGCGATCGAGCCGGCGAACAGCTCCCACGCCCGCGTCGGCAGCAGATAGAAATTCGCCGACGGACTGTGCCGCCCCATCCATTCGCTGAGGACGAGGCTCGCGAAGGCGCCGCCAGCGATCATCCAGAAGGCGCGGTTGCGGCCGAAGCGCCAGAGGAACAGCAGAAGCAGCGGAAACAGCAGGTAATACTGCTCCTCGACGGCAAGGCTCCACGTGTGCAGGAACGGCTGTTCCTCCGAGGCGGCGCCGAAATAACCGCTCTGGCGCCAGAACAGGAAATTCGAGCCGAAGAGGCTGACCGCCAGCAGGCTCTGCGCGAAATCGTGCATCTGCTCCGGCAGCATCCACATCCAGGCGAAGGGCACGCTGGCCGCCATGACGAGGAAGAGCGCCGGCAGGATGCGCCGCGCCCGCCGCTCGTAGAAAGCGGCGAGGCTGAAGCGCCCAGCCTCGATGTCCTCCACCAGCAGCGTGGTGATCAGATAGCCGCTGATGACGAAGAAGACGTCGACGCCGACGAAGCCGCCGCTAAAGGCCGGGACGCCGGCGTGAAACAGGATGACGGGAACCACGGCGACGGCCCTGAGGCCGTCGATCTCCAGGCGATGCTTCATCGAGAAACGCTCATGCAGACGGCCGATAACCCATTCGATTTTAGCGGTTCCGTTACGGAAAGATACGGTCCGAAACGCTCGTGTAACGGCCGGTCGCCGGCGCGGCGAGCATGGCTGTAACGCCGCACCTGCGGTTTCGGTTCGGTTGCAAATGAGAAAATTTCGCCAGCACGAAAGGCCCCGCGCGGATTTTCCACCGGGGTTCTTCGTCGTCTCCCCCACCCGACCCCAAAAAGGGTGGGCCGAGGGGGATGGGGCGCCGAAAGGCGCGTGTCTGTGGACGGAACCGGGGCCCTGCCCGCCCGCGCCTTGCGACGGCGCCAGACGGACGGCGGAGGCAGATGCGTCACGACCGCGACAGCTCCCGCTTGAAAACCCTGATCCCGTGCGCGGTCCGGTCCCGAACCTCAAGCAGCGGGGCGACCCGTTGCCTGCGGACGGAGACCGGGGCGCTCGCCTTTCGGCGCCCCACCGGCGGCGTCCATCGAGCCCCGGGCCCGTATCTTGGCGGAGGCGGCGGGGCGGGGTCCGGGTGCGCGGTGCTCAATCTCATCGGCATTTCCGCTACCCCGGGTTTGTCCCGCTTCCTGATCCGGGCGGCAGGGCCGTCCTTCACCGTCTCTCGCTGATCGGCCTACCGACACGGCTCCTAGTGGCCGCGGACGGGTTCCCGAGGTCGCCCGGGAGCCCGGCTGCCAACCGGGCGCGCGGGCGCCGCACCCGACCCATCGCACGAACGCCTCCGGACAACGCCCCTCGCGGGCGGGATTGGGAAAGTATGGGGGAGAGAGGGAGGGGGTGAATAAGGAACGATTGGATTTCCGTCGAAACCGTCTATTGACACCAAACCACAGGTTAGCTTCCGCAGTTCATACTCAGCAATCGCTCCCTCAGACAAAGACAAATTTGACTAACTTGCTGCCAAAAAGGTGCGACCATTCACCTGTCCCAGCCCGGCAAAACAACCGAAGATAGATTGATTAATGAGAAATTAATCCAAATGAGAGAATATTAGAAAAATCAATCACGATAGATTACGATGAAATCACCTCGCTTCGACATTCGCGCAGCAAAGCTTAAGAAGATTTTCGCACCTGCGAACATTGAGAGAATTTGGAGAGAAAAAGTTCGCACATCGATGAAAGACCAATTCATCAATGACGGCATCGAACATTTCGACTTTCATCTTGCTCGAAAATTAGAAAGCAAAAAGCTCTCACACATTATCCTATCCGGTTCCTATGCACCGCAGAAGGCGCAGAGAATTCTAGTTGAGAAAAGTAAAGGGCTCTGCAGGCAACTTGTCATCCCGACATTCCGAGATGCAATTGTTCTACAATGCCTTTCCGATGCCCTGTATGCTGAAATTAAAGGAAAGGCTCCCACCAAAAATTCATTTTTTGAGCCCAAAGATCACAAATTCTCAACGGTTCCGAGTGGATATGGCACATTTGCCGCTTGGCTCAATTTTCAGAAGGCGTTGTTCAATTTCTCAAAATCACGTAATTTCATTGTAGTAACAGATATTGCTAACTACTATGACAGTATATCATATGTACACCTCAGAAATGCAATTTCTGCAATAACGGAAGCAGACGAATGTATCATCGACATGTTGATATACATTCTTTCAGATCTTTTGTGGCAACCCGATTACACACCTAGAGTAGAAGTTGGGCTTCCGCAAATCAATCTAGATGCTCCGCGTCTGCTGGCCCATTGCTTCTTGTATGAACTCGACGCCTTTCTGGCGAGTGACCCAAACAGAGATTTTGTCCGCTATATGGATGATATTGACATCGGTGTGGATACAATCGTTGACGCCAAGCAAGCTCTAAAGGCCGTCGACCTCGTTCTGCAAACGAAACAAGTTCGGCTTAACAGTGGTAAAACTGTAATATTGACCCGTGCAGAGGCCATTCGACATTTCAGGCTTTTTGAGAATGCGCGAATGGACGCTGTGAAGGCAAGTATAGAATGGAGAAGAAAGAAAGATTTACCACTTGATCGGCAGAGGCGTTTAGTCGAACTTCGCATCAAAGACGGCATAAAGCGGAAAAAATTTGACAGCGGGAATGGGGAAAAAATCCTCAAACGCTGGTTGGGCTTAGCTGCACAGACCAACGCCAAAGTTCCACCCCAAATTCTCGAACAAATAATTAAACTAAGACCATCAGTCCGTGAAAACATTTATTCGCTTATTAGAAGTCGACCTCTCACACCGTCAGTGGCAGCTGTCCTAGCAAATTGTGCAACGTCAGGACTACTGGTCGATGACGCTGCGATGGTATCGATGGCCAATTATCTCGTCGAGACACTGGTCAAAACTAAACACAGTCATAGCCACGTTCAGAACATAATTAACAGCAACGATTCTACACTTTATTATGGATTGCATTCGAAGCTCTGGCTGCAATCAAAATATGCGAGCACGACGGAACTCTTGAAAACATTAGTAGATGCAGAGCAACTCTGGGTGTCAGATGAACGCCTCGGCAGACTAGCTGGATCATTTTTACCTATTTTTTACAGCTCTCCTGAAGAGACGTCCTTCAAATCGCTGCTCGATCGAAGTCTAAATAATGGAGTTCGAGAGGCCTATAAATTTCACATAAAGCTTTCAGAAGACGAAAAGACATTTCAATCAATGTTCAATGCCCTGAAATCTCCGAATACGACACGAGGAACTGGAATTACACACGCCAAATTCCTGTGCCTAATGTCCGCTCTTCGGAATCCAAATGCGCCCGCCGCACAAATAAATACGCTGAAGATTAACAATAAGACTGTATTTCAAGATACATACTACAAGAATATCTCTACTAGATTGAAAATAATATGAATATTAACGCACTAATCCGACTGCTCGCTCCATGACTTGGCGGTGAGGTTCGAAAGGTTCTTTGGGGTAGTTGCCGCATCGGCAATGCCTTCAGTCGACCTCCCCTTCCGGTAGACCCACAAGCTCCGGATAGAGATCGCGCCAGTCCGGGTTGCCCTCAAGGATCAGCCGCACCTTCCACGCCCTGAGCCACGTCTTGATCCGCTTTTCCCGATGGATGGCCTCGGCGATGTCGTCGTGGGCTTCGAACCAGGCGAGGCGGTTGCAGCCGTATTTCTTCGAGAAGCCGTCGAAGACGCCTGTGCGGTGCTGGTAAATGCGGACGTCGAGATTGCTGGTGACGCCGGTGTAGAGCACCCCGTTCGGCTTGTTGGTCACGATGTAGACGAAGCCGGGTTTCATGGCGACGGTCCGGAGTGACGGTGGCTGGTGAAGGCCGAGAGTTCGGCGGCTGTGGTGGTTCTGTTCCTAACCAGAGATTGTCATGGTCTGCGCAGGCAGACCATCCACGAAAGGCGGAAAAATGCGGCCTTGGTTCGTGGGAAGGGCTTTGAAAGTCGTGGGTGGTCCGCCTTCGCGGACCATGACGGGGTGGAGAGGCCGAGGGAAAATGGCAAGCGCAGCGTTAGCGGATGGGCGTGGATGGTCCGCCTGCGCGGACCATGACGGCAAAGAGAGGCCGAAGCCTACTTCTTCCGCCGTCCGCCCGGACGATAGTTCTTCGTCATCGGGTCCGGTTTTACAAATTCGACCCTCTCCCCCAGCGGCACGGTCATGTCCGTGCCGGGACCCATGTTGTCGAGCGTCGGCTTTGCCACCTTCGACTTGCGCGGCCCGTGCGGATCGTCCGGGCTGCCGAGCGGCAGGGTGCGGTTGTGCGGCCCCATCTCGTGGCTCGCCGGCTTGTGGACGCGCGAGGGCGCGCCACCGCCCCTTCCGCCATTGCCACCGCCCGAACCGCTTCGTCCGCCCGTGCTGCGGCCCCTGGTGCCCGCCGGATCGTTGCGGTCGCCGCGATAGCCGCCGGTGCGGTCGTCCACCTGCGCCTGGCGCGCCAGCGGATCGTCGGCGATGGCAAGCTCGGTCTCGCGCAGGCGCTTGACCTCGTCGCGCAGCCGCGCCGCCGTCTCGAACTCGAGGTCGGCCGCGGCCTCCTTCATCTTGCGTTCCAGATCGGCGATATGGGCCGTGAGGTTGTGGCCGATCATCGCCCCGCCCTCGGCAAAGCCCGCGTCCACCGTGACGTGATCCTGCTCGTAGACCGACTGGATGATGTCGCCGATGTTCCGGCGCACGCTTTCCGGCGTGATGCCGTGCTCGGCGTTGTAGGCCAGCTGCTTCTCGCGGCGCCGGTTGGTCTCCGCGATCGCCCGCTCCATGGAGCCGGTCATCTGGTCGGCATAGAGGATGACCTTGCCGTCGACATTGCGCGCGGCGCGGCCGATGGTCTGCACCAGCGAGGTTTCCGAGCGCAGGAATCCTTCCTTGTCGGCGTCGAGGATCGCCACCAGTGCGCACTCGGGAATGTCGAGGCCCTCGCGCAAAAGGTTGATGCCGACCAGCACGTCGAAGGCGCCGAGGCGCAGGTCGCGCAGGATCTCGATACGCTCCAGCGTGTCGATGTCGGAGTGCATGTAGCGCACGCGCACGCCGTTGTCGTGCAGGTACTCGGTCAGATCCTCGGCCATGCGCTTGGTGAGCGTGGTGACAAGGGTGCGGTAGCCCTTCAGCGCCACCTGCCGCACCTCGCCGAGGAGATCGTCGACCTGCGTGCGTGCCGGGCGGATGTCGATCGGCGGATCGATGAGGCCGGTCGGGCGGATGACCTGCTCGGCGAAGGTGCCGCCGGACTGCTCCAGCTCCCAGCCGCCGGGGGTGGCCGAGACGGCGACGGTCTGCGGCCGCATCGCGTCCCATTCCTCGAAGCGCAGCGGCCGGTTGTCCATGCAGGACGGCAGGCGGAAGCCGTATTCGGCCAGCGTCGCCTTGCGGCGGAAGTCGCCCTTGTACATGGCGCCGATCTGCGGAACCGTGACGTGGCTCTCGTCGACGAAGACGAGGGCGTTGTCGGGCAGGTATTCGAACAGCGTCGGCGGCGGCTCGCCGGGATTGCGGCCGGTGAGATAGCGCGAATAGTTCTCGATGCCGGCGCAGGAGCCGGTCGCCTCCATCATTTCGAGGTCGAAGCGGGTGCGCTGTTCCAGCCGCTGGGCTTCCAGCAGGCGGCCATGGGCTTCGAGTTCGGCGAGGCGGTGGCGCAGCTCGTCCTTGATCTGCTTGGTCGCCTGGTTGAGCGTCGGCTTCGGCGTCACATAATGCGAATTGGCGTAGAACTTCACATACTTGAGGTCGGCCGACTTCTGGCCCGTGAGCGGGTCGAACTCGGTGATGGACTCCACCTCGTCGCCGAAGAGCGAGATGCGCCAGGCGCGATCCTCAAGGTGGGCCGGGAAGACTTCGATCGTGTCGCCGCGCACGCGAAACGAGCCGCGCACGAAGGCCGCGTCGTTGCGCTTGTATTGCAGCGCCACGAAGTCGGCCAGAAGCTGGCGCTGGTCGATCTTTTCGCCGACCTCCAGCGAGAAGGTCATGGCGGTGTAGGTCTCGACCGAGCCGATACCGTAGATGCAGGACACCGAGGCGACGATGATGACGTCGTCGCGCTCCAAGAGCGAGCGCGTCGCGGCGTGGCGCATGCGGTCGATCTGCTCGTTGATCGAGGATTCCTTCTCGATATAGGTGTCCGTCCGGGGCACATAGGCCTCCGGCTGGTAATAGTCGTAGTAGGAGACGAAATACTCGACGGCGTTGTTGGGGAAGAAGGACTTGAACTCGCCGTAGAGCTGCGCCGCCAGCGTCTTGTTCGGCGCGAGGATCAGCGCCGGCCGGTTGGTGCGCGCGATCACCTGCGCCATCGTGTAGGTCTTGCCCGAACCGGTGACGCCGAGGAGAACCTGGCAGCGTTCGTCCTGGTTGATGCCCTCGACAAGCTCGGCGATGGCGGTCGGCTGGTCGCCGCGCGGCTCGTAGTCCGAGGCAAGGTCGAAGGCGATGCCGCCCTCGGATTTCTCCGGTCGCTCGGGCCGGTGCGGCTTCCATGCCGGCGCGCCTTCCACCTCGGCCCGGCCGCCCTGGATCAGCTGCTCCAGCGCCGCGACGGTGGCGGTGACGCCCGCGCCGGGGTTCGACAGTTCCGGCCGGTCGCGGTTGGCCTTGGCGTTGGACTTGTTGAGCGCGACCGCCTCGTCGAGGGTCAGCGTCATGCCGGCGACCGGGTTGAGCCCGCCGCCGGCGCGCGTCTTCGGATCGTTCGAGGCGCCCATGGAGGTGCCGCGCGACGAACGGGCGGGCTTTTCGGCCTTCGGAGCCTTGGCGGCGGCCTTCTTCTTGACGGCCGGCTTGTCCTCCGGCGAGGGCACCGGAAGCCCCTCCATGTCCGCGCCCTCGGCGGCGCGAATCCAGTCGGAGACGGAACCGCCAAGTGGTGCGCCTGTAAGCGGAGCCTGTGGCGCTTCGCCGAAGCCCTCGGTCTCGGGGGCATCGTCCTGCTTGGGAAGGGGGGATTTGGAAGACTTGCTGGTCATGCCTGAAATATGCAGCGCCGCCCCTCAAAACGAAAGGGGCGGCGCGAACAAAAAGTGATCAATTGTTGCCTCTGTGGACACCCGGCCGGCCTGCCCGCAATCACGCAGGAGGCCGGCCGGGCAACGCCTCAGAAGCAGTCCGCCGGGTTGCGGCGGGCCGGATCGCATTCCTTGCGGAAGGCGGGCGGCGGCTTGTTGCCGTCCCGACGCGGATCGCGGCGGGTGTCCCAGTCGGACCGGCGGTGATCGCGGTCCCGGTCACGACGGTAGTCGCGGTCGCGGCGGTTGTCCCGGTCGCGGCGCCAGTCGCCACGGTCGTCAGGACGCGGCCGGACAACCACGGGCGGGCGGACATCGCGGCGCGGCGGACGCCAGTCGTTATACCGCGGCTCGTGCGGACGGTAGTGGTCGCGGCGCCAGTCGCGGTAGAAGGGCCGGTCGCGATAGTGACGGTTCCAATAGTTGTCGATACCGAAGGTGATGATCGGCACGCCGATCTGCGGCAGGACGTTGGGCACGATCACCCGGCGTCCCCCGTACTGGCCCGAGATATAGCGCCCGGACACCCAGCCGCGGGCGCTATAGGCGGCGACGTCGCACCAGTTGCCGCCGCGCACGCAGCCATAGACCGTGAGCGGCGCCCCGGCGCGAACCGTCAGGACGCGCGGATAGTTGACGCCCGGCCCGGCGCGCATGTTGACATTGGCCGTCGCGTAGCCGTTGAAGGCAAAAGCCGCCGTCGCTCCAAAGAAGGTAAAGAGGAGACCGGCCAGAAGAGCCAGTCCGCGAGTTCTTGTCATTTTGAGCACTCCCTCATGGTAGCCGCGGGCATTCGCCCTGCCATATCCTCCAAAGAACGCTGCCATTGAGGCAAAAGTTCGCGCCGTCCTTTCCGGGGCGCCGTCGCTGGAAGGCGGCAGGTGCACGCTCAAGCTCGGGACCCACTATCTGGCTGGCGACCTGAACCGCGCCTGAACGCAAGCACAGGTCGCCGTCCGCTGCATTGATCCATGTCGTTGCTACCTGAGGGTAAGCTTTTTGACGGATGCTTAACCGAAACGCTCCTAGACTGGCCGAAGTCTTGCGGGTCAGCCGCAAGTAAGTCGAACAACAACCTGGGTGCCATGTCGCTGAACACGTCGAAGATCGATCGCATCACTGCGATACTGGACACCGGACCCGATCCTGCATTGATGCCGATCGGCCGCCGGATTCGCACCAAGGTTTGCGACATCAACAATCTCGACATTCCCGAGCGCTCGGGCGGCATCTACCTGATCGACATCGACCTGCGCGATCCGCGAAAGGTCGGCCGGCTGCGCGAGGCGCTCTACCCCCGGGCCGCGGACGACGTCTATATCTTCGCCGCCGGCTCGCGCGACCATCCCTCGCGCGTCCAGGCCATGAACCTCGGGGCCAACCACGTCATCAACAAGCCGATGGACGCGGTTCAGATCGCCAAGACCCTGGTCAGCCTCTGCGAAATGGCGCCGGACGGCAAGTCGCGCCCGCGCGGCCAGCGCTCCCCCGTGCTGACGACGCCGACGACCGGAGACCGCTCGCCCGGTTCGCCCTATGCCCTGGCCGCCGAGGCCACGGCGGCGGCAATCCCCTCGGTGACCGCGGCCAGCGAAGCCATCGACGACATCTTCTGGGCGATGCAGGAGAATTTCATCCCCGACATGGGCCTCGTCACCGACGCCTCGGTGACCGTCCTGAAGGCGCTGACCACCGTTCCGGTGGATGACTGGCTCACCAACGTGCGCATCCATCACGAGGGCACCTACCAGCACTGCCTGCTGGCGACGGGCGTTGCGGCCGCCTTCGGCAAGACCGGCAAGATTCCGGTGGCGCTGCGCAAGCAACTCGCCGTCGCGGCGTTGCTGCACGATGTCGGCAAGTCCGCCGTGCCGCGCCGCATCCTCGAAAAGCGCAACATCCTCACCGACGGCGAAATGGAGATCGTCCGACGCCATCCGGTCGACGGCTACGAGTTCCTGCGCAAGACGACGAGCATTCCCGACGCGATCCTGACGGCGGTCCGCGACCACCACGAACTCCTTGACGGCAGCGGCTACCCGGCGGGCCGCACGGCGGGCGACATCAGCCCCCTCACCCGCGTGCTGACGGTCTGCGACATCTACGCCGCGCTGACGGAGCGGCGCGCCTACAAGCCGGCGCTGCCGAAAGAAACGGCGCTGAAGATCCTTCACGACATGGTGGAGCGCGGCAAGATCGACGCCTCGGCGCTGGCGACGCTGGAGACGTCATTGAAGGGGTGAGAGGGGCGAAGCCTCCGGAGCGCCTGTCCGTCCACTTTACGCCCCCATTTCGGACGTTGAGGTACACTATGCCTTCGCCTGGTAGCGGACGATGGCGCCGAACCTACAGAACGCCGGATTTACGCCATACGCGGACATTCGATTAACGAACTGAATGTCTTGCTGGTGCTCCAAAACCACCCCGGGCTGGTGGCGAGGCATATAGCGAGGATCGAACCGTGGGATGGATAAAACCGAATTGGCGATGGCGCCATCAGGATGGGTATGATACCCATCCGAAATGTCGCTGGTCCAAGCATCCGAAGCCGCACGCCTGTCAGGTTTAACGCCCCACCAAATTCGCGAGTGGTGTGGGCGACGCGCCGTGGTGACTGCGGATGTGCCGCCGGCAGGCCGCGGACATTTGGCACTCTTTTCCTGGCAAACCATTTTGGCACTGCGCGTCCTCAATGAGGTTCACCAGCGCTATGGCGTGGAGGTCAGCGGCTGGCGCATGGCGATTGCACAATTGCAGACGCTTTTGAAGGGGCGCTCGTTCCCCTCCCTATGGTGCGCCGTCGCGGTGTTTCCCAACGCGCACGAGGCGTTGCTGAAATTGGAAGGGGAAATCTACACCAAGGACGTCTGTTTGACCGTCAGCCTGCGTCGACACTTGGAGGCCCTGGCCACGCCCAGCCAATTGCTAGTCGAAGCACAACTGCCGCTGTTTCCGGCGATGGCGGTTCGCCGATGACCGGGTTTGGCCTCGCCTTCGAATGGAGTCAGCGCTTTGGCCTAGCGCTCGCGCCGCTCTTTGAAGGGCATGACGCCGCCCCCTTGTCTGGCGATCACCACGTCCTGCTGGACGGCGGGTTTGGCACCTTTGCGCTATCGACCTCGACCGAGGATCTGTGGCGGCACAGCGATCCGGCCGGATGGGCTTGGTCGAGCGATATTCCCCACCACGTCACCGTCACCGACGATAAGGTGGCCGTGCTACGGTGGGATGCGCCCCACGAGCCCCGAGTTTATGAGCGAGGCGGCGTTGAGCGCAGCCTCGACCGATTCTATGCCTATCTCAACAAAGATCGTCTGCGCTCGAATCGCGGCGTGGTCGATCATCTGCTCAACTATTTCCGACGCATTCGCTCGCTAAGCCACAACGCGGGTCTGCCAGACGCGCGCACGACCGACATTTATCTCGCTGCCTTGGCGCGGCTGATCGCGCCGCAGCAATATCAAGACGAACCGGCAGCCCTAGGTCTGACCGAGGACGGTCCTGAGCTTTGCACGCGACTGGCGGCTCACGGCCTGGACGCGGCAGGAGCCGAGGTTGCTGCGGCGCCGGGCGGTCTATCGTTCCTTCGGCTCTACCCGGCCCTGGCCATCCGCCACGCCGGCGGCCAGCTTTTCCAGGAGGCGCATTTCGAACTGCTGCGCGTCTCGCCGAATTTTGACCTGTTTGGCCTAATCGATGCGCCCGAGACTCGGGTGGACAATCGCGGCGGCGCCCATTTCACACCGCCGGCCCTAGCCCGCAGCATGGTCGAGCAGGTGCTGGTCGCCATTCCTGATCTGGCCAGTCGCCAAGCGCTAACGCTGTGCGATCCGGCCTGTGGATCGGGGGCGTTCTTGCACGAAGCGCTACGCGCACTGCGCCGCGCAGGCTTCAACGGTAGACTTAAACTGGTGGGACTGGACATTTCCGCCGCTGCCATCGCTATGGCTCGTTTTGTCTTGCGGTTATCTCTGCGAGACTGGTCGCCCGCCGGTGGGGTCGAACTTGAACTGACCCTCGGCGACTCGCTGGGCGATGCAGGAATGCCGGCCTGCGATGTCATCGTCATGAATCCACCATTTATCGCCTTTGGAGCTCAGAGCGCTAAGCAGCGCGAGCAACTGCGCGACGCCACCGACGCCAGCGCGGCGCGAGGTGACTATAGTATGGCTTTCGTGGCGCGGGGCCTCCAAGCGCTCAATCCCGGCGGGGTTCTCGGGTCGCTGTTTCCGGCCAGCCTCCTGTCTTTGAAGGCTGCGGCAAGCTGGCGCGAGAGACTGGCATCTGAAGGCGATGTTCGCATGCTTGCTACCATCGGCGATTTCGGCCTGTTTTCGCATGCGATGGTACAGGTCGCATGCGCAGTAGTGCGCAAGGGCCGGCCGCAGGCTCCCTCGACATTGACTGCAATCCTGACCGAGAATGACGCGGCCGCCACTGGAGAGGCCCTACGCCAAATCCGCAAGCTCAATGGCACTGCGCCTTCGGCTCCGATCATCGAAAGCAATTGGAGCCTGTTTCCGATCCTGTCGGACTCGCTGACCGGACGGCCGACCTGGCGATTGCCAACGCCGGGCAATGAGCGACTCCTGACCGATCTAAGTGAATTGTCTCTGCCAAGTGTACAGGATCTCTTCGAAGTTTCTCAGGGGATTAAGACCGGGCTCAATGACATCCTGCTGCTGCCGAAGGAGAAATGGCGCACCCTACCAGCCAAAGAAAAAAGGGCCTTCCGCATAGCGACTATGACCGATTCTATTCAGAATGGTCGCGTCGTAATGCCCTACTACGTGTTCTTTCCCCACACATCCGCTGGGCCTCTGTTCCCAAACGAGGCCGCCGTCGCGGAGGCTGTCCCCAGCTACTTCAAAAATGTACTTGAACCCGCACGAGAGAGACTTGCTTCCCGTACTGCAATACGATCCAAGCGTACGGATTGGTGGGGGCTCGACCGTCCGCGATCTTGGGCCTATGATGATGGACCTCGAATTATCAGCAAGTTCTTCTCCGGCGAAGGCGGATTCGTGGGCGACTACGAAGCGGACTATGTCGCGGTGATGGGGCACGTCTGGACGCCGAAAGCGCCACTAGTCGAGGCGGATGATGAGGCTCTGCCCTTGGCGGACCTTCTGGCCGCCTACGTTGCGATGTTTAATTCATCGCCGTTTGCCAAGCTGCTCAGTCTCTATGCTCCACATGTCGCTGGAGGGCAGTTTGACCTCAGCGCCCGTCACGTCAATCCCATACCTCTGCCTGATTTGCGCGCGCTCAGTATTGACCCACGCGCCGGCCGCCGGGTGAGTGAACTGGCTATGCTTGGCAAGGCCGTCGATGTGACCGATCCATCCTGGCGCAGCCGAACGGCTCAGATTGTGGCGGAGATGTATGGCACGCCTGCACTCGCAATCACTTAGCTCGCCGCCAGAGCTTCGGGCTACCAAGGGCGCGCTCGACCAACGATGGATTGAGCTGACAGGCCTCATCACCGCAGCTCTCGAGCTTGCTCCGCGACAGCTTCAGGTGGAGGCAGACTACCAGTCCGATCGCGTATGGGCTGGCTTGCAGGGTCCGGCGTGCGAACGCGTCACCCGTTATCAAGGCGGCGCAAGCTGGGTGGCGCCGCTATGCGAGATGCCGAGCAATCTCCTCGCCTGGCTAGGCTGGCAGGAGGTCTGGGAGCTAACGACGGGGCAACGTCCCTACAGGTTCAAGAATATGGGCCTGACCGTCTATCTTGGAAAACGTCACGAGGCAATCAAGCCTCAGTTTCTCCGGCTGGAATGGCCCGGCATCACAAAGTGGGCGGGGCCGGAGGTTTCGTTTCAAAGCCCAGGCGCGGGTCATCCCCATTGGCAGATCGATTTGATGCGTAGTCTGGCCCGAGACCAACCGGTCGATTTCCAACCCGATCCGGTGGAGATTGTTGAGGATTTCGAAACCGCGCTACAGGAGCCAACAGTCGATGATCTGGTTCGGCGGCTCTCGGTCGAGCGCATGCATTTGGCGAGCGCAGCACCTTGGTGGCTTCCCGCGCCGTCGGGCGATGTCGGTCGCCACATGAACGCGCCGAGCGATCTTCCGGCGCTAAGCCGGTGGCTCAACCACAGCCTTCTCTATCTGCGACAGGAACTAGCACGGTGCGTGGTGCATGCCTAACCACGCGCGGCGCCTGCTCTGCGGCAGCGCCACGAAGGCGGACGTCCAAAGTGTCGGCAAAGAGTCAAAGTAGTCCTCTCGGAGCTGCGCAGGAGCGGCGGCAATAAGGTCGGAAGCCGTCGTTAAGACCTATATGCATCGAATAGAAACTGTTTGGGCCTCTAACCCTGAAAGCGGACAGTCTACCTGACCATTCAGGTCAAGGAGAAGGGACAGGACACATTCACAAGTCGGCCCGGTGTCTCAGGGTCGCGTGCCTTGGCGTCGACACGGATGATGTGCCGACCCCTGCGGAGAAAACTGGAACCTGCCTGAATTCGGGCGCCGGTTCTCGATGGGGCGGCGTTCGCCGCCCGCTGGTTGGCCGTAACGCCCTGTCCCAACGCAAAAGGGCCGCGCCCTGCGGCACGGCCCTTGCTGCAACCGGTATCCGGTCTGGTCAGGCGGCTTTCTTGCCCGACATGGCATGCACGTCCGCTGCCCCAAGGCGCTGGCCGCCGATGGCCCAGTCGCCCTGCTCGACTTCCATGATGCGGACCCAGGTGACCGGGCGCATGGCCTCGCCTTCCACGGCGACCATGGCTTCGGTGACCTTGTCGATCAGGTCGTGCTTCTGTTCCGGGGTGAAGACATCCTTGATGACATCGATCGTGACGAGGGGCATTTCAAATCTCCTTGCTGATGTTTCTGTGTTTCAAACCGTTATCGGCTGTTCCCGATGAGCAAGAGATACGCCCTGCCGTCCGGCAATGCTTGACGGCGGCGTGAAGATACCTGACCTTTTCATGAAGAATTTGGAAAAGGGGGAACACGTGCCGCAAGCCGACGCCCTGGTGTTCACCTTTGACGGGTTTGAACTGGACGGCGCACGTTTCGAATTGCGCCGCGACGGCAAGCCCCTGGCGGTCGAGCCGCAGGTGCTCTCGCTCCTCATGCTGCTGGCGGAAAACCGCGACCGGATGGTCAGCAAGGACGAACTGATCGAGCGTATCTGGGGCGGACGGATCGTCTCCGAATCCGCCGTGGCGGCGCGGATCAAGGCGGCGCGCAAGGCTGTGGCGGACAAGGGCAGCGCGCAGAAGGTCATCCGCACGATCCATGGCAAGGGCTTTCGATTTGTCGCGCAGACCGAGGTGACCGGCGCTCCGGCAAAGGCGAGCCCTGTCGGTTCCGGTCTCCTGACCGAGGAACAGGCCGCCAAGGCCATCGACGACGTCCTCAAGACGGCACGCGACGGGCGGCCGTCCATCGCCGTCCTGCCCTTCCAGTATTTCGGCGAACCGGGGCCGCATGACATCGTGGCCGACGCCCTGCCCGCCGACATCATCGCGGATTTGTCGCGTCTGCACTGGCTGTTCGTCATCGCGCGCGGGTCGAGCTTCCGCTTTCGCGGGCTCGATGCGGACCCGCTGTCCGCCGGACGGCAGCTCAGCGTTCGCTACGGGCTCACCGGCACGGTCGAACTGTCGGGCGAGAGCGTCTCGATCGGCGTCTCGCTGATCGACATGACAAGCGGCGGCACGATCTGGGCGGAACAGTATCGCGGCAGCCTGCCCGAACTGCAGCAGTTGAGGCAGGAGATCGAAGGCCACGTGGTCGCCAGCCTTGCGGTGCAGATCCCGCAGAACGAAGTGCGGATCGCGCGCGGACGCGCCCCGGGAGAACTCGACGCATGGGCCTGCTTCCACCTCGGGCTCGATCACATGTACCGCTTCAACCGGCAGGACAACGCCCGCGCCGCGGCGCTGTTCACCCAGTCGCTGGACCGCGATCCCTATTTCTCGGGCGCCATGGGCGGGCTGTCCTTCACCCATTTCCAGTCGGCCTTCATGCGCTTCGGGGACGATCCCGAGGCGGAGGTGGAAAAGGCCCGCGCACTGGCCCAGAAGGCGGTGGAGACCGACCGGCTCGATCCGTTTGCCCATTTCAATGTCGGCCGATGTTCCTGGCTCGAAGGACGGCTCGAGGATTCGATCGCCTGGTTCGACCGGGCGACCAGCCTCAGCCCCAGTTTCGCGCAGGGCGTCTATACACGCGGGCTGGTGAGCGTGATGGCCGGCCAGGCGGAAGAGGCCGATGTCGATCTTGCGCTGGCGCTGGACCTCAGCCCGCTCGACCCGCTCGCCTATGGCATGGTGTCGGGGCGTGCGCTGGCGCAATTGCAGCTCGGCGACAAGGAGAGGGCAGAAGAACTCGGCGTGAAGGCGGCGCTGATGCCGGGCGCGCACAAGCATATCGCGCTGATCGCGGCGCTGACGTCGCATCTGGTCGGCAAGGATGCCGAGGCGCAGCGATGGCTTGCACGGGCAAAACAGGCCGATCCGACGATCAGTTCGGAGGTCTTCTTCGCCTCCTTCCCCTTTGCCGAGAACGCGGCACGCGAGACGATCGAGAAAGGCCTGCGAGACCTGGGGGTTTGAGAGAACTGGGGGTTTGAGAGAACTGGCGAGTATCCCCAACGGTGTCGTCGGCAGCAATGCGGCGCTGGCGATCTCCGTCTAGGTCCGAGAAACGGGGTGGTGAGCAGAAGGGCCGTTTTGGGGTGGCAGGCAGGGGATCGCTGCCGCCTTGAAAAACGACAGTACGAAAACCCCCTAAGGGCTTTTGCCGAGCTCGGCAGCCCGCCAAGCCTCCCGGCGGCGATTGAGGTCAGATTTCGGCTCCGGAATGGATTCATCGAGGGTTTCGACAGCGACCATCCGATCGGTACGGAAGTGGCGAAACGCCTGTCGCAGCTCACACCATGCGATCAGGATGCGGTTGGTATCCGAGTAACCCAGGATGACCGGCCACACCGTCCGCTCGGTCCGAGTGCCATCCTCAGCGCAGTATTGGAGACGTAGCTTCGATCGCGAACGGATCGCATCGCGCAGAGTTGCCGTGTCGACGGCGTCCTCCATTGGGGCGAGACGCGGTGGTACGCCCGTGCTTGGTTCCATGACATATGCCCGCAGATGCGCGGGGATGACCGTGGCAATCTTCGCCAGGACGTCGTGAGCAGCAGGAGAGAGAAGCGGGTCACCGCGACCGGCAACCCACTGCGCGCCGAGGACGATGGCCTCCAGCTCCACCTGGGTCAGCATCAATGGCGGCATGTCGTAGTCGTCTGCCAGCAGATAGCCGAAGCCGGCTTCACCCGTGATGGGTACCCGCTGTGCCATGAGGGCCGCGATGTCGCGATAGACGGTGCGGAGTGAAACCTCCAGTTCGGCCGCCAGGACGGCGCCGGTCAGGGGCCGCGTCGATCGTCGAAGAAGCTGGATGATCTGAAAGAGGCGTTCGGCACGACGCACCGGCTGATGACTCCTGCTGACACAACGCTGGCAGCATGAGTGCGGTACAAGGCCGCCGCATACAAGCCACCAACCGGGATTTTAAGTATGAAGTTTGCCTCTGTCCGCCTGATCGCCTCCGATATCAAGGCGATGGTCGCCTTCTACGAGCTGGTAACGGGTCAAACCGCCGACTGGCTTGCGCCGCAGTTTGCCGAGATCGTCACGCCGGGCGCGACGCTTGCCATCGGCAGCGCGGAGACGGTCGCGGTTTTTGCCGAAGGGAGCGCAGAACCGAGTGCCAATCGCACCGCTATCCTGGAGTTCATGGTCGAGGACCTCGATGACGCCTTCGCACGCCTGAACGGCAAGGCTGAGCTGGTGCATGAGCGCAAGCTGATGCCGTGGGGAAATCGCACGTTCCAGGTCCGCGATCCCGAAGGCTCGGCCGTCAGCATCTTCATGCCCTTTACGGATGCGGCAAAGGCTCGGTTTGGATCTCGATAGAGGCAAACGCGGATAGTCGCGCTGAACGGACGGCGGGCGATATCAGCCCCCTCACCCGCGTGCTGACGGTCTGCGACATCTACGCGGCGCTGGCGGAGCGGCGCGCCTGCAAGCCGGCGCTGACGAAGGAAACCGCGCTGAAGATCCTTCACGACATGGTCGGGCGCGGCAAGATCGACGCCTCGGCACTGGCGACGTCGTTGAAGGGGTGAGAAGTGCGAAGCCCGCCACGCCCCACTTGTCCGCCCTTGCCTCGGGCACCACGCACCCTCTCCAGCGGTTCCCAAACGCGCCCGAATCCGCTGACCTCTCGGTCCGCACGACCTGTCCGTCCGCGATCACCTCTCCGCCGTCATTGCCGGGCTTGACCCGGCAACCCACTCGCTTCTCCGGAAGATTGGATTGAGACGACGCGCAAGGACGGCATCCATAGGTCTTGCTCCAACATGTGCAGAGCGGCCATTGGGTCGCCGGGTCAAGCCCGGCGATGACGCAGGAGGAGCGGAGGGTGAGAATGAAGTACGTGACTCCCGTCCGCTATGCGCCTCCATCTCGGTCATTGTGATCTTGCTGGCGATTACCCAAAAACTGCCATTATAGAGAACGGCCATCTGCATCATGCTGCATTACTGCACACAGCTGGCGGAAGGCACACTCTGTTTGGCTTTGCATTTTTCTAGAACTCTACTTGTCGGATAGACTACATTTGCCTCCTTCGCAGAACGAGCCATGCTGTTCCGTATGAACGCAGAAAAATTCCCAGCAAAATATCGAACTGCTGACTATTTCAGTCACATCGACATGGGATTTCTGAATCGCCGCCTTGCCATTTCCGCTCTAGGACCGGCCCGACAAATCTTCCTAGAGCGAAAGCAATCTGGTGACGATCATTTTATAGAGTTGGCTAGGCTCAGGACTCATTGAATCCACCAAGTGACGATGGCTGCGATTGTAATTGCTGCCATGAAGACGTCAGCGCGGCGGTCGTAACGGGTAGCAATGCGCCGCCAGTCTTTCAGGCGCCCGAACATGTTCTCGATCTTATGGCGTTGTTTGTATTGGGTTTTGCAGAATTCGGCAGGTGCCTTTCGGCCCTTGCGCGGCGGTATGCAGGACGCGATGCCTTTGGCTTGGAGCGCGGCGCGATACTCGTCGGAATCGTATCCCTTGTCGGCAATCATTGTCGCACTGCCGCCCTCAGGCAGGACCGGATAGAGGATCTTGGCCCCGACGTGATCAGAAACCTGTCCCGCCGTCAGGCACATCGCGAGCGGTCGGCCTTCGCCATCGCACACAGCATGCAGTTTGGTGTTCAGTCCACCCTTTGTGCGGCCAATGTGGCGGGGAAGAAGCCCCCTTTTAAAAGGCTTGACGCTGTCCGGTGAGCCTTCAGATGCGTCGCGTCGATCATCAGCGTGTCCGGAGCGCCGCCACTCGCTGCCAAGTGACTGAAAATCCTATCGAACACGCCCAATTCGGTCCAGCGGCGAAAGCGGTTGTAGAGCGTCTTGTGAGGGCCATACCCCTTTGGGGCATCTTTCCATTGGAGGCCATGCTTCAGCACATAGATGATGCCCGACACAATCCGGCGATCATCCACACGAGGCACCCCGTGCGACTTCGGAAAGAATGGCTCGATCTTCGACATCTGGGAAGGCGAGAGCAGAAACAAATCAGGCATGGCAAACTCCTTTGCCACCCTGAATCACATATCACGCATCAATGCAAATTAATGGGTCCTGAGCCTAATGATCATCTGCTCGTGACGATGCTCATAGATGTCTACAGCAAGCTCAAGGCTCCTACGCTCGCCGATGCTCTAATACTTGCAAATCCAAGGCACGTATTCATGAGCACGGAGCGTCTGGAACCTTGTCCAGAAATATACACGGAAAAGCGTGTCTCACATGCTGTCCATCTAGAATTCGACTATGGCAAACCAGTCGTCATTTCGTATCACACCGAACACCTTGTTTCTGCTACAGGAAAGATGACGTTGGCCGAAGGCTATGAGCGAGGGTATCGCGAAGCTATGATCGGCCTACTCCACGATCGTGGAGACAAATTCGAGATTGAACCCATTGTGATCGGTGCTCCTTGGCTCGACCATCCCAGAAATGCTGGCGGCACTGAGGCAGTGTGGCTGGGCAGAGACTACGGAGAAATCCTGCCCGAAGATATTGAAGAGTTTTCGGACATGAAATCGGTGAAAGTCGCCGACGCGAACGAGTGGATGTCGGTCATGCGAAAGGTGCCGGAGGAGCACGTCAAAAACTCAATTGCCGCTCTTCTGAAAGAACCCGTGAAAGCGGACTGGGGTGGCGAGGAGAACGATCATTTCTCATCGAACGCAACCGTTGCTGGACGTAGAAGAACAGCGGCCTTTTTACTCAAGGGACCGACTATTTTCCGAGAAATGACGCCGGCAATGTGCGGGAAAAACGGCGACCAAATCTATCGCCTCAGCAACACAGGGGCAGATATTTCGGTAGTGCAGCACTCACATCTGATTGGTGCTGCCGTGCGCGAGACGGTCAGGAACTTCATCGTTCAACCCGGTCATTCTCGCAAATTTTGCATCATGGATGGGCAAGCGACATATCGGCTACTCAAAGCCTACAAACTGCTCCCAGAGATATAAGTGGCCGATCAGACGGCACCATCTTGGTTGGTGATCCTATCTCGAGGTTTGTTAGCTTGTTTCGGATACGACTTGGAACCGGTTTTGACATTGCCGCCATCTGTTCAATCGGGGACTGCTCCTTGCTCGCTTCCGCCCAACTGAACATTCGCTTTTGTGCTTAGCACGCCAAAACCGGCCCTTCCGCTCTCGGCCCCAAACCTCCCGGTCCTCAATCACCCCTCCGTCGTCATTGCCGGGCTTGACCCGGCAACCCAATGGCCCGTCCGCATTCACATGTTCAGCGTGTCGTAGAGATCGACCCAGCGGGGATTGGTCTTTTCAATGAGGGCAATTTTCCATGCGCGCGGCCATCGCTTCAGGGATTTCTCACGCTGGATGGCGTCGGAGATCTCAGAGAACTCCTCCGACCAGACCAGCCGCTTGCATCCATATTTGCTGGTGAAGCCGGGGATAATGCCCTCGCGATGCTCCCAAGCGCGGCGTGGCAGATCGCTCGTTACGCCGATATAGAGCGTACCGTGCATGCGGCTCGCCATGATGTAGACCCACCCCGCCATGACTTGGATTGCAGGGCCAGTGACCGAAAAAATCAAGCCCGGTGGCCGCTGAACCGTGAATGGGTTGCCGGGTCAGGCCCGGCAATGACGACGGAGGGGTTGGTGAATGAGGCGGCAAGGTCGCAAACCGGCGACGCTCGCATGTCCCGCGCCGCATAGCGCCACACCTCCTGCACCGCCCCCAAATTCCCGCGTAGACTGCCGCCTGATTCGTCTCAGGAGGACAGCATGAAGACCAACATCGGCGCGCGGCTCATCGGCGACCAGATCGAAATCGTCACCGAGCGGCTGAAGCAGTTCAAGACCATCACGCGGCTGGAGGGCGGCGGCGTCTCGTCCTTCGTCACCATGGTCCTCGCGCTTGCCTCCAACGCGGGCGAGAAGCTGAAGCCGACCGAGCAGGCCAATGCGTCGGTGGTGATTCCCACGGGCTATTCGCTGATGGAGGCCAAGGAGGGCCGCCCGCCCGTCCTGCGGCTTCATTTCGGCAATGTTCCGGTCTCTTTCGCGGTCCTCGACCCGAAAACGCTCGGCGAGGCGCTGATCGCGGCCGCCGCCAAGGACGCCGAAGAGAAGCAGGGTTGATGAGGCCCCGACCGGCCTTCCGGCCAATCGCCCGCTTGCGCGCCGCTGCATTTCGGACCTATCTGCCGCGATGAACTATCGCCACGCTTTCCATGCCGGCAACTTCGCCGACGTTCTCAAGCACGCCGTGCTTGCCCGCATCCTGACGCACCTCCTGGACAAGCCCGGCGGCTTTCGCGTGGTCGACACCCACGCCGGCATCGGGCTTTACGACCTGGAAGGCGACGAGGCCGGGCGCACCGGCGAATGGCAGAACGGCATCGGCCGCGTGCTGGACGCCTCGCCCACCCCCGCGCTCGCGGACTTTCTGGCGCCCTATCTGGAGACGGTGAGGCGCGAGAACCCGGACGGCGGGCTGAGGCACTACCCCGGCTCGCCGGCCATCGTGACCAGCATGCTGCGCAAGCACGACCAGTTGATCGCCAACGAACTGCACCCGGTCGACGCCGATCTCCTCGAGGAGGCGATGGCCGGCCGCAGGCGCGCCAAGGTGATGCGGCTCGACGCCTATACGGCCGTCAAAAGCCTGCTGCCGCCGCCGGAACGGCGCGGCCTGCTGCTGGTCGATCCGCCCTTCGAGCAGCCCGGCGAGTTCGACCGCATGCGCGAGGCGATGCGCGCCGCCCACCAGCGCTTTGCCACCGGAACCCAGCAAATCTGGTATCCGATCAAGGACGTGAAGGCGGTCGCCCGCTTCCATGATGCCGTGGCCGGCGACGGCATCGAGCGCATCCTCCGCATCGAGCAATGGACGCGGCGGCCGGGCCTTGAGGGACCGCTCGCGGGCGCCGGCATGCTGGTCGTCAACCCGCCCTGGACGCTGGCCGAAGCGACGCGCGCCGTGATGCCGGAACTGACGGCCTTGCTGGCGACCGGCCCGGGCGCCGGTTGGCGCGTCGACTGGCTCGTGCCCGAGGCCAGCCGGTAAGCAAGGCGGTCCGGCAAGGAAGCGATAACCGACGGCGGCAATTCCGGCCCGCCCGGCACGCTGCGGAATTGACACCAACCCGGTGGAACCGTAAGCGTTTTGTCCTGAGGAAATCAGTAAGCTGCGTCTTTTCCAGACACATGTGCGTCCACGAGGATGCGTCTTGAACGGGCCGGGCGACCGGCGCAAGAACGGAACCGAGACCATGCGCAAAGACTCATTCGCCACCGCCGCCCTCCTGACCATCGCTCTTGCCGTCGCGGCCCCGATGCCCGGCCATGCCGGCGGCCTCTCCATTCCGGCCGAACCGCGCGGCCTTGGCTACGTTCCCGAATGCGACAGCCCCAGCGTCATCGGGACGATCATCTCCCGCCGCGCCGGCGCGGTTCCCGAGGCGACCGACGGCGTGACCATCGACGAGGTCACGCAAATCGGGCCGGGCACGCTCTACATGCCGGGCATGCGCACGATCGGCCATCGCCACTGCGCGGCCACCGCGCTTCTTTCGAACGGCAAGACCGGCGCCCTCTTCTACATGATCGAGGGGCACATGGGCTTTTCCAGCATTTCGTGGAACGTCGAGTCCTGCGTCGCCGGTTATGATCCCTGGTATGTCTTCGGCCAGTCCTGCCGCACCCTGCGGTAAGCCTCCCCATTTGCCGACCTGCGCGCAGCTGCGCGAACGACCGGAACGGGAGAGGACCGGATAGGATGGCGCGCCCATCATTGTTGCTGATCGTGACGGCCCTGCTGGCGATGATCGCCGGCGGGACCGGCCCGGCCGCGGCCGGCGGACGGCCCGGCGACTTCGACTTCTATGTCCTGTCGCTCTCCTGGTCGCCGACCTTCTGCGAGACCAGCGACCGCCGCAACGACATGCAGTGCAACGCCCGGCGGCCCTATGGCTTCATCGTCCACGGGCTGTGGCCGCAATACGAACGCGGCTACCCGAGCGAATGCTCGGCCACGGTGTCGCCGTCGCCGGACGTCATCAACCAGACCCTGCCCATCATGCCGAGCGTCGGCCTCATCCGGCACGAATGGCGCACCCACGGCAGCTGTTCGGGCCTCTCACCGTCCGCCTATTTCCAGCTCATCCAGAAGGCCTTCGCGAAGGTGCGGATCCCGCCGTCCCTGACCAACCTGTCCCGCCACGTGGTCGTCGCCCCGCAGGCGCTCGAAAATGCCTTCCGCGCCGCCAACCCGACCATGCAGTCGACCGGCATCTCCATCGCCTGCCGCCGCCGCAAGCTGCAGGAGGTGCGCATCTGCATGACCAAGCACCTCGATTTCCGCCCCTGCATCGAGGTCGACCAGGACGGCTGCCCCTCGACATCGATCACCCTGCCGCCGATCCGCTGATCCGGGCGCCCCGGGTGCCGGGCCGCCGCCCTCTAGCGGCCTTTTCCCTCGTCCCGTCGCCCTCCTCCCACCGTCCTTACGTCTCACGTCACGCCAGCATTGGAATCCCGCCATGTCCACCGCGGACCTCGTTCTTCGCGCCTCGCCCACGTCTCCCTTCGTCCGCAAGGTGCGCATCGCCGCCGCCGTGCTCTCCCTGTCTGAGCGTATCGAGGTGCAAGTGACCGACGCGATGAAGGACGAGGCGGATTTCCTCAGCCAGAATCCGCTTGGCAAGATCCCCGTGCTGGTCACGGCGGACGGCCAGAGCGTCTATGACAGCCGCGTCATCCTGGAATATCTCGATCATCTGGCGGGCGGCGGACGGATCCTTCCCGCCGATCCGGACGCGCGGTTTGCCGCCCTCGTCCTGCAGGCGACCGCCGACGGCATCATGGAGGCCGGCGTGCTTGCGACCTATGAGGTCCGCTTGCGTCCGGAGGACCAGCGCAGCCCGTGGTGGATCGAGCGCCAGAAGGCCAAGATCGCCCGCGCGGTCGATGCGCTCGAGGCGAAAGCCCAACCGCTCGCCGATCCGCTCACCGTCGGCGACATCGCCCTCGCCTGCGCCCTCGGCTATCTCGACCTGCGCTTCGAGGGCACCTGGCGCGAGGATCATCCGAAGCTCGTCGCCTGGCTTGACGCCTTCGCCGCGAAGGTTCCCGCCTTCGAGGAAACCCGCTTCAGGGGTTGACGGAGCCAGGGGCTGACGGGTCCAGGGGCCATAAAAAAAGGCGCCCCTCCGGGAGACCGGAGGGAGCGCCATACGGGAGGAAGCAAGGTCCATCGCGGCGGGCAGGCCGCCGCGATGCATCAGCTGTCGATCATCAGAACTTGTAGCCGAGGCCGAGCGAAATCACGCTGCCGTCGAGGTCGGCCTTCTCCGACTGACCGCCGACCGAATAGGTCTTCTTGTCCATGTCGGTGTAGGTGTACTCGGCGCGCGCGATGATGTTGTCGGTGAGCGCGGCTTCGACACCGGCGCCGACCACCCAGCCGACGTGGGTGTTCTCGTCCGAACCGCCGTTGAAGCTGGCCTTGCCCTGGCCGAGCGCCACGCCCGTCGTGCCGTAGACCAGCACGTTGTCGAAGGCATAGCCGACGCGGCCGCGGATCGAGCCGGCGACGCTGCTTTCAGCCTTGGTGGGCGTGCCGCCGTAGGTGAAGGTCGCCGACGAACCGAAGCCGAGGTCGGCTTCCGCGCCCAGCAGGACGTCCGGCGTCACCATGTAGTTGTAGCCGCCGTAGACACCGCCGACGAAGCCGTCCTTGTCGAAATTCTGCTTGCCGGCCGTGCCGTTGACGCCATAGGAGCCGAAGCCGTATCCGACCTCGCCGCCGACATAGGCGCCGCTCCAGTCATATTTGGTCGGCGCGACATAGGGGTCGGCCGTCGGCGCGGCGGGGATCGGCTCGGAAATATCGGCCGCATAAGCCTGCCCGCTCAAAAGGGCGGCTGCAAGCGCCGTGGTGCCGGCGATCGTGAAAAGGGTTGTCTTACGCGACATGGTTATCTCCTCAATATCGGCAGGCCCGCATGGGGATGCCGTCAAAACTCGGTACTGCGGAACGCATCCGATCCTGCGACGGGCCGTCAAGAAGCCCCTCTGGACAGAAAACGACGCACCGGACGATCTGTTCCGTTGCCATGATTAATGGTGGTCCAATGTGGCGAGCGAGTTGGCGCCCTATGGCGACAACATGGCGTTTCAGGGGTGATTTCGCGTTGCGATTAATGTCCGTTTCATCATCGTAAACGGCACGTTTCAGGCTGATACAGAAGTGCGGTCCAAACGCGTTCTCAGGCGGTTGCCCGGCGCGTTGGAAGGGTCGCAACGGCAGACGGTGGACGGGAGGATGTGGCAGGAGAATGGCATCCCCGCCCCTCACCCGGCATTCCCGCCAGCCGTGCGGGACACTATCTGAAACAAAGCGGCGGCAGCATCGAACTCGCGTGAGTCGGCAGGGCGGATTTGCGATAATGAAGCCTGCACCGCCCTGATTCCCGATCTCGGGAACCGGCGGCACCGATGACGGTACTGGCGAAAACAACGGCCCCGAAGGGTCACGGACGGACGATGGCAGACAAGGTTTCGGACAAGACGGACGAGAGCGCGGAACTGCGGGACGCAGCGGTGGAAAGCGGAAACGCGGCGCCGGTGGCCGCACCGCGCGTCGGCGTCGACGTCATCGCCGACGCGGTGAAGCTGCTGCCGAACGGACCCGGCGTCTACCGCATGCTCTCCACGTCGGGCGACGTGCTCTATGTCGGCAAGGCACGCAGCCTGAAAAAGCGCGTGACCAACTACACCCGCGTTGCCGGCCAGAACAACCGCATCGCCCGGATGATCCAGTCGACGGCGGCGATGGAATTCGTCACCACCAGCACCGAAACCGAGGCGCTGCTGCTGGAAGCCAACCTCATCAAGCAGCTGAAGCCGCGCTTCAACGTGCTTCTGCGCGACGACAAGTCCTTTCCCTATATCCTGCTCACCGGCGACCATGACGCGCCGCAGCTCGTGAAGCATCGCGGCGCCCGCAGCCGCAAGGGCCAGTATTTCGGCCCCTTCGCCAGCGCCCAGGCGGTGGGCCGCACGATCAACGCCATGCAGAAGGCGTTCCTTGTGCGCACCTGCTCGGATTCGGTCTACGAGACCCGCACCCGCCCTTGCCTGCTGCACCAGATCAAGCGCTGCTCGGCGCCCTGCACCGGCGAGATCTCGCTGGAGGACTATGGCGAACTGGTGCGCGATGCCTCCGCCTTCCTGTCCGGCAAGAGCCGGGCGATCAAGGACGAACTCGCAAACGAAATGCAGGCCGCCGCCGAGGAGATGGAGTTCGAGCGCGCCGCCGTCTACCGCGATCGCCTGGCCGCCCTCAGCCATGTCCAGTCGCATCAAGGCATCAACCCGCAGACGGTGGAGGAGGCCGACGTCTTCGCGCTCCACCAGGACGGTGGGCATGCCTGCGTGCAGGTCTTCTTCTTCCGCACCGGCCAGAACTGGGGCAACCGCGCCTATTTCCCCCGCATCGACAAGCAGGTCGAGGCGGGCGAACTGCTCGCAAGCTTCATCGGCCAGTTCTACGACGACAAGCCGACGCCGCGCCTTGTCCTGGTCAGCGATGAGCCGGACGAGATCGAGCTGCTTTCGCTCGCGCTCTCCGAGCGGGCCGGCCACAAGATCGAGATCGCCATCCCGAAGCGCGGCGAAAAGAGGGACCTCGTCGACCACGCGCTGCAGAACGCCCGCGAGGCGCTCGGCCGCAAGCTTGCCGACAGTTCCTCCCAGGCCGTGCTGCTCGACGGCGTTGCCCGCGTCTTCGGCCTCGACGAACGGCCGCGCCGCATCGAGGTCTACGACAACTCCCACATCATGGGCACCAATGCGGTCGGCGGCATGATCGTCGCCGGGCCGGAAGGCTTCGTGAAGGGGCAGTATCGCAAGTTCAACATCCGCTCGACCGACATCACCCCCGGCGACGACTTCGGCATGATGCGCGAGGTGCTGACCCGGCGCTTTTCGCGGCTCTTGAAGGAGCACGGAGCGCGCGTCGCCCTAGAGGCGGAGGCGGAGGCAAATGGCGGTGACATCGGCCCCTGGCCGGATCTGGTGCTGATCGACGGCGGCGCCGGGCAGCTCTCTGCCGCCAAGTCCATCCTCGACGAACTCGGCATTGACGACGTTCCGATGGTGGGCATTGCCAAGGGACCCGACCGCGACGCCGGCCGCGAAAAATTCTTCATTCCCGGCAAGCCCGACTTCATGCTGCCACTGCGCGATCCGGTGCTCTATTATATTCAACGTCTGCGCGACGAGGCGCACCGCTTCGCCATCGGCTCGCACCGGGCGCGGCGCTCCAAGGACATCGGCAAGGCCGGGCTGGAGGAAATCCCCGGCGTCGGGCCGACCCGCAAGCGCTCGTTGCTCAACCACTTTGGAACGCTGAAAGCCATTGAGCGCGCCGGCGTCAACGACCTTGCCGCCGTCGAGGGAATTTCGGAAGCGACGGCGAAGGCGATCTACGATTTTTTCCACGAAACGGCGGGATAGACTGCCATGTCACCCCTGACCACACTGCCACCGGACCTGCCAGAACCCACCGACGACGGCTCCGCCCGCCATCTCCTCGGCATGGCCTGGCCGGACATCGCCCTGCCGCTGACGGACGGAAGCGCCCTCGACCGGACGCGCATTGCCGCCGCCGCGCGAACGGTGATCTACGCCTATCCGCGAACCGGCGTGCCGGGCGAGCCGCTGCCCACCGGCTGGGACGAGATTCCGGGCGCGCGGGGCTGCTCGCCGCAGTCCTGCGCCTTTCGCGATCATCACGCGGAACTCGCCGCGCTCGATGCCCAGGTCTTCGGTCTGTCCACCCAGACGACCGACTTCCAGAAGGAAGCCGCCGAGCGGCTGCACCTGCCCTTTCCGCTGGCAAGCGATGCCGACCTGGCCGTGACCAAGGCCCTCGATCTGCCGACCTTCACCGTCGATGACATGACGCTCGTCAGGCGCCTGACGATGATCGTCGAGGCGGGGCAGATCGTTCACATCTTCTATCCCGTGTTCCCGCCGGACCGGAACGCCGAGGACGTGATTGCCTGGCTCGAGGATCATCCGGCCCATTGACGCGCGCCCCTAAGGCGTGGTCTCAAGGGACGACCATTCGGAAGACAGGCTCTCAGTGATGCACGCGGCAGACGTTCCACCCGCCCGGAAGTCCCACGCTCTTTCCCTGCCGAACATCCTGACCTATCTCAGGATCGTTGCGGTGCCAGCGGTTGCGGCCTCGATGTATATCGAGGGCGATGCCGGGCGCTGGTGCGCCTTCGGCCTCTTCGCCTTTGCCTCGATCACCGACTATCTCGACGGCTATCTCGCAAGGGCCTGGAAGCAGCAGTCGGCGCTCGGCCGCATGCTGGACCCGATCGCCGACAAGCTGCTGGTCGCCGTCTCGCTGCTGGTGCTGACCGGCGAGGGCACGATCGGCGGCTGGTCGCTGTGGGCGGCGGTGATCATCCTGATGCGCGAGATTTTCGTCTCCGGCCTGCGCGAGTTCCTGGCCGAGCTGAAGGTCAGCGTCCCGGTCTCCTGGCTCGCCAAGTGGAAGACCACGGTGCAACTCGTCGCCATCGGTTTCCTGCTCACCGGCGATGCCGGCGACAAGGTCCTGCCGGGCGCCTACGAAATCGGCCTGACCCTGCTCTGGGCCGCCGCGATCGTCACGCTCTACACGGGATACGACTATCTCCGCGCCGGGCTCGTGCACCTGATCGACGAGTGAGCCTGCCGCCAAAGGCAAGGAGCCATTGTCGAGGGACGTGGACGGAAGGGAGAATACGGAATCCGGAGCCTGGAAGGTTTTGGCGTTGCTCCTGCACTGTCATTCCCGGCCGAGGCGCGTTGCGCCGAGGGGAAGGGAATCCAGAAGGACGCCCATAATCCAAGAGCGGGTCCAACCCGGGAGCCGATTTCTGGATCCCCTTCCCTCACTTCGCTTCGCTCAGCTCGCCGGGGATGACATCGCGGAAAAGTCGCCGCACACTGCGACCGCAAGAACAAACGCTGGAGACTGTAACATCATGGTCAAGCTCGTCTATTTCGCCTGGGTCCGCGAGCGGATCGGGCTCGACGAGGAAACCGTCGAACTGCCCGAGACGGTCGAGACCGTCGCCGACCTCCTGACCTATCTCGGCGGTCGGGGCGAGGGCTATGCCTCGGCGCTGGAGGAACCCTCCACGATCCGCGTCGCCATCGACCAGACCCATGCCCTGCCCGAGGATCCGCTGGCCGGCGCGCGCGAGATCGCGCTCTTTCCACCGATGACCGGAGGCTAAGCATGTCGCGCAAAAAGCCTGTCCCCGCGCAGGCGGGGATGGGAACCGGTTTTGCGACAACGACATGCGACAAGAAAGCGGTTCATACCGACATGCATGATTCAAACTCTGTGCACCGGGTGATCAGGGTCCAGCGCGAGGATTTCGACGCCGGCGCGGAAATGGCCGCGCTCGGAGAGGGGCGGACGGACGTTGGCGCGGTCGCCAGCTTCGTCGGCCTGTGCCGTGATGAAGGCGGACGTCTCGCCGCGCTGGAGCTCGAACACTATCCGGGCATGGCCGAGGCCGAGATCGGCCGCGTCGCCGACGAGGCCATCGCGCGCTGGCCCCTCCTCGGCCTGACCGCCATCCACCGCCACGGCAAGATCGGCCCCGGCGAGCAAATCGTCTTCGTCGCCTGCGCCTCCAGCCACCGGCAGGCCGCCTTCGAAGCCGCTGAATTCATGATGGATTTCCTCAAGACCAGCGCGCCCTTCTGGAAGAGGGAACACCTCATCGACGGCACGTCCGGAAGCTGGGTCGCAGCCAAGGACGAAGACGACGAACGGCGCGCCCGATGGCAGGCGGCATCGCAGTAGCCGATCGCGCACGACGGCAGTCGCAAAAATTTGATGTGCCAGCCTTACGTTTTCTGATAAGGCTCCGGGACAGGTCGAGTGCATTGCAGCGTCGCGAGGGCGACCTGCCTCTCCGGCATCGACACGTTACCGACACCACCATATTGTTGCGCCGCCGTGTCTTCGGATGCGGCGCCAGGAAGCGATTTCATGTCTTCGACGACCTCTGCCGCCGAACCTCACGAGGGGATCGGCTTTCGGGAATTCATCGCGCTGATGGCCGCCTCCATGGCGATCAACGCACTGGCCATCGACATGATGCTGCCGGCCCTGCCGCAGGTCGGAATGGCGCTCGGCGTCGAGGATGAGAACACCCGCCAGCTGGTGATCACCGCCTATCTGCTCGGCTTCGGCGTGGCGCAGCTCTTCTATGGCCCGATGTCCGACATCCTCGGCCGCAAGCACCTGCTCGTCGGCGGCGTCGGCATCTACGTCATCTTCGGTCTTTTCGCGACCTTTGCGTCTTCCTTCGAGCAGCTGATGCTCGCCCGGGCGCTGCAGGGCGTCGGCGCGGCGGCAACGCGCGTCATCTCCATCTCCATCGTGCGCGACTGCTACGGCGGGCGCCGCATGGCGAGCGTCATGTCGCTGATCATGCTGGTCTTCGTCGTCGTGCCGGTGGTCGCCCCGAGCCTCGGCCAGATCATCGTCATCTTCGCGCCCTGGCGCTGGCTGTTCGGCTTCCTGACCGTGCTCGGCCTCATCGTCTTCACCTGGGCGGCCATCCGCCTGCCGGAAACGCTGCCGCCGGAACGCCGCCTGAAGAGTTCGGTGCGCTCCGTGATCGCGGCCTATCGCGAGGCGCTGACCAACCGCATCGCGCTCGGCTACGCGCTGGCGACGGCCCTCGTGCTTGGCGGCCTCTTCGGCTTCATCAACTCGGCCCAGCAAGTCTTCGTCGAGATCTTCGACACCGGCGTGTTCTTTCCGGTCGCCTTCGCCAGCATCGCGCTCTTCATGGCGCTCTCGTCCTACGTCAACTCCAAGGTCGTGGAACGCCTCGGCATGCGCCTCGTCTCGCACAGCGCGCTGGTCGGCTTCGTCGGCTTGAGCCTGCTCCACACGATCCTGATCCTCTCCGGCATCGAGAACCTCTGGAGCTTCCTCCTCATCCAGGCCGCGACCATGTTCTGCTTCGGCTTCGTGATGTCGAACTTCAACGCCATGGCGATGGAGCCGCTGGGACATATCGCGGGCGCGGCCTCCTCGGCGCTCGGTTTCTGGACCACGGTCGGCGGCGCGCTCTGCGGCTACGTGATCGGCCAGCGCTACGACGGCACCACCCTGCCGCTCGCCGCCGGTTTCGCCATCCTCGGCGCGCTCGCGCTGGTGCTCGTCTTCCTGACCGAGGGCGGCCGGCTCTTCCACGCCCGCAACGTTCCCGCGGAATAGATCGCGGCGCCGATATCCGCCGGCGTTTACCTTCTCCGAGAACTTCGCCCGCGAAGTGAGCGCGGGCGGATTGCCTGCGCCGCAATGCTGACGCAAACTGCCGGGACATTAAGACTTTGTTAACGCCACCGGTGGCGGACGGTGGCCCGGCGGGATTCCCTCAGATGGCATCAGCTCTGCGCGACGGCGTCAGCGGGCTCGACGTGACCATGCGGCTGACCCTGGCCGTGCTGGCGCTTGCGTCCGGCGTCTACACCTATCTCGGCGTGCGCGACCTGCTCGACGGCGCGCCGGTGCTCACCTTCCTCGCCGCCCTCATCTATTCGGCGGCGGTGTCGGTGGCGATCTTCGCCTTCTGGTCCTTCCTGATGCGCTTCCTGCCGCATGTGAAGGACGTCGGCAGCCGTATCTATCTCACCATCGCCATGGCGCTCGGCGCGCTGATGATCGTCGCCATGTCGTCCTGGCTGAACGCGGCGGCGCTTGCCGGCTCGGCGGCCATCGAGCAGCATCTCGCCGTCACCCTGCAGGCCTATACCCGCGACCTCGACGCAGCCCACAACCGCGCCCTCGGCGCGCAGAGCCTCCTGCCCGACATCCAGCTCGCCTCGACCCGTTTTGCCCGCCTTGCCGAGGCCGAACGCGGCGGCGCGCTGACCGGCACCGGCGGTTCGGGCACCGTCGTCCAGCTCCTGAGCCAGATGTCGACCCAGCTCGACGATCTCGGCAACGAGGTCAAGCAAAGCGCCGACCGCGCCAAGTCGCTCTACGAGGAAGGCGGCGGCTATCTGGCCCAGATGCGCGAGCTCGTCTCCGGCCAGGGGCCGATCAAGGCGCGCAGCGATGCCTTCGCGGCCGAGGCGCTGAAGCTCGTCGGCACCATCGCGGCGCTGGAGCAGACCTCCATGGCCCCCGCCGTCAAGCGCGCGGCGGACGATCTTGCCTCAGGCTTCATCGCCCCCGCCGCAGACGGACGCACGGCGGACCTTGCCGGCCGCCAGACCGAAGTGGTCGGCAGCGTGGAAAAGGCCGTCTCCGTGCAGGCCGGCGCGCTCGCCAAGGCCGCCGACGCCATTGCCTCCGAGCCCGCCGTCGAGCCTGCCCGCTTCCAGCCGCTCTCCACCGCCGAGGCGGTGCTGCGCTATGCCGGCGACTTCCTGCCGAGCTGGGCGGGCGCCATCTCCATCGACCTCCTGCCAGCCGTCCTCGTGCTGATCCTCTGCGTCGTCGAGGCGGCGATCCGGCGCGAGGGCCGGCAGGAGATCGCCGAGACCATGAGCGCCGCCGATCTCATCGCGGCGATGCGCCTGCTCCGCGAGGTCGACGGCGAACGGGCGCTGGCCCAGGCAGAGCGACTGGTCGAGCCGGAGGCGGACACCTTGGATGCCCCCACCGCAGCCGCCGATGCCAGCGTGACGCAATTGCCGCCAAGGGGGCTGAAGCGGGAATGAGCGCCGACGCACCTCAGGCCAATGGGCGTTTCGCCACCTGGCGCCGGGCGTTCTTCAGGAACCCCGACGAGGCCATCCTGCGCGTCGTCTTCGTCGCCCTTCTGATGGTGGCCTCGGTTGCCATCGGCACCGACTTCGGCGAACGCCTCGCCGCGCAGCAGGCCGAACGGGCCAGGGCGCCGGCGGAACAGCTGGCCACCCCCAACCTGCCGTCCGCACGGCCGGGCGTCATCGATCCGGCCCATTCGAAGCCTGCGGGCGACGGGCCCGATCTGTCGCAGCCGATGACCCTTGAACTGCTGGCGAACGGCCGGCTGGAGGCGACCGGCACCATCGTTGCCGGCACGGCGGAGCGCCTGACGGACGAACTCGACAAGCGCGGCAGCTACGTGACGACGGTGGTGCTGAATTCGCCGGGCGGTTCGGTGTCCGACGCGATCGCCATGGCGCGCACGATCCGGGCGCATGGCCTGACCACGCAGGTGGAAAAGGACGGCCGCTGCGCCTCGTCGTGCCCGCTGGTCTTTTCCGGCGGCTCGGAGCGGATCGCCGCCGAAGGCGCCGCCATCGGCGTGCATCAGGTCTTCTCCGTCGCCAGCGCCGCCGAACTGATCGGCCAGTCCCTGCCCGAGGGTCTTGCGGAGGGCCAGCGCATCACCGCCGAATGCCAGCGCCTGCTGGTCGACATGGGCGTCGACCCGCGCGTCTGGATCCACGCTCTAGAAACGCCGCCACGGCAGATCTTCTACTTCACCGGCGATGAGCTGAAGGAATTCGCGCTGGCGACAACGGTCGAGTGATCGCTTCGAGGCCCTCCGGATCTCGCCCGCCGAGCCCGACCCGATGGCGGGCAGTGTGCCGGATCAGAAATTGAGGCTGAAGGACCTCACCGCCCTCGCCTTTGACCGCATGGCCAGAAAATCCGCCTGCATCGTGGCCGGACAGGCGACGTGGGCGGGAAAGTCGAAGACATAGCGCTGTTGCGGAAGGCTGCCGCCATAGGTCCGCTGCCAGACGATCGCCGACTTCGAGAAGCAGAGCAGATAAGGACCGATCCTGGAGGAAAGCGCCTGGATCGGCTCCATGACGCCGATGGTGTCGCCCTCCTCCAGATAGTGCGCCCGGTCGGTGATGAAGAACCGGATCGGCTGCGTCTCGAGAAAATCAGCGCCCCGGTCCGTCCGCATCGCCAGATAATAGGCCATCGGACCGACGAGACCCTCGGTCTGGAAAAAGCGGTACCCGTTGCCAAGGAAGAAGCCGAAGGACCCGGACCGGTCGCCCATGGCGAAATAGGTGTCCGCCGGCAGGCCCTGCCTCTTGAACTCTTCCGCCAGCTGGACATTGACGGAGCCGTAGGTCTCTTCGGCCGACGCACCGCTGCGCGGTCCGATCGCGATCTGCGCGGTCTTCACCAGCACGCCCGCCGGCTTCACGCCGACAAGGGCGACGGCGGCAAGCAGCGGCACCAGCAATCGCGGCTGGAACAGGGACCCGCGCGCCTGACAGGCCGCCTCGACGACATGCATCAGCTCAAGCAGCACGTAATAGGCCAGCAGCATCGAGGGCCAGAAATACCAGCCCCAGAGCGGCCAGCCGGACATCACGCCATAGTAGAGGCCGACGATCACGTGCACGAGGACCATTGAAGCGATCTCGCGCCGGTATCGCAGCTTCGGCCAGAGGCCGTTCGCGGCGGCAACAAGGGCAAGCGCGGCAACGATCAGGACCACGTAGGTCAGCTTCGGCAGGAAGGTCACCACGATCCTGAGATTCTCGCCCGGAACGTTGCCCACGCTCTTCATCAGCCCGGAAACCGGCACAGGCGTCTGAAAGAAAAAGAGATTCAGGGCGGCATAGGCGGCAACCACCGGCACGAGAATAAGGTAGTGCCGGACCGCGACGCGCCGGTCCGCGACCGTGTTCACGAAATCGGCCGCGGCAACGAGAGCCAGCGCGTCGAGGCGGGTCAGAAAGAGCAGCGACGCGAACACGCCCTTCAGCCGCCAGTCCCTGGACGAGAAATAGCCGAGCGCGAACAGCGGCAGCATGCAGGTCTCAAGGCCCCGCAGCGCGACTTCGTCAAAGGCCGAGTTGACCGTGACGACGACCGCCGGCGCCAGAAAGCCGTAGCGGATCCTGGACATCACGCAGAAGAGGACCACGAACAGCATCGTCAGGCAGAGGACCTGGAGCACCAGCGATATGTCGGAGATGCCGAACACGGACGCCGAGGCCCAAAGCACCACCTGCCACAGCGGCTGATAGCCATTGGTGACGAAGGGCGGGAGGAACCAGCTTCGCCCGTCGGCCACCAGGCTGCGCGCGATGCCGAGATAATAGTAGCCGTCGTCGTAGACGAGATTGACCCACCAGTCTGGCGGGTAGGACAGGACGGAATAGACCCCCGCGACGAAGACAAGAACGGGGACAAAAATGAGAGATAAATCGATTTGCTTTAACAAATTAAGGCTTGAATTTCTTGACATGAGCAAATCTCCGAGAGCCATGTCCGAGAAAAATCAAAAAATCCGAAGTAAATCTTTCAAATTTTTGCACCAATGTCCAGTGGCGGGCGCCACAACCCACAGATGATCGGCGCGGCCGGACGGCGCCGATGAGGCTGACGGCCCGGCATTTGGCCGAGGCATCGCTTGCGCGATCCGCCGCGTCGTCACCCCCGCCTCCCCCTTGCGATGACAATGGCAATCACCATGGAACCGGGACGCCGGTCTCTTCGATCCGCCCTGCAACGGGAATCCGGCCTTCGCGGCTGACCGTCATGGAATGACGAGGTCCGTATTAACGTGTAGGCACGACGATGAGTTGCAAAAAGACTGTGTATTCAATGGCATGACTGCAGGATGAAGCCAAGATTTTGAAGCTGTTTACTGATTTTCTTATGCAAAAATAAATGGCCGCCTCCGATAACGAAGACTGCGGGAAGATCCATCAAAGTCTGGACCCGCGCCCGTCTCGTCTTGGAACAGCGTGCAATGAAAGTAACCCCCTGGAGCAAAACTGCCGGATCGGTGACCCCCGTGATCAGAAAGGTCCTGCTGACCGCCTTCGGCGTCATCCTGCTGACCCTGATCACCGGTCACGTCGTTTTCTCCATGCGGGACGCGGCCAACAGGATCGATGACAACCGCGCCATCGCCGCCGCCGGAGCCGCTCTGAACGCCTTCCTGGACCGGCTGTCCGGAACGGTGACCGACAATGCCGTCTGGGATGACGCCTACACAGCGGAGCACGGAGACGATGCCGCCAGTTGGGCCTATGACAACTGGGGTGCCACCAGCGAGGACTATGCGCTCTATGACGGCGTGATCGTGGTGGCGATGGGTGGCGATGCGATCTCGGCCTATCTGAAGGGCAAGGAATTCTCGCCCACAGACTATTTTGGACCGGCCTTCCTCACCCAGGTGCAGCAGTCGCTGGATCATCCCGACGAGACGGTGTCTCGCTACTACAGGACGGACGGCGGCCCGACTCTTGCGGTCGCCCAGGTCATCCAGCCCTACAAGGACGGCAACGACTTCAAGGCCGACAAGACCCTCGTTCTCTTCAAGTTTCTTGACAACGATGCCATTGCCCGGATGGCCCAGGACTACGAGCTGGAAGACCTTGGAGTCTCGTCTGAGAAGGTATCGGGCAAGCTCAATCTTCCGCTGTCCGCCTCGCAGGACAAGGATGGATTCTATCTCGTCTGGTCGAGCCTGGAGCCCGGCACGAAGGTCTTCAAACTGGTCGCGCCCGCTCTCATGTTTGCGGTCCTCCTGCTGGTGCTGTTCCTGTTCGCCATCGGCGCCACGGGCGCTGCCGAAGCAAAGGGGCTTCGCAAGGCGGCCGAAGCGGCCCGCCACGACGCGACGCACGACAGTCTGAGCGGCCTTTTGAACCGCAGCGGCCTCATCAATCAGCTGGAGCAGCCGGCGGGCAATGAGGACGGCAAGGCCGTTCGCGTGCTTCATCTGCTCGATCTCGACGGCTTCAAGTCCGTCAACGACACCTGGGGCCATGCCGTCGGGGACGAACTCATCGGCAAGGTTGCGGAAAAGATCCGGTCTGCCCATCCGGAAATCGCTCATGCCGCCCGGCTTGGCGGCGACGAATTCGCGCTCATCCAGGAAGGCGGCACGGCACCGGAAAAGATCGGCCTCATCGTGCTCGACATCCTGTCCCGGCCGTTCAGCGTCGAGGGAAAGACCGTCGAGATCGGCGCAAGCGTCGGATTTGCCATCGAGGAAGAGGGCATGAAGCCGCTCGAATTGCTGCGGCGGGCGGACATGGCGCTCTACCGCGCCAAGGATCTCGGCCGCGGCCGCGCGCTCGGATATACGCACGAATACGACGCGGATCGCGAACAGGCCACGCGGCTTGAACAGCAGCTGCGCCTCGCCCTGGCGAGAGGCGAGATCCGGGCTGCCTTCCAGCCGCTCGTGTCAGCCTCCAGCGGCAGGATCCAGGGCGTGGAAGCCCTCGCCCGCTGGTCCGGACCCGACGGCAACGTCTCGCCCGAGATCTTCATTCCGGCCGCCGAGCGGGCCGGGCTCATCGCACCGCTTGGCGAATACATGCTGCGCAAGTCGATCCAGGTCGTGCGCGACTGGAACAGTCTCGACCTGTCGGTCAATGTGTCGCCGCTTCAGTTGTGCGACCCGGGCTTTGCCTCGGTCGTGCGCACGATCCTGGAGGAAGAGGCGTTCGAGCCGACGCGGCTCACGCTGGAAGTGACCGAAGGCGTTCTCATTTCCAACCCGGAACAGGCCCGCCGGTCGATCACGGCCCTGAAGAAGATCGGCGTTCGCTTCGCGCTCGACGATTTCGGCTGCGGCTACGCCAGCATCGGGACGCTGAGGGAGTTCGGCTTCGATCGCATGAAGATCGACCGTTCGCTGGTCTGGGGCATCGAGGACAAGCAAGGCGGCGATGAACTGCTACGGGCAACCATTTCGCTCGCGGCGGCGCTGCGGATTCCCGTGACCGCCGAAGGCACGGAGACCTCGAGCCAGCTGGCCTTCCTGCAGCAAGCCGGCTGCGACCAGATTCAGGGCTATGTGGTCGGCAGGCCGATGTCGGCGAAGGAACTGACGGCGCGTCTGTTGTCGATGGAAGAAGCGGCCTGAAAGACCAACAGCGACAGTCAATTCAAATCCGTCTCCGGGCATGAAGACCTCGGAGGCGCGCTTTGGCTCGTCTCAAGGTCGAGTCACCCGAGAGCACGCAAACATTGCTTCCACAAACAATTGTGCAAGCGCCAAGAAATACGTATTTTCATCGAATACAATTCAATGAAAACTCAGTCATATGACCATATTTATTAATGTAAAATTATGATTCTCGGCAGAAACATTAGAAGACAAAGAAGAACAACCTGTATTCTGGAGCGCGCGGACGTGAGCCTCTTCAACAATATCCGGATATCGACGAAAATTTTCTCCGGATTCGGGATAATTCTTTCCCTCGTATTCCTGATTGGATCGGTCTCATATCTCAAAATCTCGGATGCGTCCGAAGACTTCAGGCAATACAGACAACTTGCCGTGCAGAGTAACAATGCCGGTCGCGTCCAGGCAAACCTTCTGGAAGCCCGCCTGGCCGTGAAGAATTTTATCCTCACTCAAGATCAGAGACACATCGGAGCGGCCTTCGAGCGAATTGACAACGCGATCAGCATCAACGCCGATCTGACCAAGCTGATCACACATACGGAATCGAAGGATCGGGCGGCCGGCATCTCCGAGGACCTGAAGAACTACAGGGCCGGGATCGAACAGCTGTCGCAGGCAACCGAGGGACACGAAGCCCTGATCGCCGACACGCTCGATCGCATCGGCCCGGATGCTTCCAGGCTGAACGAGGAGCTGAAGCTGGACTTCAAGCAGGAGCAGGACGCGGTCGGCCCGAAGCTGATGGCCGACCTCGAGCTGGCTGTCGAGGTGGCCGTGATCGTGTCGGTCGTCAGCCTCGTCATCGGAGCTTTCGCGGCCTGGACCATCGGTGCCGGGACCTCGCGGCCCATCGTCGCCATAACCGGCGCCATGACCCGCTTGGCCAGCGGAGAGCTCGACCTTACCGTTCCCGGCAAGGGCCGCAAGGACGAGATCGGCAAAATGTCCGAAGCGGTCGAGATCTTTCGCCAGAATGCCCTCGCGGTGAAAGAGCTGGAGCAGCAGCAGGCGGCGACCAGCGAACGGATCGAACGGGAAAAAAAGGCGACGATGGAGAGAATCGCCGACGACTTCGAACGCGACGTCATCGGCGTGGTGCAGGCCGTCACCGACACAGCGGGCCGGCTGCAGTCGGATGCCTCCATCGTCAGTTCGGCCACGGAAGAGACGACCCGCCAGTCTGGCGCTGTCGCGGCGGCCTCCGAACAGGCTTCGGCCAATGTGCGCACGGTTGCGGCCGCGGCCGAGGAACTCTCCGCGTCCATCGTCGAGATCGGCCAGCGCGTGGTCCACGCCGCGCAAATCTCCGATGCCGCGGCAGATCAGGCCGACAAGACAAGCATGGCGGCGCAGGAACTTGTCTCGACATCCCAACGCATCGGCGAGGTTGTCCAACTGATCGCGGATATCGCGGCGCAGACGAACCTGCTGGCGCTCAACGCGACCATCGAGGCGGCACGGGCCGGCGAACTCGGCAAGGGTTTTGCCGTCGTCGCCTCCGAGGTCAAGAATCTCGCTTCGCAGACCGCCCGGGCCACCGAGGAAATCTCCAGCCAGGTCGCCGCTGTGCAGAACGGCACGACCGAAGTTGCAGACGCCATCAACTCGATCAGCGAGACGGTTCGCAACATCAACGAGGTCTCCACGTCGATCGCCTTGGCAGTGGAGCAGCAGCGCGCCGCGACGGACGAGATCGCACGCAATGTCGACGAAGCCGCGCGCGGCACTCAGGAAGTCTCGTCGAACATCTCCGGCGTCAACCAGGCCGCCAACGATACCAGCAAGGTCGCGACCAGCATCCTCGGCGCTGCGAATGGCCTGACGCACCAGTCGGCGGAACTGAACAGCAAGGTCTCCGGTTTCATCTCGATGATCCGGTCCAGCTGAATCGGGACCGGCGGTTGACCTTCCGCATGATTTGAGCAGACAGGCAGGCCGGGCGCGTCAGCACCCGGTCTTTTCTCATCCCGGCTTGACGGTCGATCGCCCCGGGGGCGAATGTCTGCGGACCGATCGCGGTGACCGGCGTAGCGGCCACGGGCATCCCGTCAGAAACGATCCTCGCCTGACACTCCTGGCGTTCATCGGACCTCTGGAAACGTGGTCCCAATAGTGGAATGTGAACATTGACGACACTCTATGTCGATGCCGACGCCTGCCCCGTGAAGGACGAGGCGGAGCGCGTGGCGACAAGGCTGGGCATCCCGATGGTGCTGGTCTGCAACGGCGGACTGCGCCCGTCGCAAAATCCGCTCGTCTCGCTCAGGATCGTCGCCGAGGGCCCGGACGTCGCCGACAAGTGGATCGCCGAGCATTGCGGTCCCGGCGACGTGGTGGTGACGGCGGATATTCCGCTCGCCGACCGCTGCCTGAAGGCCGGATCGCACGTCGTGCAGCACAACGGCGAGATTCTGAACGTCGCCAACATCGGGAACCGATTGGCAACGCGCGACCTGATGCAGGACATCCGCGCGGCGAACCCGTTCCAGCAGGGCGGCGGACCGTCCTTTTCGAAGGCCGACCGGTCCCGTTTCCTGCAATCGCTCGACAGGCTGATGAGGCTCGCGTTGCGTGAACGTCCCGCGCAGCAGGGAGGCCGTCAGGAGCCCTGATTGCCGCCGAAAGCTGGGGAATGGACGGCAAAAGCAGGGACACTCCAAACAAAAAGGCCGGGCGCATTGGCACCCGGCCTTTTTCTCATCTCGCTCCGGCGGTCAGTCCCACCGGAGGCCACTCACTCCGCGGCGGCGGCGGACGCCTTCGGCGTCACCTCGGCGGTGTAGTCGTCCATCAGCGTCTTGGTGATCTCGCCAGGCACGAAGGTGTAGGGGCCGATCTCGGAGACCGGGGTCACTTCCGCCGCCGTGCCCGTCAGGAAGCACTCGGTGAACGTCGAAAGCTCTTCCGGCATGATGTGCCGTTCCAGAACCTCGAAGCCGCGCCGCTTGGCAAGCTCGATCACCGTCTGGCGAGTAATGCCGTTGAGGAAGCAGTCGGCGATCGGCGTGTGGATGACGCCGTCCTTGACGAAGAAGATGTTCGCGCCGGTCGCCTCGGCCACATAGCCGCGATAGTCGAGCATCATCGCGTCCGCATAGCCCTTGGCCTCGGCGGCGTGCTTGGAGATCGTGCAGATCATGTAGAGGCCGGCGGCCTTGGATTTCGACGGCGCGGTCTTCTCGTCGGGACGGCGGTATTCGGCCATGTCGAGCCGGATGCCCTTGAGGCGCTCTTCCGGCTTGAAGTAGGACGGCCACTCCCAGGCGGCGATGGCGAGGTGGATGGTGTTGTTCTGGGCCGAAACGCCCATCATCTCCGAGCCGCGCCAGGCGACGGGGCGCAGATAGGCGTCCGTCAGCTTCATGCGCTGCAGGATCTCCTTGCATGCCGCGTTGATCTCGTCGGCCGTATAGGGGATCTTGAAGCCGAGGATGCGCGCCGACTCGATCAGCCGGTCGGTGTGCTCCTTGAGCTTGAAAATCTCGCCGCCATAGGCGCGCACGCCCTCGAACACGGAGCTGCCGTAATGCAGGCCATGGGTCAGCACGTGCACCTTGGCGTCCTTCCAGTCGACGAATTCACCGTCATACCAGATCACGCCTTCACGGCTGTCGAAGGGAACGCTTGCCATCTTGAGGACTCCCTGTGGGTTCCATTTTTAGGGATCATAACAAATTTTGGCGCCGGGGGCAGAGAGCGCAGAGCCACGTTGCGCGGGCGGTCCGGGACGTCGGATGCTTTGCGTCGGGCCCAAGGAGCCGATATTGTCGCCATCGAGGCCAAGGTCTTGCAGGATCTGGCTCGCAACGGCCATCTCGGGGCGGTGCAACGAAGGCAGGACGCAACGGGAAGGGGCCGTCTGGCTCGCGACAGGATCGAAACGGTGCGGCAAAACACGATCGGACCATCGTCAAAGCCCGGCTTCAATAGCAATGGGACGCAAATAAGTCAATATGGCTGACATAAATCTGTTGGCGACAAACGCCCCACAGGACGACGGGTCGCCCCCCCCGGCCGCGAGCGAATCACGCCCGGCCCCGGACCATGTCGAACTCATCGAGCTGATCTTCTTTTCCTATCGCGACTTCGTCGGCGATGCGGACGTCATCCTGGCGAAATACGGCTTCGGCCGCGCCCATCACCGGGTTCTGCATTTCGTCGAGCGCAATCCGGGCATGACCGTCGCCGAGCTGCTCGACATCCTGCGCATCACCAAGCAGAGCCTCGGGCGGGTGCTGAAGCAGCTTATCGACGAGGATTTCATCGAGCAGCGCCCGGGCGCCGTCGACCGCCGCCAGCGGCTGCTTCACGCAACAGTGAAGGGCAGCCGCCTCGCCCGTGAGCTCAACGCCGTGCAGTCGCGCCGGGTCGAGGCGGCGCTTTCGGGGTTCTCGTCCGGCGAGCGCGAGACGGTCAGCCGTTTCCTGACCGCCATGATCGGCCCGGACGGCGGGGACGTGCCTGCCGAACGCGAGGCAAAGGACCAATGACCATGACGGACGTCATGCCCTCCGGCGCACCGGCCGACGACGCGCAGCATATCCTCGTCGTCGACGACGACAGCCGCATCCGCTCCCTGCTGCAGCGCTTTCTCGCCGCGCAGGGCTACCGCGTCACGACCGCCGGCAACGCCGCTGAGGCGCGCCGCAAACTGGAACTGATCGCCTTCGATCTCATCGTGCTCGACGTGATGATGCCGGGCGAGGACGGCCTGTCGCTGGCCGCAAGCCTCAACCGCACCCACGACGTCGCGATCCTGCTGCTCACTGCCCGCGCCGAGGGCGAGGACCGCGTCCGCGGCCTTGAGACCGGCGTCGACGACTACATGACCAAGCCCTTCGAGCCGCGCGAACTGGTGCTGAGGATCCAGAATATCCTGAAGCGGCGCTCGCCGACTGCACGGCCGGACGTGCGCGGCGACACCACCGCGACCCGGCGGGTCACCTTCGGCCGCTTCGCTTTCGACGTCGCGCGCGAGGACCTGCTGGAGAACGGCGAGCCGGTCCGCCTCACCGAGCGCGAACGGCAGCTGCTGACGCTCTTTGCCAAGGCGCCGGACGGGATCGTCGCCCGCGAGCTTCTCGTCGGCAACGACGCCTCCGTCGGCGAGCGCACGGTGGACGTCCAGATCAACCGCCTGCGCCGCAAGATCGAGGACGATCCGTCCAATCCGACCTATCTGCAAACCGTGCGCGGCGTCGGCTATCGCCTGCGGTTCGACTGAACGGCACCCGGCGCGATGGCGAGAAACGCAAGACCTGTCAGGCACGATCCGGACCACGATCCCGACCTGATCAACCGCATCCTCGACCGGACCGCCGACGGCTTCCGCGTCATCCGCCGTTTCCTGGCGCGCACGCTGCCCGCACCCGCCGTGCGCGGCTGGATCAGCCTGACGCGCTCGATCAACCGCGTGATGCCGAAGGGGCTCTTCGGCCGCTCGATGCTGATCATCGTGCTGCCCGTGCTGATCCTCATCGGCGTGCTCGCACAGGTCTTCATCGACCGGCATTACCAGCTCGTCACGCGCCGCCTGTCGGAGCAGGTCAGCCGCGACATCGCCCTCATCGTCGACCTTGTCCAGAATGCGGAGGACGCAAGCGAACTCGCCGCGATCGAACGCCTTGCGACCGTGAGGCTCGGCATGACGGTCACCTTCCTGCCGGGCGAGGCGCTCGGTGCACCGATCCGCTCGCCCTTCCCCTTCTTCTCGCTGCTGCACGAGACCCTGTCGTCGAGCCTTGCACGGCAGGTGAGTCAGCCCGTCCGGATCGACAGCGCCACCTACGACCCGCTGGTCGAGGTGCGGGTGAAACTTGACGGCGGCGTGCTGCGCATCCTCCTGCCGCGCAACAACGCCTATGCGGCCAACTCGCATATCTTCCTTGTGTGGATGGTCTCGTCCGCGCTTGTGCTGGTGATCATCGCGATCATCTTCCTGCGCAACCAGATCCGTCCGATCCAGCGCCTCGCGGTCGCCGCCGAACGGCTCGGGCGCGGCGAGCCGGCGCGCGATTTCTCGCCTTCCGGCGCCCGCGAGGTGCGCCAGGCCGGACACGCCTTCATCGAGATGCGTCGGCGCATCGAGCGCCAGATCGAGCAGCGCACGACCATGCTCGCCGGCGTTTCCCACGACCTTCGCACCGTGCTCACCCGCTTCCGCCTGGAACTCGCCATGTTGCCGGAAAGCGAGGAAACCAAGGCGATGCGCGGCGACGTCGACATCATGGCGGCGATGCTGGAGGCCTATCTCGCCTTCGCCCGGGGCGTCGCCGACGAAAAGACGGTGTCCTCCAATGTGCGCGCACTCATCGGCGACATCGAGGCCTACATGCAGCGGGCCGGCCGGACCCTGACCGTCGACGGGGCGGACGATCTGGAGGTGCGACTGCGCCCCCTCGCCTTCCGCCGCATGATCGGCAATCTCGTCTCCAATGCCGCGCGCTTCGGCGACAACGTCTGCGTCAGCTTCCAGCGCCAGGGCGACTGGCTGACGGTCAACATCGATGATGACGGTCCGGGCATCCCCGAGGGCGAACGCGAGAATGTCCTCAAACCGTTCCATCGCCTCGACGACGCCCGCAACCAGGACATCGGCGGCACCGGCCTCGGTCTCACCATCGCCCGCGACATCGCCGTTTCTCACGGCGGCGACCTGCGGCTGCAGGAAAGCCCGATGGGCGGGCTGAGGGCGCAGGTGCGCCTGCCGGTGTGAGGGGCAGCGCGGTTTCGGAAGCGATTGGCTTCGGGCTGCGGAGGCGGCGCTCCCATCCGAGGAGTACCGCCTCCTCATCGTCATCCCCGCGAAAGCGGGGACCCAATCATTCTTCCATCGTCGCTGAAACAGTTCGGAATCGTGGCGCCGCAACACTCAACTGCAAGAACTCGGTTCGTCGAGCGGCCAGTGGGTCCCCGCTTTCGCGGGGATGACGATGGAGAGGGCGAACTGCAGAGCGGGAAAAACGCGTCCGCTCAGTAAAGCCGTCCGCCGATCGGCACGTCCCTGGTCGGGCCGATGAGCATCACCTTGCCGTTTTCGTCCGGAACGCCGAGGACGAGCACCTCGGACATGAACTTGCCGATCTGCTTGACCGGGAAGTTGACGACGCCGAGCACCTGGGTGCCGACGAGGGCTTCCGGCGCATGGTTCTCGGTGATCTGCGCCGAGGTCTTGCGGATGCCGATCTCCGGCCCGAAATCGACCTTGAGCTTCAAGGCCGGCTTGCGGGCTCCCTCGTTGACCTCCGCCTCCACGACGACGCCGACGCGGATATCGACTTTCAGGAAATCGTCGAAGGTGATCGTGGGCGCCGGGGCGGACGTCTCGGACATGCGGGCCTCCTCATCGCGGGGAGTACACAACCGCCCGCCATCTCATGAATCGCGAAAGCCGATTGCTATCAAATCCCTTCGCCGGCCGCCATCGCCGGATCGGGCTCCTCGGCCTTGCGCCTGCGGGTCTTCTTCATCCGGCAGGCGCAATCGGTGAGGAAGGACGCCGCCCGGTCGGCGCAGCCGAGCCAGCGCTCGCCGCGCCTCAACCCCTTGTCGACCTCGACCATGGTGGCCGAAAGGCCCGGGTCCTCGTCCTTGAGCCAGCTGTCCACCGCCTTCACCCAGACAGCCCCGAGCCCCTGCGCCCGGACAAGCCCCTTGAGGCCCGGCTGGTCGACATCGGCGGCCACCATCATCCAGCGCATGGAGGTGACGAGAAGCCCGTTGAGGGTGAGCGCAAGGGCCGGATCGCGGCGCACGCTCTTGCGCAGGGACGCGACCGCCTCCCTGTAAGGCGTCATCGCGTCGAGCCGGCGCATGAGACAGTCGAAGAGCCGTTCCCGGCCGCTTTCCTCGCTCAGTTCCTTGTCGATCCCTTCCAGCACCGCCTTGTCGATGCGGCGCATGAAGTCGGCAACAATCGCGATGCGACCGTCATAGGCCTCGCGCAGCTGCGCCGGAGTAACGCCGGCCTTCTCGGCGACATGGGTGAGGTGCACGCCTTCGAAGCCGACGTCAGCAAGCTCCGCCATGAAGGCATCGATGATTTTCTGCCGTTGCCGTTCCGTCGCCATGACCGCCTCCATCGTTTCCGTCTCTCAATGAGAGATAGGCTCTTTGCCCCGGCTTTTCACCCCGCAAGCTCGCGCGAGCGCGCCGTGGCGGCGGCAACCGCCTTTTCCATCAACGGCTTCATGCCGCCCTCGCCCATCAGCACCTGAAGCGCGGCAAAGGTGGTGCCGTTCGGCGAGGTGACGTTCTGGCGCAAGGTCGCCGGGTCGAGCGGGGAAAGGCGCAGGAGTTCGCCGGCCCCGACGACCGTCTGGCGGGCAAGTCTGGCGGCAAGCTCGTCCGGCAGCCCCGCAGCCCGGCCGGCTTCCGCCAGCACCTCGGCCATCAGGAAGACATAGGCCGGACCGGAGCCCGAAACGCCGGTGACCGCGTCGATCAGTGCCTCGTCGTCGATCCATGCCGTCTCGCCGACGGCGCTCATCAGCGCGGTGACGAGAGCCCGGCCCTCCTCGCCGACCTTGTCGTTGCCGACGCAGACCGACATGCCGCGCCCGACCTGAGCGGGTGTATTCGGCATCACTCGGACGATAGCGGCCGCGCCGAGTCCGGCTTCCAGTGCCGCAAGCGTGGTGCCGGCGGCGACCGAAACGACCAATGTTTCCGGACCGAAGATCGGACGGACCTCGGCCAGCACCTCCGCCATCATCTGCGGCTTGACGGCGAGGATGACGACGGCCGGCACGACGGAGACCTCGCCCGCCCGGGCCACATGGGTCGCCCCGCGCGCAAGATAGTCCTTGAGGTGATCGCCGGCACCGGGGTCGACCAGCGTCACGCCCGCCGGGGCGAGGCCCTGTTCCAGCCAGCCGTCGAGCATCGCCGAGCCCATCTTGCCGGCACCGACGAGGACGAGGGGAGAAGCGGCGGCAAGCGACATGACAGGGCTCCAGGCAGAGTGCGGGATAAAAGAAAAAGGCCCCCGCCGGATGGCGGAGGCCTCTTGGATAAACGCAAATCTTGCGGGCGGCAATTGGCCGGTCAGGCCTCGCCGACGGTCTCGATCATGGCCATTTCCAGCGCCTCGCGGGCGGTCTTGCCGGCCCAGACGACGAACTGGAATGCCTGGTAGAAACGCTCGCAGCTGTCCAGCGCCATCTCCAGCATGCGGGCGATCTGCTCGTCGCTCGCCTCCAGGCAACCGGCCAGCAGCAGGCCGTGGCGGTACATGATCACGCCCTCGTCCTGCCAGAGATCGAAGTGGCCGATCCAAAGCTGCTCGTTAACGAGCGAAAGAAGACGCACGACCTCGGTGCGGCGCGCTTCCAGCACTTTGATGTCGAAGGCGCAGGCCAGATGCAGCGATTCCAGTTCCTCCATCCAGGTGAAGGAGATGTGGTAATCGCACCAGTGGCCGGCGACGGAAACGGTAATCTCGTCCTCGCCCGAGCGCTCGAAGGCCCAATCGTTATGGGCGGCGATCAACTCGATGCTGTCGACGGGATTGGCTGGACGTTCGGCATGGAAATCGATGAGGGTCATGGAGACCTCCGAGGTTGCGACGTGCCGTTCTCCTGTCGGCCCGAAGGTCCGCCAGAAGCTTCTCGATGACCGAATGCGACCAGCCGGCGCCAGCAACGCGCACGGCCATCACACCCGGTCTGCGGCCAAAGAAACAAGGTCGATCAGCGACCCGCCCCTGGCCCTTCGGCCACTTTCCCGCTCCCCGGAAAACCCGGCTCGCGGAACTCGCAGTATTCCCTCATGCACATCGGCCTTCTCTCGCCCGAAAGGGCGGAATGCCTTCTGACAAGGCCACGGTCCGACGCGCGAATCCCGAACATGTCGTCGACTATAGGACGGGGCGAGGACTTTAAGAATGGTTAACGAATTGCAAAATGCATCACCGCCGGGGAAAGAATGTCAAAAACGAAGCATGGTGACAATTTCATCACAACGGTCGGACTGCATTCCGCATACTCATTGGCGGCCGCCCGAAGAGCCGCGCAATCGATCAGTCGTCGGCCTTTGCGGCCTTGGTCGTCTTCGCCCTGGCCGCCTTCTTCGGCGCGCCGGCGCCGCCTTCTGCCTCTTCGAGACGGGCCTCAAGCTCGGCGACCCGCCCGTTCAGGCGGTCGATCTCGGCCAGCGCCTTGGCGGCAAGCTCGCGGACGATCTCCACGTCTTCCTTGCGCGCGAGATCCATTTCCGAGGCGATCCGCTCGCCCTGGGCCCGGAACATCGTCGTCATTTCACGCTGGGCGCCCTGGGCAACGCCCGCGGCATCCTGCATCAGTTTGGCGAATTCCTCGAAGAGACGCCCCTGTGTCTGGCTCATCGCTCACCTTCCCTGAAGTCCGTCCTGTAAAGAGCCGTTGCCGGGCCCCTTCCCTGACCTTCAAGATGGTCCGCTCGCCGGATGCATGCAAGGCTCTATTCGGACAAGACGCCGGACCGCCATTGTCGGCGGCGCCTTGCCCCGCCCTTCCGCCTCGCTTCGGACATGATGGCAGGCGATGGACCGAAGGGAGATTCCGTCGGCCACCGATCCGGCCTATAAGGCCCGTGCACCGCGCCATGGCCTGCGGACGATCGCCACCATTTGAGCCAGAGAAAGCCCGCACATTGCTCTTTGCCCTGCCCTTTCCCGCCATCGGCCCCGATCTCCTGACCGTCGGTCCGTTCGATGTCGGCGGCTTTTCCCTCGGCCCCTTCGCGCTGCGCTGGTATGCGCTCGCCTACATCGTCGGGCTCGTCTTCGGCTGGTGGTATCTGCGCAAGATGGTGCGCACCGACCGGCTCTGGGCGGGCCTCAGCCGTCCGGGCGAGATCGAGATCGACGACCTCCTGGTGTGGATGACCTTCGGCGTCGTTCTCGGCGGGCGGATCGGCTACGTGCTCTTCTATGACCTCGACGTCTACCTCGCCAATCCGATCGAGATCCTGAAGACATGGAACGGCGGCATGTCCTTCCATGGCGGCCTTGCCGGAACCGCCGTGGCGATGATGCTGTTTGCCCGCAAGCACGGCCTGCGCATCCGCACGCTCTTCGACCTGTCCGCCGCCGCGGTGCCCGTTGGCCTCGGTCTCGGGCGTATCGCCAACTTCATCAACGGCGAGCTTTACGGGCGCGTCAGCGATGTGCCCTGGGCGATCGTCTTTCCCAATGGCGGCGACCTGCCGCGCCATCCGAGCCAGCTCTACGAGGCCGGCCTTGAGGGTATCGTGCTCATGGCGGTGCTGACGGTGCTGGTCTGGAAGCGGCAGGCGCTCGCCCGCCCCGGCCTCGTCACCGGCGTCTTCGGCATCGGCTACGGCCTCGCACGCATCATCGTGGAAAACTATCGCATGCCCGACGCGCAACTCGGCTACCTCGCCTTCGACACCATCACCATGGGGATGGTGCTCTCCGTGCCGATGATCCTCATCGGTCTTGCCTTCATCCTGGCGGCCCCCAGGGCCCCGGCAACGGACGCGAGCAACGCCGCGGCAAAGGCGGGCGAAGCGCAATGACGACGGCGCTCGGGCGGCGCATCGCGGGCCTCATCCGGGCCGGCGGACCGATGTCGGTGGCCGACTACATGGCCCTTTGCCTCGGCGATCCGGCCGAGGGCTACTACATGCGCCGCGATCCCTTCGGGGCAAAGGGCGACTTCATCACGGCACCCGAGGTGAGCCAGATGTTCGGCGAACTCGTCGGCGTCTGGTGCCTGATGCGCTGGATCGAGATGGGCGAGCCGGCGAGCGTGGCCCTCGTCGAACTCGGGCCGGGTCGCGGTACGCTGATGGCCGACCTTCTGCGGGCCGCCGGGTCGAGGTCCGCCTTCCGGCAGGCGCTCACCGTGCATCTGGTCGAAATGAGCCCGCATCTGAAAAAAAGGCAGTCGGAAACCCTCAACGGCGCCGATCCCATCTGGCATGACGGCGTCGCCACCCTGCCGGACGGCCCCCTCATCGTCGTCGCCAATGAATTTTTCGACGCCCTGCCCGTCCGCCAGTTCGTCAGGACGGAAAAGGGCTGGCATGAGCGGGTCGTCGGCCTTGCGGGCGATAACGAGACGCTGGCCTTCGGGCTGGGCACCGGCCTGCCCGATCCGTCAGAGATTCCGCCCGGCGCGGACGCCGCCCCTCCCGGCAGCATTTTCGAGACCTGCCGCCCGGGCGCGGCGATCATGACGGACCTTGCGGGCCGCATCGCTCGCCATGGCGGCGCGCTGCTCGCCATCGACTACGGCCACGCAAAAAGCGCCGTCGGCGAGACGCTGCAGGCGATGAAGGCACATCGCTATGTCGATCCGCTGACCGAACCGGGTAAGGCCGACCTCACCGCCCACGTCGACTTCGAAACGCTGGCAAAAGCGGCGGAAGGCGCGGGCGCAAGGGTCGAGCCCGTCCAGACGCAAGGCGACTTCCTGCTCTCGCTCGGGCTTCTGGAACGGGCGGGGCGGCTCGGCGCCTGCAAGGACACGGCAACACAGGAAACGATCCGCGCGGCGGTGGAGCGTCTGGCCGGCCCCGATCAGATGGGAACGCTCTTCAAGGTGCTGCAGGTCCGGGATCGTTGAAGCCGCGGAGCCACCGACCGGCCCGCTGTCGCGGTTGACCGCACCGGGCAGTCCCCCGAGAACGACCTGTCGTCACCGGCCTTTCACGAGATGAGGAGCGCGTCATGCAACTGTTCCACCCCGATCGCCAGCGGCGCTACCAGAATGACACGAAGACCTATGCCATCTTCGAACTTGCCTACACCAGCGTCGATCTTGCCGCTGCGATCCTGTTCATCGTGGGCTCGGTGATGTTCTTCTATCAGGCGTATCAGACACCGGGCACCTGGTGCTTTCTCGTCGGCTCGATCTTCTTCGCGATGAAGCCGACCTTGCGCATCACCCGCGAGTTTTTCTACCTGCACGACGGCGATTACGACGACCTCGCCAGGCGGCTCAAGGAATAGACCGTGGGCGGTACTGCGCAGCGGGTCCGAAGCCCTGAGCCTCCGGCCCGGCACTCGCGAAAGGCAGGCACCGGGCGTTCGGAAATCTTTTCGCCGCGCTCCTGCCGCTGCCCTTTGACAGGCCGTACATTCCCCGCCAACATCCGCCCGACTTTTCGCCAGGGTGATTTGCAATGATCGTGCAGTCTGAAGAGCTTGCCGCCCTGCCGGGCATCCGGCACGGCTTCTTCACGCGGCAGGGCGGGGTTTCCGACGGCATCTACGGCTCGCTGAATACGGGGCTCGGCTCAAGCGATGAGCGAGAGAAGGTCGTAGAGAATCGCGCCCGCATCGCTCGGGAACTCGGGGTCGAGCCGCAAAAACTCGTCTCGGCTTACCAGATTCACAGCCCCGACTGCCTCGTGGTGACGACGCCCTGGAGCCCCGAGGACAACCCGAAGGCCGACGCGCTGGTGACGAAGACGCCCGGCATCGCCGTCGGCGCCTCCTCGGCCGACTGCGGCCCGATCCTTTTTGCCGATCCCAAGGCCCGCGTCGTCGGCGCCGCCCATTCGGGCTGGAAAGGCGCTTTCACCGGCGTTCTGGAATCGGCTGTTGAAACCATGGAAACCGAAGGGGCCGACCGCGCCGCCATCGTCGCCGTCATCGGCCCGATGATTTCGGCGGCGGCCTATGAGGTCGGACCGGAGTTCGTCGCCCGCTTCGAGGAGCAGGATGCGGACAACGGCCGCTTCTTTTCTCCCTCCGAGCGGCCCGGTCATGCGATGTTCGACCTGCCGGGCTATATCGAGATGCGCCTTGCCCGCGCGAGCGTCGGCACCGTCGTCAACCTCAGGCTCTGCACCTATTCCGATCCCGCGCGCTTCTATTCCTATCGCCGCATGACCCATCGCGGCGAGGCGGACTATGGCCGGCACCTGTCGGCCATTGCTCTCGTCGACTGACCGGATTGACACCATGGCCCTTCACTTCGACCGCTCCGAGTTCGAGGCCCGCCAGGAGGCACTCGCAACCGCGATGGCCGACCGCAAGATCGACGCCATGCTGCTCTTCGCGCAGGAGAGCATGTACTGGCTGACCGGCTACGACACCTTCGGCTTCTGCTTCTTCCAGTGTCTCGTCTTCACCAAGGACAAATCCCTCGTCCTCCTGACCCGCGCGCCGGACCTGCGGCAGGCGAGGCAGACCTCGATCATCGACGACATTCGCCTGTGGATCGACCGCGGCGAGGCGAGCCCGGTCGGACAGCTCAAGGATCTCCTCGACGGCCTCGATCTCCTCGGCGCCCGGCTCGGCATCGAATACGACACCCATGGCCTGACCGCGAAGAACGGACGTGCCGTCGACGACGCGCTGAAGACCTTCGCGGACCTTGAGGACGCCTCGGACATCGTTCCCTCGCTGCGCGTCATAAAGTCGCCGGCCGAGATCGCCTTTGCCCGCGAGGCCGGACGGCTCGCCGATCTCGCCTTCACCGCCGGCATGGCCGAAATCGGCCCCGGTGCCGACGAAGGGCACATCCTCGCCGCCATGCAGGGCGCCGTCTTCGAGGCCGGCGGCGACTATCCCGGCAACGAATTCATCATCGGGTCCGCCGAGGACGCACTGCTCTGCCGCAGCAAGGCCGGCCGGCGCAAGCTCGATGCGCAGGACCAGCTGACCCTCGAATTCGCCGGGACATGGCGCCATTATCATGCGGCCCTGATGCGCACCGTCATCATCGGCAAGCCGACGGAGCGCCATCTGGAACTCCATGCCGCCGCCCGCGAGGCGCTGGAGGCGGTGGAGGAGATCCTGCAGCCCGGCAACGACTTCGGCGACGTCTTCGAGGCGCATGCGAGGGTGATGGACGAGCACGGCCTGATGCAGCACCGGTTCAACGCCTGCGGCTATTCGCTCGGCGCCCGCTTTGCGCCGAGCTGGATGGACTGGCCGATGTTCTATCGCGGCAACAAGGCGCCGATCCGCCCGTCCATGACCCTCTTCGCCCACATGATTCTCGCCGATTCCGCGACCGGAACGGCGATGACCCTCGGGCGCACCTATCTGACGACGGAAGGCGCGCCGGAGCCACTTTCTGCTCTTTCTCTGGATTTGCCGGTGGTCTGAGGCCCCCGGCGCTTGGACAGAGCCGCGAATGTGTCTATGAGAATGCGCAAGACGCATCAGGAAAGCCCGGAGCAAGGACAGCATTGATGACGCAAGGACGGCCGACGCCCGCATCGCCCACCCGACGCCAGCTCTTGACCTCGCTCGGCTTCGCCGCATCCGCCGGCTTCCTCGCGGGCTGCCAGACCCGCAAGCCCGCCTCGGCCTCCAACGCCGGCAGCGCGGCGGGGGCGACGATCCCTGCTCCGCCGACGGCGACCCAGCCGCAGGCCGCACCCGTGCAGGGCACGCAGGCGACGTTCCGCTTCGACCCGCTGATCGGCGTGCCGGCCGACAAGGCCGACCGCCTTGCCGCCGCCATCGGCGAAAAGGCCCGTGCCCGCGGCCTGCCGCTCGTGCGCCGCAACGATCCGACCGCCACCTATCGCGTGCTCGGCTCGCTTTCGGCCGTCGGCGACAACCAGGGCACCACCGTCTCCTATGTCTGGGACGTGCTCGACACCAGCAACCGCCGCCTGCGCCGCATCTCCGGTTTCGAGCTTTCCGGCGATGCCTCGGGCGATCCGTGGTCCGGCGTCACCACCACCACGATCGACGCCATCGCCGCCCGCACCGTCGAGGCGCTTGCCGCCTGGATCAATCTTCAGGCGCCGGCGACGACCGTCCAGCTCGATCCGAGTGCCGGCCAGCAAATCTGACCGCCCATCCGAACTTTACCGAGCCGGTTCAGTATAACGGGTGGAAGATATTTACAGGGCCGCGGACTGGCTGATAAAAGGCGCCGCAATTGACTGGGGGCTCTGGACAACTGCAAGAGCGGCCCGGCACCCGCCGGACCCTGACGTCGCCTTGATCATGCGCCGCTCCATGGACAAAAAGTGATTTCACGAGGATAGAAGCGCATGAAGCTCGTTTCCGGCAATTCCAACCGCGCCCTGGCCGAACAGATTGCCGATTACCTTGACTCCGACCTGACCCGCTGCACCGTCCGCCGGTTCGCCGATCAGGAAATCTTCGTCGAAATCCAGGAAAATGTCCGCGGCGCCGACGTCTTCGTCATCCAGTCGACGAGCTTTCCGGCCAACGACAACCTGATGGAGCTGCTGATCCTCGTCGATGCGCTGCGCCGCTCCTCCGCCCGCCGCATCACGGCGGTGCTGCCCTACTTCGGATATGCCCGTCAGGACCGCCGCGCCGCCGGCCGCACGCCGATCTCGGCCAAGCTCGTCGCCAACCTGATCACCCATGCCGGCGTCGACCGCGTCCTGACGCTGGACCTTCACGCCGGCCAAATCCAGGGCTTCTTCGACATCCCGACCGACAACCTCTATGCCGCGCCGGTGCTGACCCGTGACATCAAGGAGCGCTACAAGCTTGACAACACGGTGATCGTCTCGCCGGACGTCGGCGGCGTCGTGCGCGCCCGCGCCATCGCCAAGCGCATCGATTCGCCGCTCGCCATCGTCGACAAGCGCCGCGAGCGCCCGGGCGAGTCGGAGGTCATGAACATCATCGGCTCGGTCGAGGGACGCGACTGCATCCTCGTCGACGACATCGTCGATTCGGGCGGCACGCTCTGCAACGCCGCCGAGGCCCTGCTCGACAAGGGCGCGACCTCGGTGACGGCCTACATCACCCATGGCGTGCTGTCCGGCGGCGCCGTCGCCCGCATCTCCTCGTCGAAGCTCAAGGAACTGGTGATCACCAACTCCATCGAGCCGACGACGGCGATCAACGACGCCCACAATATCCGCGCCATCTCTGTCGCCCCGCTGATCGGCGAGGCCATCAACCGGACCTTCAACGAGCAGTCGGTGTCGAGCCTCTTCGACTGATCGCCGTCCCAAGTCAGCAAAAAAGGCCCAGACATCGCTCCGGGCCTTTTTCTTAGTTGCGGCATTGCGTCTCAGTCGCCGCGCCCTTCCGTGAGGAAATAGACGAGCGCCAGGACAGGCAGCGCCAGCCCGAGCATCGAGGCCGTCATCCAGCCTCCGGTGGCATAGGCCCAGGCCCCGACGGCCGATCCGATGGCGCCGCCGGTGAAGAAGGTCGCCATGTAGATCCCGTTGAGACGCGCCCGAAGATGCGCGCCGAGCGAATAGATCGCCCGCTGGCCGATGACCAGCGTCGTCGTGACGCCGAAGTCGAGCAGGATGGCCGCGAAGGTGAGAAGGCCGAGCGCCAGCGCTGAACCTTCCTCGGCGAAATGGCTGATGAGGAAGGAGACTGCGACGGACAACAGGCCCATGGCGGTGGCCGGCCGCCCCAGATCCCGGTCGGCAAGCCGCCCGGCGATCGGCGAGGCGATGGCACCCGCGACACCCGCAAGCGCGAAAAGCGCGATCCCGGCCTGCGTCAGGCCGTAGGCGGGCCCGGCGAGATAAAGCGGCGTCACCGTCCAGAACAGGCTGAAGGCGGCGAACTGGAAGGCCTGGTAGCCGGCCCGGCGGCGCAGCACCGGATGCGTCCGCACCAGCGTTCCCATGGAGCCGAGGAGGCGGGCATAGCTGAGGCGCGTTTCCGGATGACGGTCCGGCAACGTGCGGGCAAGCACCGTGGCAAGGCCGATCATCGCGGCGGCGGAGACGAAGAAGACCACATGCCAGGACGAGACCCGCGCGATGAAGCTCGCCGCGGGCCGGGCCAGCATGATGCCGATCATCAGGCCGCTCATGACGTTGCCGACGACGCGGCCACGCGACGCTTCAGGTGCCAGATGCGCCGCGAAGGGCACAATCATCTGCACCGCGACCGAACTCATGCCGATGGCGAGCGAGGCCGCAAGAAATGGCCCCGGCGAGCTCGACAGTCCGGCCGCCACCAGCGAAAGCGTCACGATGCCGATCATGGTGAGGATCAGCCGGCGGTTTTCCAGGAGGTCGGCCAGCGGCACGACCAGCAGCAACCCGACACCGTAGCCGATCTGGCCCAGCGTCACGATGAGGCCCGTCGCCTCGACGGGGAGCCCGATGGACTCCGCGATCGGACCGGCGAGCGGCTGCGAATAGTAGAGATTGGCGGCGATCAGGCCGCAGGCGGCGGCCATGACGAAGGACGCGAGAGCCGAAATGCCTTCCTCACGGGACGGAGCGATGGGCTCCGCCGCTGCATTTGATGTCATGGGATGCTCCAGGGAGGCGGCCGGGACGCCGCCAGATAATCGTGAACGAAATGGATGACGTTTCTCGTTCAGTCGAGAAGGCGCATGGCGGTCTCTACAACCGCTTCGGCGTCAGTGTCTTGAAGGCCCGTCTTGCCGAGAACGCGAAGGCCCTGTCCAAGACTGAGAAGCGTGCGCGCGACCGGCTCCGGATCGATGGCGGGCGAGATGGACCCATCGCCCTGCCCCTCGCGGATCAGATCGGCGAGGAAGGAAAGATTGCGCAGAAGGGCCGAGGCCACCGTCCGCGCCGCCTCTTCGTTGAGCAGGGCAAGTTCCGTCGCGCCGGCAACCACGAGACAGCCGCGCCGCCCGCTTTCGCCGACGGACGCCTCGGCATAGTAGGAGAGCAGCCGGCGGACCTTGTCCCGCCCGGTCTTGCCCTTGCCCACGGCCGCCTGCAACACACCGTCGCGCACCGTCTTGTAGCGCTCGAAGGCGGCGAGAAAGATCGCGAGCTTGTCGGGAAACGCCTTGTAGAGGCTGCCCGAGGCAAGCCCCATCGCGGCCTTGAGCTCGGCGATGGAGGCGCCCTGATAGCCGCGCTCGGCAAAGACCACGATCGCCCGGTCGAGCGCCGCGTCGACGTCGAATTCACGCGGCCGGCCACGAAGGCGGGCACCGGATTTCGCAAGGTCTGCAGTCAGGGACATGGGAGGACACAGAATTAGGGAACGATCGATCCCTAATTAGGAGGAGCCGGCGCCAACGTCAAGGCGCCACCCCGGCAAAGCGGTCACAATAACGGGAGGCAGCGCACCGGCACCGCGTCTTCGGCGGGCTCAATCCCGGATTTCCGCCATTTTGCCATTGTGATCGGACCCAAGATCGCCTATAAGCCCGCCAACCCGGTTTACACCCCTGGAGGAAACTGGGCGATGTCGTTTGGAAAAACGGCATTTTTCCCGAAATTCTCTCAATTATGAGGAGACCACCGATGGCTCAGACCTATGAGCTTTCTGCGTCGGTGCGCGAGCGGGTCGGCAAGGGGGCCGCGCGTGCACTTCGTCGCGAAGGACTGATTCCGGCCGTGATCTACGGCGACAAGCAGCCGGCCCTGTCGATTGCGATCAACGCAAAGGACGCCACGCTCCGCCTGCACGGCGGCGGCTTCCTGACCCACACCGCCCTGATCGAGGTTGGCGGCGAGAAGATCAACGTGATCGCTCGCGACTACCAGCTCGACCCGGTCAAGGACACGCTTGTCCACGTCGACTTCCTTCGCGTTTCGGCCTCATCGAAGATCACCGTCGATGTTCCGGTCCACTTCCTGAACCAGGAAACCTGCCCGGGCATCAAGCGCGGCGGCGTGCTCAACATCGTGCGCCACGAAGTCGAGATGGAAGTCTCGGCCAACGCGATCCCCGAGTTCATCGAGCTGGATCTGGCCGGCGCCGACGTTGGCGACTCGCTCCACATCTCGGCCGTGAAGCTGCCGAAGGGCGCCAAGCCGACGATCACCGACCGTGACTTCACGATCGCCACGATCGCCGCTCCCGCCGGCCTGAAGTCGGAAGAGAACAAGGCCGAGGCCGAGGCCGAGTAAGGCACTCGACCTTCCCCATGCCATCGTCGCCGCCGCCATTCGCGGCGGCGATTTGCTTTGTGAACCCTCCCCCAGGATCGGAGCAATCCCGATGCTGCTGATCGCAGGTCTTGGAAATCCCGGCGGCAAATATGCCGGCAACCGCCACAACATCGGCTTCATGGCCGTGGACCGGTTGCACGACGCCCATGGCTTCGGCCCCTGGCGGCAGAAGTTCCAGGCGGAGATTTCCGAAGGCACGATCGCCGGTGAGCGCGTCCTTCTCATGAAGCCGCTCACCTACATGAACGAGTCGGGTCGCGCCGTCGGCGAGGCCGCGCGCTTTCACAAGATTCCGCTGAAGGAGATCATCGTCATCCACGACGAGCTCGATCTTCCCTCCGGCAAGATGCGCGTGAAGACCGGCGGCGGCCATGGCGGCCACAACGGCCTCAAGTCGCTCGACGCCCATCTCGGCAAGGAGTATCGCCGCATTCGTCTGGGGATCGGCCATCCGGGCGACAAGGCGCTGGTCCACAACCACGTTCTCGGCGATTTCGCCAAGGCCGACCAGACATGGCTCGGCCCGCTTCTGGACGCGATTTCCGACAACGCCGCGCTGCTGGTCAAAGGCGAGGACGAGAGCTTTGCCAGCAAGGTGCATCTGGCGACAGCACCCGCCAAGGCGCCGAAGGCAAAGGCGAATGCCGGCGCAAAGCCCTCCGCCGCATCGATACCCTCAACCGAAACGCAGCAACCGGCGGACAAGAATTCCATGACCTCCATTCTCCGGGGCCTTCTCGCCAACAAGCCGAAGAGCCGCAAGCCGCGGTTTTGATCCGGCAATGGTTGCCTTTGCGCGGCGCGCGTCCTCTTGACCTGCCGCCTCCCCTGCCGCAAAAAGCCGGCACATTTTCGAACCAGCAGAAAGATTGAGTTCCCATGGGCTTCAAGTGCGGCATCGTCGGGCTTCCGAACGTCGGTAAATCGACGCTCTTCAACGCGCTGACCAAGACGGCGGCGGCCCAGGCGGCGAACTACCCCTTCTGCACCATCGAGCCCAACACCGGCGACGTGGCGGTGCCCGATCCGCGCCTGTGGAAGATCGCGGGGGCGGCCAAGTCCGCCAACATCGTGCCAACGCGCCTCACCTTCGTCGACATCGCCGGCCTCGTGCGCGGCGCGTCCAAGGGCGAAGGCCTCGGCAACCAGTTTCTCGCCAACATCCGCGAATGCGACGCCATCGCCCATGTGCTGCGCTGCTTCGAGGACGGCGACATCACCCACGTGGAAGGCCGCGTCGACCCGATCGCCGACGCCGAAACCATCGAGACCGAGCTGATGCTCGCCGATCTTGAGAGCCTGGAACGCCGCGTGTTGCCGCTGCGCAAGCGCGCGCAGGGCGGCGACAAGGAAGCCAAGGAGCAGGTCGAGCTGATGGACGGCGCGCTGGCGCTCTTGCAGGAGGGCAAGCCCGCCCGCCTCTACGACGTGCCGAAGGGCCAGGAAAAGGCCTTCGAAATGCTGAACCTGCTGTCCTCCAAGCCGATCCTCTACGTCTGCAACGTGGAAGAGGAATCGGCGGCGACGGGCAACGCGCATTCGGCCCGCGTTTTCGAGAAGGCGAAGGCCGAAGGCGCCGAGGCCGTGGTGATCTCGGCGGCCATCGAGGCGGAAATCGCCCAGCTGCCGGCCGAGGAACAGGCCGAATACATGGAGGCGATCGGGCTGGAGGAGCCTGGCCTCGACCGGCTGATCCGCGCCGGTTACCACCTGCTCGGTCTCATCACCTATTTCACGGCAGGTCCGAAGGAAGCCCGTGCCTGGACGATCACGCAGGGCACCAAGGCCCCGCAGGCCGCCGGCGTCATCCACACCGACTTCGAGCGCGGCTTCATCCGCGCCCAGACGATCGCCTATGACGATTTCGTCACGCTCGGGGAAGTCGGCGCCAAGGAAGCCGGCAAGGCCCGCGACGAAGGCAAGGAATACGTCGTCCACGACGGCGACGTGATGCTGTTCAAGTTCAACACGTAAGGAAGACGGCGGCGGGCTCCGTCAGCCTGCCGCCATCGCCGGTCGTGCGCGCCCGCGCGGCCCCTGTTGCCGTCCGAACCAGTATGACAGCGCGCCGGCGCCAAGCGAGCCGGAAATTGCGTAGATCACCACCCAGGCCGAGGGCCTGAGGCCGACCGAGGGATCGAGGTTGGCGGCGAGCACCCGCCAGGGATCGACGCCCGTCGCCGCCGCATACCAGAGTGCCTCGGCGAGTGCCGTCGCCGGCCCGGAGAGCACCGCGACAAGCAGCGCGGTCGGCAATGTGGCCGGAAGCCCGAGCTTGAGCGCAAGCCGCAAGCCCATCAGGAAGAGGAACAGTCCGGCATAGAAGGCCGGTATGCTGGCATCGATCTTCACCTGCATGAAATAATGAACGAGGCCCAGCGCCGCGATCGGATAGATGAGGCTGTGCAGCCGCGTCCAGTTCCGCCCCATGCGCCGGATCATGCCGTCTGTCGAGGTGACGCCGAGCGCGGCGAGCCCGAAGATCGCGATGATGCCGATGGTCAGATAGATCCGCTTGACGATCTCGCTCGCCACATTGACGAGATTGAAATTCTGGTCGGCGATATAGAGGCCGAGGTGGACGAGGACGTAGAAGAGCGTCGCAAGGCCGAGCATGCGCCGGACGCTCAGAAGCTTCGACCAGCGCCCGAAGCGGCGCAGCGGCGTCACCGTCAGCGTCAGGAGCAGGAAGCGGATGGTCCAGTCGCCAGCGATGTGGATCGCCTCCGTGTAGGGCCTGGGCCCGAGCGCGCCGAGGAAAGGATCGAGCCCCGGCCCTCCGACGGCGGGACCGGGCAACGCGGGTCCAGGCAAAGCAGGCCCCGGCAGGGCCGGTCCCAGGAGCGCCGGCCCCGGCAAGGCAGGACCGCCGACACCGGCCACCGTTCCGCCCCCCGGCCCGAAGCTGCGCCACAGCGCAACCGCCAGCAGCACCGCAGGCACCAGCGTCGCCGCGAAGACAATGGCTTTGAGCCAGGAGAAACGGCCAGCGCGGTCGCGCCACGGTCGCGGCAAGTGCATGAAAACCCCAGTTGTTCGAAATTCCATCAACGAGCCTGCACCATAGCCGATTGAACGGGCGAGCCAGATTCACAGATTTTCACGATCACGGGAAGAACGCGCGATCAGAACGCCACCGCGGAGCGCCGGAAAGCGGTCATGGCCGTCCATGCTCAGGACAACGGGAGATTTGGCCGTTGCCAAGTCTCGCCCGACCTGCCGAAATATGGCGGGGACTTTCAGCGGGGTGGGCAATCCATGCGGATCATCGTGCTTGTTCTGGCAATTCTCGGTGCGATTTCGGTTCCGGCCCATGCCGAAGACGATCCGATGGAGGTCCAGCGCTGCGTCTGGCGCTGCCTCGCCAATTCGAGGGGTGCCGACGATCCGGCCTACCATGCCTGTGTCGATCGGATGTGCAGCGACGGTCCGGCCGAGCCGAGAGCGCAGGCGCCTGCCTCGCGCTGGCAGGATGCGCCCGTCACGCCGAAAACCAGCCGGCGGCTGCAGCCCGCCATCGTTCCGGGCAAGCCTTTTGTCACCGAGCAGGCTCCGCCGGATTACGCGCAGCCGCGTGCCCAAGAGCCGTCCTACGAGCCCCCGGCCGCCGCGTATGGCAGTACCGGGCGCTGGACCTACGGCTATCATCCGGTTCTCGGCCGGGCCGCCTATATCCAGCTCGGCCGTGAAGCCTACGGTCTTGCCTGCAACGACGGCGCCGGCCCGGCGACCTATGCCGCCGCGGCCATCCGCATGACGCCGGGGCTCGTTCCGACCGCAACGCAGCCCATGGGTGCGGTGTCGGTCTTTGCCGAGCCCTATGGCTTCGGCGGGGCAATGTCGATGTACCGCTCCAAGCACGGCTACCTTCAGGAGCAGGGCGACTACTGCGGCCTGCCCGTCGACCAGTTCATGCAGTCGAGAGCCCTCCTCTACATCCGCGACAAGTTCGTCAGCATTCACGCGGAGGGCAACGTCGGCGTCACGGACATCGAGCAGGACGGCGAGCGCGTGTCTCTGGCCTCCGATGCCGATCTGTGGCGGTTGAGGAACCCGATCGCCATCCCGCTCACCGGCTCCAGCGCGGCAATCCGGCGGCTCGTCGCCGAATGCCCGATGCTGCGCCGGCAGGTGTCGGAAGGGTGCGACCCGGCGGAATTCGACTGAAAGCCCGAGGACCCTCAGTCAGCGACCGCGACCGTATAGTTGAGCGCCATGCGCCCGCCGTCCGGGAAGATCGTCTGACCCGTGAGATAGGACGAATCCGTGCTGGCAAGGAACACCGCGCAGGAGGCGACCTCCTCCGGCTCGCCGCAGCGGCCGATGGGCGTGCGGGCGAGGATCTTCTTGCGTGCCGCCTCGCTGGACAGCACGACATCGCGGGCAAGCTCGGTGAGGATCGTGCCGGGGCCGATGGCGTTCACGCGGATGCCGTAGGGCGCCAACGAGATCGCCATGACCTTGGTGAGCTGCTGGATACCGCCCTTGGAGACGCAATAGGGCACCTGGTCGGGGATCGCGAGGATGCTGTTCACCGACGACATGTTGATAATGGTGCCGCCCTCGCCCTGCTCGCGCATCTGGCGGCCCGCCGCCTGACCGCAGAGAAACTGCGACTTGAGGTTCACCCGGATCACGCGGTCGAAGTCCTCTTCCTTGACGTCGAGGAATTCGTTGGCGCTGGTGATGCCGGCGTTGTTGACGAGGATGTCGACCCGGCCGAAGACCTCGACGGTGCGCGCGATCAGGGCATCGGCGTCCGCCTTGAGGCCCGCGTCGGCGGCAAAGGACGCGGTGTCGAGGGTGGCCGCGGCCGCCTTCAGCTTCTCCTCGTTGATGTCCGACATCATCACCTTGGCGCCTTCGGCGAGAAAGCGCTCCGCGCAGGCAAGGCCGATGCCCTGCGCGGCGCCTGTGATGATGGCAACCTTGTCCTTGAGCCGCATGTCCAGCATCCCTCTTCGATGGGGCGTCAATCAATTCGGGCCCATTGATTTCGCGGATCGTGCTGCACCGCAAGAGGTTTCTGAGAGCGGGTGGAAAACTGCTTGCGAAGCCTGCCGCCGCTCTGCCAAGACAGGACGAAAGAACACGGAAAGGCCCGCCGATGACCGCCCCCGCCGACACCGCCGTCCGCATCGCCATGTGGTCGGGTCCGCGCAACATCTCCACCGCGATGATGCGCTCCTTCGGCGCAAGGACCGACTGCCACGTGGTCGACGAGCCCTTCTATGCGCTCTACCTGGAGCGGACCGGCATCGTCCACCCGATGCGCGAGGAGATCCTCGCCTCCCAGAAGACCGATCCGGACGCAGTCATCGCCGACCTGATGGGACCGCTGCCGGCCGGCAAGACCGTCTTCTACCAGAAGCACATGACCCACCACATGCTGCCCGGCATCGACCTGGCGTGGACGCAAAGGGTCCAGAACGCCTTCCTGATCCGCAGGCCGGAGGATGTGCTCGCCTCCTATGTCCAGAAGCGCGAGGAGGTCAGTCTGGAGGAAATCGGCTTCCGCCAGCAGGCCGAGATCTTCGACCGTGTCGCCGACAGGCTCGGCAAGGCGCCGCCGGTCATCGAGGGCAATGATGTCCTGAAGGACCCGGCGAAGACCCTGGCGCTGCTTTGCACAGGCGTCGGCATTCCCTTCGATCCGGCCATGCTGTCGTGGGAACCCGGCCGGCGCGACACCGACGGCATCTGGGCGCCGCACTGGTATCACGCGGTGGAAGCCTCCACCGGCTTCGGCCCGCCCCGCGAGGGGATCGACGCGAGCGCCCTGCCGGATCACCTGCGCGCCATCGCCGACGCGGCACGTCCCTATTACGAAACGCTCGCCGCCCACGCGCTGAGACCGCAGGACTGAGCCATGGCCCGTCAGCTTCGGGCCGACGCCACCTTGTTGCCCGGCGCGCCGGACAGGCTGTCCAGGAAATCGAGAACGGTCGCGGAGTAGATCTCGGGATTTTCCATCGGCGCTGAATGACCCGCGTCCGGCATGACGATCAACCGGGCGTCCGGGATCGTTTCGGCCAGATGCCGCGTGTGGCGATGCGAGATCACCCGGTCGTTGGCGCCGATGACGATGGCCGTCGGCACATGGATCGAACCGAGTTCGGCGTCGGTGAAATTCGGTTCGTTGGCCCAGAGCGCCTCGATCTCGTGCGCGACCTTGTGATAGTGGCGAAGTTCCGGAACGGGCTTGCCCTCCTTCGCCGCGCGCCGGTTGGCCATGACGCCTTCGGGCGTCGCGTTGGCGGCCTGCGCGAAGAGCGCCGTCAGGCGTTCGGGGTGATGGATGGCGATGTCCAGACCGATGATGCCGCCGTCGCTCCAGCCGACCAGCGCGACCTTCCGGAAGCCGAGCGTGTCGAGGAGTGCCAGCGTGTCGCTCGCCATCAGGTCATAGGTGATCGGCTTGCGCGTGCGCGTCGACTGCCCCTGCCCCCGGCTGTCGGCAAGGATGACCGTATGGTCGCGGGCGAGCGTCGCGATCTCGCCGGAAAACGCCTTGGAACTGGAAAGTCCGCCGTGCAGCAGCAGGATCGGGCTGCCGTGGCCGTAGACGGCATAATACATCTTGATGCCGTTGACCTTCGCAAAGCCGGCTCTGTCGAGCACCGGCCCGCGCGGACGGACCTTCATGTGGACACCGGCGGACACGACCAGCGCGACGGCGAAAGACACCGCGAGCGCCCTGGTGAGCGGCGCGCGGCCGATGGACCGCAACCATGTCTGAAGACGGGCATGACGCAAGCCTGCGAACTCCGGCAAAGCGCGAACCGAGCGCCGGCACCCTCTCTCCGGTCCGCAGCCAAGGACCGGGAAAGACTGCCGCAATCGCAAAAAAGTCCGTGTTCCAAGAGACCCTTGGACGAGGATAGCCGAAATTCTCTAGCACATCCGCTCAGGAATGCGTGGTCCAACGCGGATCAAATTCCGCTGATCGGGCCCGGCAGATCAGCCCTCCGACGAGGTGACCCAGCCGACAACCGCGCCCGAAGCGTCCTTGACGATGGCGATGCGCCCGACGCCGGGCACGTCGAAGGCCGGCCGCTTGATCTCGCCGCCCGCCGCCTCGACCAGGGCGAGCCGGGCGTCGATGTCGTCGACCTCGATGAAGGTGAACCAGTGCGCGGGAATGCCGTCGAACTGCGGGCTCTGCAGCTGATAGAGCCCGCCGACGCGGGTCTCGCCCGACATGATGATCCAGTAGATGCCGCCGTCCGGGTCTTCCATCGGCATCGACTGGTAGGTCCAGCCGAGGGTATCCGCATAGAAGTCCTTGGCCGCATCGACGTCCCAGGTTTCCAGTTCGGTCCACACGACGGTTCCGTGCTGCGGCATGAGATGTCTCCCGGATCGTTGGGCGGTTCGGTATGGCGCCGCCTTTTGGTTGATCGGCCAAGACTATGCACGGATGGTGGCAGTGGTGCGACAGCGATTGAGACGCTCGATCAGGACATTGACACCACGGCGGTAACTGACCGGAGGAAGAAATCGACGCAAAAAAGCCGGGACCGAAGGCGGCGTCCCGGCTTTCAATGGTTTCGCAGGAATGAGATCCCGGCTGAGATGAACGATGGATGGCCCGCGCGGACCGTCCCACAGCGCCCAGCGGAGAAAGACAGGCCGCGGGCAGGCTCCGCGCCGTGGCCGGTCCCTTCCTCAGCGCATGGCGCGCTGGGCCGCGATCTCGTCCATCTGCTCCTGGTCGAGCATCTCGGCTGCATGGCGGCTGCGCTCCTGATCGCGCTCCTCCATGAGCTCGATCTTCTTCAGCTCCTCCACGGCCTCGGCGAGCGCGTCCTGCGCCGCCTCGTGCTGGCCCTTGAGGTCATCGGCGGAGGCGTTGAGGTTGTCGCGCCGCTGCATCGCCGCCTTGGCAAAGGTCGAATAGGCGAAATGCGTGATGTCCGTGATGCCGGTCCGGTTCTGCTCGGCGACGATCTGTTCGTCCAGTTCGGTGGCCATGCGCCGGAACTCGGCGATCATGGTTTCGATTTGCGCCAGCTGTCGACGTTTCTCGTCGACCTGGAATCGCCTGAGCCGGATCAAACTGTTTCGCGCCTTCATTGAGCCTCACTCCAGATACCGCACCCTCGGTCCGGCGCAGCCCAAACCCCGCCTCTTCCCGCGGGAAAAAGGGGTCAGGCAGCCGTCCCATCTGCATCTGGTCCTAACCTTAACCCGGTAGCGGTTTCCAAAAGGTTCGCAAGTGCGTGATAACCATCGAACCTTCGCGTGCATTCTCCCTTTCCCTGTCTCAGGAAGGCCTCGACCGGGTCGTTGAGCGCCATGGCCATGTCCACTTCCGGGTTGGTGCCCTTGCGATAGGCGCCGAGCCGGATGAGTTCCTCCATGTCGCCATAGGTCGCCATCAGGCGCTTCACCTCGCGCAGGAGATCGCGCCATTCCGGTTCGACGCAGCCCGGCATGGTCCGCGAGACCGATTTCAGGATATTGACCGCCGGATAGCGCCCACGCTCGGCGATCGCCCGCTCCATCACGATATGACCGTCGAGAATGCCGCGCACGGCGTCGGCAATCGGCTCATTATGATTGTCGCCTTCCACGAGCACCGTGAAGAGGCCGGTGATGGAGCCGGCCCCGGCCCGGCCGGGCCCGGCGCGTTCCAGAAGACGCGGCAGCTCGGTGAAGACCGTTGGCGTATAGCCCTTGGACGTCGGCGGCTCGCCGGCGGCAAGGCCGATCTCGCGCTGGGCCATGGCAAAGCGTGTCACACTATCCATGAGACACAGGACATCCTTGCCCTCGTCGCGGAAATGCTCGGCGACCGTCATGGTCAGATAGGCCGCCTGCCGGCGCATCAGCACGGATTCGTCGGACGTGGCCACGACGACGACCGAGCGGGCAAGGCCCTCCTCGCCGAGATCGTCCTCGATGAACTCCTGCACCTCGCGTCCGCGCTCGCCGATGAGGCCGATGACGGCGACGTCGCAGGCCGTGTTGCGCGCCAGCATGGAGAGAAGCACCGACTTGCCGACACCGGAGCCGGCGAAGATGCCCATGCGCTGGCCGCGGCAGCAGGTGGCGAAAGTGTTGAGCGCGCGCACGCCGAGATCGATCGGCGCGCCGACGCGGGTGCGCTCGTTGGCCGGCGGAGGATTGGAGCGCAACAGCCGCTCGTCGGGGCCCATCGGCAACGGGCCCTTGCCGTCGATGGGCTCGCCGAGGGCATTGACCACCCGGCCAAGCCAGCCGTCGGCCGGCCGTGTCGTTGAGGCCATCGACACGATCGCCGCCTTGGCGCCGAGGCGCACGCCCTCCAGCGGTCCATAGGGAAGACAGAGCGCCCGGCCCTCGCCGAAGCCGACCACCTCCATCGGTACCTGCGCGCCGCCGAAGCCGGAGACCATCAGGCGCGTGCCGACGCTCATCTCCTGGATGGGACCGGCGACCTCCACGAGGAGCCCCTGGACGGCGGCTACCCGTCCATAGATCTCCAGCAGAGGGATTCGTTTGAGTTCGGCGATGAGGCGTTCCATAACGACTTCGCCCTCCGTGATTCGCGTCGGTAATAATTCTTTTGTGATTCTTACCCGAGTTTACGCTCCATTTACCTCTTCAGTTAATGCTTGACAGTCGCGACTGGCGACGGGGCTGGTCGGCTGCGGGAATGGATGTGGATAAGCGGAAAGGCATGAGTCTCAAGAGTCGGTTAGAGGCATTTCTTAAAGTCGATTCACAATGTTTTTGAATCGCGATTCCTGTAGAGATTCGAGGACTCTGTAGGAATTTTCTCGATAGAAATCACTCGCCTCTTGTGTCCGTGAATCAGAATTGGTTAATTGTTAACCACTAGCCCGTAACCTGAGGTCTGACATCCACAGGCCTGCTGAAGCCAGAGCCGGATGCGCCGCAGGAAGCAGCGATCCGGTTCGATTGATAAGGGGATTGAGCATGCGAGTTTTGCTGATCGAGGACGACAGCGCGACCGCACAGAGCATCGAGCTCATGCTGAAGTCCGAGAGCTTCAACGTCTACACCACCGATCTTGGTGAAGAAGGCATAGACCTCGGTAAACTGTACGACTACGACATCATTCTTCTTGATCTGAACCTCCCCGACATGTCGGGTTACGAGGTGTTGCGCACCTTGCGCGTCTCCAAGATCAAGACCCCCATTCTGATCCTGTCCGGACTTGGAAACATCGAGGACAAGGTTCGCGGTCTCGGCTTCGGCGCCGACGACTACATGACCAAGCCTTTCCACAAGGATGAACTGGTCGCCCGCATCCACGCCATCGTCCGCCGTTCCAAGGGCCATGCGCAATCCGTCATCGTCACCGGCGATCTTATCGTCAACCTCGATACCAAGACGGTGGAAGTGAACGGCAACCGCGTGCATCTGACCGGCAAGGAATACCAGATGCTGGAGCTTCTTTCGCTCCGCAAGGGCACGACCCTCACCAAGGAGATGTTCCTGAACCATCTCTACGGCGGCATGGACGAGCCGGAACTGAAGATTATCGACGTCTTCATCTGCAAGCTGCGCAAGAAGCTGGCGAACGCCACCGACGGCAAGAACTACATCGAAACCGTCTGGGGCCGCGGCTACGTGCTGCGCGAAAACGACGACGTCCGCGAGATCGCCTGACGGACGGGATCCCCGTTCGATCCCGCAGTAGCAATCCCCGCAAACGCATCAATGGCAAAAGGCCGCCGGTCATCCCGGCGGCCTTTTTCGTTGTGGTCGGTTCGCTGACGCCGGCCGGAAGGCCTTGCCCGCCGGATCGGGGTGCCGTGTCAGCGCCCCGATCCTAGAGCCGAGAAGGCGCGTGCGATGGCCTCAGAGCGCGCCCGTGCGCATCTGCTCGGCGATATAGTCGGCCTGGCGGATGGCGAGGCTGACGATGGTCAGCGTCGGGTTCTCCGCCCCGCCGGTGGTGAACTGGCTGCCGTCCGACACGAAGAGATTCTTGATGTCGTGGGTCTGGCCATGCTTGTTCACGACGCCGTCTTCCGCCTTCTCGCTCATCCGGTTGGTGCCGAGATTGTGGGTGGAGGGATAGGGCGGCGTCGGGAAAGTGCGAACGGCCCCGACCGCGTCGTAGAGCGCCGCGCCTTGGCGGTAGGCGTGCTCGCGCATGGCGACGTCGTTCGGATGGTCGTCGAAGTGGACGCTGGCCACCGGCAGGCCGTACTGGTCCTTGGCGTTCGCATCGAGCGTCACCCGGTTCTCCTCGCGCGGCATGTCCTCGCCGACGAGCCACATGCCGGCCATGTTGACATAGCCGTCCATGGCCGAGGTGAAGCTGCGGCCCCATGCGCCGGGGTTGAGGAAGGCCGCCATGAAGGGCACGCCCAGAGACAGCGTCTCCATCTCGTAGCCGCCGACGAAGCCGCGCGAGGGATCGTTCTTCGCCTCGTCGCGCACGATGCCGGCCATGGTCGTGCCGCGATACATGTGCACCGGGTTCTCGAACACCCCGTAGACCGAGCCGGTCATGTGGCGCATGTAGTTGCGCCCCACCTGCCCGGAAGAATTGGCCAGCCCGTCCGGGAACATGGAGGATTCCGAATTGAGCAGGAGCCGCGGGCTTTCGATCGAGTTGCCGGCGACCGCGACCGCCCTCGCCTTCTGGAACTGGTGATTGCCGTCCTTGTCGGCGTAGAGCACGCCGGTCACCTTGCCCGACTTGTCATGCTCGATCCGGAGCACCATCGAGCCAGGACGGACCTCCATGTGGCCGGTCGCCTCCCCTTTCGGGATTTCCGTGTAGAGCGTCGACCACTTGGCGCCCCACTTGCAGCCCTGGAAGCAGAAGCCGGTCTGCTGGCAGGAGTTGCGGTCGTCGCGCTGAACGGAATTGATCGCCATGTGGCCGGTGTTGCATTCCTTGTAGCCGAGCTTGTCGGCACCCGCCTTCATGATCTTGAAGTTGTTGTTGCCGGGAAGGCCGGGCAGATCGTTGGTGCGGGTCACACCCATCTTGTCCTCGGCCTTGGCGTAGTAGGGCTCAAGGTCGGCAAGGGTGATCGGCCAGTCGAGCAGGTTCGCGCCGTCGAGCTTGCCGTAGGTCGAGAGCGTCTTGAACTCGTGCTCCTGGAAGCGCAACGAGGCACCGGCCCAGTGGGTGGTGGAGCCGCCGACCGCCTTGACGATCCACGCCGGCAGGTTCGGAAAGTCGCGGTGCACCCGCCACGAACCGGACGTCGTGCGCATGTCCGTCCAGGCAAGCTGGCCGAAGCTGGCCCACTCGTCGTTGATGAAGTCGTCGTATTCGTGCCGGGAGCCCGCTTCGAGGACGACCACGTCGATCCCCTTCTGGGCCAGTTCGTTGCCGAGCGTTCCGCCGCCGGCGCCCGAGCCGATGATGACGACGACGCTGTCGTCGTCGAGAGCATAGGGAGCAGCCATGGGTTTCCTCCTGAATGTCTTTGTCTTGCGGCGCTTGCCCGGGGGCGCGGCACGGGAGCGTTTCTTTCGGGTCGCCCTGCTCGTGCGCGTCAACGCCAGCTAAATCGTTTGAACTTGCGGACGGAGTCCGCCCCTTGCGCAGGCCCTTGTCAGAGCCAGTCGATGTCGTCGAATCCGCGCTGGATGTAGCCGCCCTTGGAGTAGGATTCGCCCTCGTAGCCGAAGACCGGCCAGATCTCCTGCTGATTGTAGAGACCGACGACGAGGCCGCCGCGCACGGTCTGGAAGAAGGGGCTCTCCTCGATCGGCATCAGGAGCTTGACCCGGTCTTCCTCCCAGCCGACGCCGACATAGCCGCCGCTGCCGGCCGCCTTGTCGAGCCCGGCGACGCCGTCCTCGATCAGGGCCTTGTATTCCGGGTCGCCCGCCGCCTTCTCGTCGTGTCCCTTGACCGCGATCGCATAGAAGCGGTCGGCGATCTTGTCGTGCGGATAGATGTCGCGGGCAAGCAGGATGAGCGTGCGCATGGTCTCGGGCGCAAGCGCCTTGGTCTCCATGCCCCAGGCTTCGGCGGCGTTGATGAGGGTCGAGGCCGACGTCACCGTGATGGCAATGCCGATTGCGGTGCCGGATCCGCGCGTCAGAACCTCGCGGCGCGACAGGCCGGACGGCGGACGGCGGCGCTTGGCCGCGTCATAGACCGTATGCTGCATGGTTGTTTCCTCCATCGTGTTTTTTTTTCGAGCCGGATCTGATGTCCGGTCTTCGTAAAAGTTGGAGTGCGCGCCGCCGGCGGACGGGCGCGCCTCTCCGTCAGCGGAAGCGGCCGTGCCGCTGCAAAACCTCGATCTTGTAGCCGTCGGGATCTTCGACAAAGAAGAAGCGCGCCAGAAGGCCGCCGTCGCGGTTGAATTCGACGATCTTGCGGGGAGAAAAGCCAAGGTCGGTGAAGCGGGCGTGCTCGGCGTCGAGATCATCGACCACGAAAGCGATATGGCCGTAGCCATCGCCCAGCGCATAGGGCTCGGTGCGGCCCTTGTTGACCGTCAGCTCGACTTCGAAGTCGGCTTCGGCATTCTTCATGTAGATGAGGGTGAAGTCGTCAAAGTCGAGACGATCGGAAATCGCCAGCCCGAACGCTTGGGTATAGAAATTCACGGACCGTGCCTCGTCGAGCACACGGACCATGGAATGCACCGCTTTTGCCATCCTTGCCTCTCTTCCCTGCGGCCCCATCGCCGCAGTTTGGAAAGACTAGCAAAAGCCTGCACAACGCATGTGTTATCTGGATACTACGGCAACCGAAAGTCACAACCTGGCCGCCGGCGAGGCCGGCTTTGCCGCCTCAAAGCATGTTCTGGCGCGCCACCGCGTCGAGCGCTGCAGGGGCGCCATTGCACTGCGTCTTCCTCGCCTCAGCGGTGTCGGGGACGTGCAGTTCGCTCTCCAGGAAGACGAGACAGATGCATCGCAGATGCGAGGTGAAATTCGGCGCTTCGCCGCGAATCTCCAGGATCTCGGAGTGAAGCGTCGAAATGAACTTCGGCAAGGTGAACCCCTGCTCCGTCGCGATCCGCTCCAGCACCTGCCAGAAGATACTCTCCAGCCGGATGCTGGTGCTCTGGCCATTGAGACGCATCGACCGCGTCTCGAAGGCATAGCTTGCCGGCGACTGGCTGGCAAAGACATGACACATGACTGATCCTCCCAAGATCTGGGTGGAACGGCGACAACCGGCAACGGCAAGCTTGTTTTCTTGTCGGCACGCACCGGCCACGATCCCGCTCATCCGGTCGGGACGGAACGCAGCCCTCAGGCAACAAAGACCTGATGAAGGCGACACACCGACCCATTTTTCCCGCGGGATCGAAAGGAATCCGTTCCACGACCTGAGGCGACAGGATAGCCGCGCGGCCGCGCCAAAGCCAAGACACAAATCCGCACGCGGCGGAAAGCCCCGTACCGAAGGACCGGAAAGGGCCCGCCGGAGACGCAAAGCCCCCCGGCCGGACCGCTCGATCAGGGGCTCAGGCCGCCAGAATCTGCTGCACGAAGCTGGAAAGGTTGGCGCGCAATTCGCCGGCCTCGCGGCCGAGACTGCGCGCCTGTTCGGCGACCGAGGCCGCGGCATGATCGGTCTTGTCGACGGCAACGCGCACATCCGCGATGTTGGTCGAAACGGCCGCCGTGCCGGAAGACGCGCTCTGGGCAGACCGCGCGATCTCGCTGGTTGCCGCCGACTGCTCCTCGACCGCAGCGGCCACCGAACCGACCGCGTTGCCGATCTCGCCGACCACATTGCGGATCTTCTGGATCGCGTCGACCGCGGTCTGCGTCGCATCGCGCATCTCGGAGATCTGCCCGCCGATTTCCTCCGTCGCCCGCGCCGTCTGGCTGGCGAGATTCTTCACCTCGCCGGCAACGACGGCAAAGCCCTTGCCCATCTCGCCGGCCCGCGCGGCCTCGATGGTCGCGTTGAGGGCAAGCAGGTTGGTCTGCTCGGCGATGGACTGGATGATGTCGACGACGGTGCCGATGCGCGCGGCCGTCCCGGCAAGGGAATCGACGATCGCATTGGTCGATTCCGCATGGCGGTCGGCCTCGTTGGCGATGCCGCCGGAGCGCTGGATCAGGACGGACACCTCGCGAATGGACGCAAAGAGCTGATCGGAGGCAGCCGCGACAGAGCGCACGTTGCTGCTCGCCTGGTCGGAAGCCTCCGCGACCGCGCCGGACCGCTCGCTGCTCTCCTCGGCGATATGCGCCATCTCGCTGGCCGATTGCTCCAGCGCGGATGCCGCCGAAACGAAGGTCGCGACGACCGAGCCAACCCGCTCCTCGAAGTCGCGCGCCAGCTGTTCCATGATCTGGCGGCGCTCGGCGTCCCGCTGTTCGCGTTCCCGTGCTTCCGCGTCGACGCGGTTGAGCGCCTCCGCCTCGGTCATCTCGCGGATCTCGACGACCGCGCGGGCGATGTCGCCGATCTCGTCCTGGCGCGAGGCGCCCGCGATGGAAAGCCCGGTCTCGCCGGTGGCCATCTTCTGCAGCGTGCCGGTCAGGGCCGCGAGCGGCCGCGTCATACCGCGCGCCGCCAGAAGCCCGATGATGATCGTGCCGACCACGAGCAAACCGGCCGCGATCAGCATCGTCCGGGTCATCTTGTCGACGGCGGCAAAAGCCTCACCGGTCGACTGGGCGGCAATCAGGGTCCACGTCTTGCCGAGAATGTTGACCTCGTTGGCGATCCCCATGAACGGCACGCCGGCGCGTTCGAAGGACAGCGCTGTGTCGACCGCAGGCACGCCTTCATAGCCGAGTTTGGTCAGCGGATCGCCCGCAGCGGCCTCCTCGCCCGGTGCCGAACTGCGAAGAATGCCGTCGGCACCGACGGCCACCGTTTCGCCGGTCCCGCCGAGGCCGCGCCGATCTCCGAGGATGGCGTTGAAGAAGGAAGGCTCGAGCCGGAAGACGGTAAAGCCGGCAAGTTCCACCTTCTGGGCCGCATTCATCGCGGCGTTGCTGCGCCGTGTGATGGCCGTGCCGATGAAGGCGCTCGGCTGTCCCCCGGTAAAGGAATAGGGCGCGAAATCCTCAAAGACGGTCGTTTCCGGGTCGGCCTTCATCGCCTCGAAGAGACGGCCGAGGCCGGAGGCCTTCATGTCGGCTTCGTCCTGACGCTGCATGAAGTCGGAGCCCTTGGTGACCGAATAGATCACGCGGCCTTCCGGCGAGAGCAGCAGGATGTCGGCAAAGCCGCCGCGCTGCATGGCCTCCTTCAGCAGACCGTGCACCTTGGCATGGCGATAGCCGTACATGGTGTCGGAATCGGCGCCGTCCTTCTGGAGCACCTCCTCCGGCGCCCCGCTGAAATAGGCCTTGTTCTTTTCAAAGTCGGCCGGGTTGAGCTCAAGGTTGGCGTCAAGGTCGCGGATGCTGGAACCGACGATGGACGTCTCGGCCACGTTGGCAAGGTCGAGCTTGACCCGGCGCGCGGCCGACTCGATCAGATCCTTGCGCCCGTCGACGGCAAGCGACAGCCGGGAAACGGCAGCCTCGGCCAGCGCACTGCGCGCACCCTGCCATCCGATCACGCCGATTGTCGCCGCGCTGATCAGCGCCAGACCGACGATCATGACCGGCAGCTTCACCTTGATTGTTGCCCGCATTCACATACCCCAGCCACTGCTACGTTGGTTCACAAATTCCTGAGAACGGTGACAGCGGCGACTTGCCAAGGTGTTAAATACAAACGTGAAATAATGTCGCAGCGCGAGATCGGCCGCACTTCGCAAGAGAACGCCCACTCGAATTACGATGATATTTCATAGAGATCGTCAGGGCGTTGAAAGCTTGCGCCGCCTGATGCGCACAAATGCTTAGGTCCTTCTGCCAATAATCGGATCGACAATCGTCACCGTCCCGCCCGGATGAGGGTCCACGAAAACGAAAAAGGCCGGATGCGAGAACATCCGGCCTTTCCGAAGAATTCTGCGATGCCCCGGCGCCCCACCGGCGCCAAGGGCTGAAGACGCTCAGGCGGCGCTGCCTCCGAAGGCCGCAAGGCGCGGGGTCCCGGCCAGAGGCGCACGCTTGTCCCCCGCCTTGCCTGCCGGCATGTAGAGGCCACGGCGATCGGGCAGCGACTGGAAGGCATCGGTCAGGCCGACGACCGTTTCGGCCGCGCCAAGCACCAGATAGCCGTCAGGTGTCACCATCTTGCTGATGCGGTTGAGCACATCCACCTTGGTGGGCTGATCGAAGTAGATCAGCACGTTGCGGCAGAAGACGATATCGAAGGTGCCGAGCGTGGAGAAATTGTCGAGCAGGTTGAGCTTGCGCCACTGCACCATCTGCTTGAGGCTGGAGGAGATCTCCCACGTATCGCCGCGCTGCGTGAAATACTTCAGCAGCATCTGGATCGGCAGGCCGCGCTGCACCTCGAACTGGCTGTAGGTGCCGGCCTTCGCCCGGTCGAGCACGTCGTTGGAAATGTCGGTGCCGATGATCTCGATGCGCCAGCCCGACAGGCGCGCACCCATTTCCTTCAGGCACATCGCGATCGAATAGGGCTCCTGGCCGGTGGAGGCCGCCGCGCACCAGATGCGGATCTTGCGCTGGGTCGCCCGCTTCTCCAGCATCGCCGGAAGCATGACGTCCTTGAGATGGTCGAAGGGCGTCTTGTCGCGGAAGAAGAAGGATTCGTTGGTCGTCATCGCCTCGACGACCTCGTCGGCGAGCTTCTGCTCGCGCGGGTCGCGAAGCTTGCCGATCAGGAGCGCGATGGAGGCGAGCCCGGCCTTGCGGGCAACCGGCAGGAGACGGCTCTCGACGAGATACTGCTTCTCGTTGGAGAGAACCAGCCCGGAGCGGATCTTCAGGAATTGCCTGAGAAAGTCGAATTCAGCGGGGGTCACAGCCGTCCTCCCATCAAGATACGCGCGACCTTGCGGCCGAGTTCGTCGAGGGGCAGCACATCGGCGCACATCCCCGTATGAGCCGCCGCACCCGGCATGCCCCAGACAACGCTGGTTTCCTCGTCCTGGGCGAGACAGTTGCCGCCCGCCTGGGCGATCTGCGTCACGCCCTTTGCCCCGTCCGCGCCCATGCCGGTCAGGATCACGCCGAGAACCGCCGAGCCGTAGGCCTCGACCGCCGACTGGAACAGCGGGTCGACCGCCGGCTTGCAGAAATTGACGGGCGGTCCGTCGTTGAGACGGATGACCATCTCGGTGCCGGTCTTGGCGACCGTCATGTGCTTGCCGCCCGGTGCCACGTAGATGCGGCCCGGCCGCACCACTTCGCCGTCCTGGCCTTCCGCCGCCGGACGTCCGGCCGCCTTGGTCAGGTGCTCGGCGAGGATCGCGGTGAAGGTCGGCGGCATGTGCTGGGTCAGCAGGACAGGGATATTTCCCATGGAACTGCCCACGTGGCCGAAGAACGCGTTGAGAGCCTGCGGTCCGCCGGTCGACGAGCCGACGCAAAGGACGCGCGGGCGGGACGCGGAATAGGACTTGAGCGTGAAGGCGGACTTGTTCCGGACCGCCGGCGCCTCGACCGGCTGGCGCATCCGGATCGGCGTTGCGCCGGCCGGTGCCGCGGGCTGGGCGGATGCCTGCTGCGCGGTGCGCGTCTGCATCGCCACCGTCGCGCTCATCGCCCTGGCCGGACGCCGCTTGGCGCGCTCGCCTAGGTTCGTGACCTTTTCGATCAGCTCACGGCGAAACTCCGCCGAAGTGGTGACCTGGCTGTTGCCTTCCGGCTTCGGCACATAGTCGGCGGCGCCGAGCGACAGCGCCTTGAGGCTGATTTCCGCATTCCTGCGTGACAGCGTTGACGCAATGATGACGACGAGATTCGGCTTCTGCTTCAAAAGCAGCGGCAGGGCGGTCAGCCCGTCCATGTCGGGCATCTCGATATCGAGCACCACGACGTCCGGGTTCGCTCTCTTGACGTCATCGACGGCGAGCCGGCCATTGCGATGGCTGGCGACGACGGCAAGCGACCTCTCCTCGTCGATCCAGCGGCCGATCAGACCGCGGATCACGACGGAATCGTCAACGACCATCACTCGGATCGGGTCAGTGACGGGACCCGTCATGGCTGTGGCGTGCAATGGAGCCATCTTCTCTTATCTCTCGTCAGGCGCAGGATTCGGCGGACAACGGTCAGATGAGACCGACCTCCTGGAACTTCGCCTCGACGATCTCGCGGTCGAACGGCTTCATGATGTATTCGTTGGCGCCGGCGCGGATGGCCTTGGCGATATGGCCGACGTCGTTTTCCGTGGTGCAGAACACGACCTTCGGAGCGTCGCCGCCCCTCAGCTCGCGCAGGCGGCCAAGAAACTCGATCCCGTCCATGACCGGCATGTTCCAGTCGAGCAGGATCGCGTCGGGCATCTGCTCGTTGCACGCGCGCAGCGCCTGTTCGCCATCCTCGGCCTCGGTGATGGTGAAGGAGAGGTCTTCCAGAATCCGTCGTGCGACCTTCCGGATCACACTGGAATCATCGACAACCAGACAGTTTTTCATTGTGCGCTCCATGAGTGACGACTGGCTCTCGCACCGTCAGTCGCTTGCTTGGAAGGCCGCCGGTCCGAAAGGGACCGCCGGCCTCTTGCCATCAGGCGGCCATCTGTTCCGCGATGTTGCCGAGCACGCGCTCGACATCCAGGATGACCATGAGCTGGCCATCGAGGCGGTGAACACCGGCCGAGATCTCCGTCCAGCGGCGATCGAGGTTGGAAGGGTTGGCTTCGCTCTGCGACGACGAAAGGTTCAGCACCTCGCCGACCTCGTCGATGATGAGGCCGTAGGATTCGCCGCGGAATTCGATGCCGACGGCCATGATGCCATGCTCGCCCTCGCGCGGCGGCAGGCCGAGCCGGCGGCGCATGTTGATCGCCGTGACGATCCGCCCGCGCAGGTTCAGAACGCCCGCGATCTCGGTCTGGGAGAGCGGCACGCGGGTGATGCTCTCCGGCACGAACACATCGTGGACCTTGGAGATCGGCAGGCCGAAGAGCTGGCCACCGATGACGATGGTCACATACTGGATGGTATCGCCGGCGGTCGACATGTGATCGGCCCTGTCGTTGGAAGCTGTCGTCGGGTTGGTCATGCCGCCATTCCCATATCCTGGCTGGTGAGTTCCTTGAGCGAGGCGATGAGGCCCGGACGGTCGAACTTGGCGACATAATCGTCAAAGCCCGACTGACGGCCGCGCTCGATGGCGGCCGGCGTGCACAGCGACGACAGCGCGATGATCGGCGTCTGCTTCATGCGCGGGTCCTTGCGCAGCATCTCGGCCAGATCGAAGCCGTTGACGTCCGGCATCTCGATGTCGGAGACGATGACGTCGTAGGTCGTCTCGGCAACCTTGCGCAGGGCATCCGTCGCCGAGGCGCAGATGGTCACGTCGAAGCCCGCCGCCTTCAGCACCGGACCCAGCATGTTGCGGAAGAAGGCGCTGTCGTCGACGAAGAGCAGCTTGCGCGTCAGGCTCGCGTGGGCGAACTCCTTGCGGATGAACCAGTCCTCGAAGGCGAGCGGCAGGTAGTAGCCGATGTCGACGACTTCCGTCGCCTTGCCCTTGATGACCGCCGATCCGAGCACGCCCGGAATTTCCGAGCTGACCTGGATATCCAGGCGCTCCTCGACAATGTCCACGATCTCGTCGACGACGAGGCCCATGGAGCGGCCGGCATCGGAGAAGACCAGCATCGGCTGCGAGCCTTCGGTGCGATGGCGGACCATGTCGTTCATGCGCACGAGCGGCATCAGCGACCCGCGATACTGGACCAGCTCGCGGCCGTTGGAAGTCTCGATCTTGTCGATCTCGAACTCTTCCAGACGCGTGACCAGCGACAGCGGCACGGCCTTCGGCTCGGCGGAGCCGGCGCGGAAGAGCAGCATGGAGATGCGCGACTGTTCGTTGACGGCCTGCACCTTCTCGTGTTCGGCCATCTCGTTGACGTCGGCTGCGACCGTCGAGCCCAGCGCCGAGGCGACGCCGTTCGGATCGATGATCATGATCACGCTGCCGTCGCCGAGAATGGTGTTGCCGGAGAACATCGTGATGTCGCGCAGCATCTTGGACATCGGCTTGACGACGATTTCCTCCGTATGGAAGACGCCGTCGACGACGATGCCGAAGGTCTGGCTGCCCACCTGCATGACGACGATGAAGCCGTCATCGGCCGTGGCGCTGGACGCATCCGAAATCTGCAAGAGATCGCCGAGGGTGACGAGCGGCAGGAGCTTGTTGCGCAGGCGAAGGACCGGCGTCTCCTTGATGCGCTCGATGCGATGCTCAGAATTCGACTGGACGCGCACGAGCTCGACCACCGAAAGCTGGGGGATCGCGAAGCGGTCGCCGCAGGCCTCGACGATCAGCGTCGAGACGATCGCCAGCGTCAGCGGGATCTTGATGGTGAAGGTGGAGCCCTTGCCCGGCACCGATTTCAGGTCGACGGTGCCGCCGATCAGCTCGATGTTGTTGCGCACCACGTCCATGCCGACGCCGCGGCCGGAGACGGAGGTGACGGCGGCAGCCGTGGAGAAGCCCGCCGCGAAGATATACCTGTGGATCTGGGCATCCGACATCTTCTCGAGCTCGGCCTCGGTGGCCAGCCCGTTCTCGACGACCTTCTGCTTGATGCGTTCCACGTTGAGACCGCGACCATCGTCGGAGATCTCGATGATGATGTGGCCGCCCTCATGATAGGCGGACAGGCGGACGACGCCCTTGACCGGCTTGCCGGCCTTGCGGCGGCCGTCCTTGGTCTCCAGGCCATGGTCGGCGGAGTTGCGGACCATGTGGGTGAGCGGATCCTTGATCAGCTCCAGCACCTGACGGTCGAGTTCCGTCTCGGCGCCGATCATCTCCAGCTCGATCTCCTTGTCGAGTTCCTGGGCAAGGTCGCGCACGATGCGCGGCAGCTTCTGCCAGGCGTTGCCGATCGGCTGCATGCGCGTCTTCATGACGCCTTCCTGCAGTTCGGCGGTGACATTGGAGAGGCGCTGCAGCGGCACCTTGAATTCGCTGTCCTCGTGGCGACGGACGATTTCCAGAAGCTGGTTGCGCGTCAGCACCAGCTCGGAGACCATGGTCATCAGCTGTTCGAGGGTCTCGACGTTGACGCGGATCGACTGGCTGGAGACGCTGGCCTTCTGCTCGCCGCCCTCGGAATGATGGTCGTCCTCGACCTTGGCCTGCTTGGCAGCCGTGGCGGCACCGGTGCGGCCCATGCGGCTTTCCAGTTCCGCGGCGACCTTGGCGAAATCGACCGCCTGCGGAACGGGCTCGGCCTCGGCAGGAGCCTCGCTGGCGATCTCGACCTCGACCTCGGTTTCGCGGAAGGCGCGTTCCAGTTCGTCGAGCGAGACTTCGCCGAGGCGCAGCTCGCGCTCCAGCGTCTGGTCGATCAGGGTGCCCTTGGTCTCGGCCTTGGCAGCCTTGTCTTCCTTGGCCTTCTTCTTGGTCTCGGCCATGTTGGCGTCGCCCGCCAGCGACATGGCTTCAAGCTGCTTGATGAGGTCGCTGTCGTCGCCCTGAGGCTCCTCGCCTTCCTTGGCTTCGAGCTCGGCGAGGATTTCCTTGATCCGGTCGATGGTCTGCAGGATGAGGCTGACCGCCTGGGGCGTTACCGCCGCACCGTCGCGGAACTTGCCCATGAGTGTCTCGGCGGCATGCGCCAGAGCCTCAAGACGGGGCAATCCCAGAAAGCCGCAGGTTCCCTTGATCGTGTGAACAAGGCGGAAAATGTTGTCGAGGATCCGGGCATTGTTCGGCTCCTGCTCGAACTTGACCAGTTCGACGTCGACAACATCAAGACTTTCATTCGTCTCTGTCAGGAATTCCCGCAGCAGATCATCCATTTGTACTCTCTCCGGACAATCCGGGCAGTCGAGCTCGACCACACGGCAAACTGAGAACCGGTTACTTCAATGTCGGAGAGTGTCGGATCAAACGGTTAAGATTGACTGAAACGAATAGGCCAAAAACTTCAGCCCTATTTCTAGAAACTAGATAGCAATACTTTGTTTATATTTACAAAGAATTCACAATTGCCGCCGTGCGACGCGGGTCTATCGCAGCACATTTCCGGCGGCTTTCCGCGCGCAGGACGGCGCCGCCTGCAAGGATGCAGGCAGGCCGGAAAGTCCTCAAGCCACTGCAGCAGCCCGAGGACCCCACCCGATGCGGTCCCGATAAGCAGGAATACCGAGGACCGGGACTTGTCCCCGGTCGCGCGGTCAGCCTTCAGCCGAGGCTTTCTGCTCGGCGGTCGCGCTGGCAACCGGCGTCGCCTCGAAGATGACGCAGTCGTCGATCTTCTCGATCGTGACGGCCATGCCGGCATCGCGCGCCAGCATTCCGGCATAGAAGGGCTGGATCGCCTGCGCATCGACATTCTCGCCGGGAATACCGGCAAGCAGGTCGACCACATGCGGCGGAATGCGCGCGGCCATGCCCTTGGCCTCGATCTTCTGCGACGGACAGGGCGCGTCGCCCGTCAGCGTGACCGTGATCGATCCGCCGCGCGGAATGGCGTGCAGCGAGCACAGAAGCAGGTTGAGAAGCAGCTTGACCTGGTTCTTCGGCAGGAGAAGGCGCGGCGCGTTCCAGATGAGTTCCGGCTTCTCGCTCTCCATGAAGCCGCGCGCGACCTTTTCCGCGTCGCCGAGGTCGACTTCCGCCCCCGCCGATCCGGCCGCCCCGAAGGCAAGGCGGGCGAACTGCAGCTTGGCCGACGCCGTCCGGGCGCTCTTGCGGATGAGATCGAAGGCGAAGGCCTTCATGTCCTCGTTGTTCTCTTCGTCGAGAACTTCAAGACCGTTGGTGATCGCGCCGACCGGGCTGATGATATCGTGACAGACCCGCGAACACATGAGCGCGGCGAAATCGAGTGTTTCGATATCGGGTTCTTTGGACATGGAACACCCCGCTTCCGACCGGGTTGACCAAAGCCTCGAAGGTCTGCCCCGAATCGCCAGAAATCCTGCGAATGGCCGTCTGGATACACGTCCCCAACAGCGATGCCAACCCGTCGCGGGCGCGAACGCGGTACGCAGGAACGAACCGCCCCGATATCCGGTATCAGATATCAGGGAGACAATGTTGTTCTGACGTCAGGCCATTGCCGGTCGGCCATTTCTATCAGGCTTTCCGGATCCCGCAACCAGACCTGCCGCTGGACGTCCGTCGCAAAGAGAAAAAGCCGCCCGTCCCTGACGACGAAAATCCGGGGGTCTCCCGGGACCGGCAGTCCGCGCGAGATCGACAGGGCCGAATAGCCCCCATAGGCCGGCTGATAGACCTGCGGATGGGCGACGAAGGCCTGCTGGTTGCCCTCGTTGTCGAAGCGCCAGAAGACATTGCCCTGGAAGATTTCCCGTTCCTTGCGGCCGCGCACCGGTTTGCCGACGATGAAATAGGCGACCGGATCGTAGCCTTCGATGGCAAGGCCCGTGTAGGGATCGTGGACGATCCTGTCGCTGAGCGCGAAGGCCGGCAGCGCGGCGATGAAGGACATCGCGGCGGCAAGCAGCCACGGCAGACGCGCGCAACGATGACGCTCCCCCGCCGGTCGTCTCTTCCTCGGCCGCATTGTTGCTGTCATCCCCGGCCCTCTTTGTGCTCCGCCCCTGTGCGCCGTCTGCCCACCGCTCGCCCATGGTCTCGCGGGCAAGGTCCATGTCACCGTCACGAAAGCAGAAAGTCGCAAAGGAAACGTCAAGCCGGGCACACGCATGACACGATTTTGAACGGCGGAAATGGTCATGGTTAAGGCTTTGTAAACCATCCGTGCGCTCTTGCTTGGTCCACGTGTCGCGTTTGTTCCAGGACGGAAAGGATCGATGTCATGACAATCAGCCCCCGAATGTCAGACGGCGCGGGAACAAGACACCTCTCGCCAGCAAGCCCGCGACGGCATGCCCTTGCCGCATGGGCCCTCCTGTGCGCGATCCTGCCGGCGCTGGTGCTTGCCCTGCCCTCCACCGCCCGCGCCCAGCAGGCCGGAAGCAACACCGGCTATTCGCAGGAAGAGTTGGTCAACGCCGGCAACGAGTTCTTCGGGCAGATCTCGGCGGGCCTTGCCAGCGTCATCGAACGGGCCGTCTCCAACTACGGCCAGCCGAACGGCTACATCCTCGGCCAGGAGGCGACCGGAGCCATCTTCGGCGGCCTGCGCTACGGCGAGGGCACGCTCTTCACCCGCAACGCCGGCAACCTCAAGGTCTACTGGCAGGGTCCGACCTTCGGCTTCGACCTTGGCGCCGACGGCGCGCGCACGATGATGCTCGTCTACAACCTGCCGGCCGTGAATTCGATCTACCAGCGCTTCGGCGGCGTCGACGGCTCGGCCTATCTGGTCGGCGGCTTCGGCATGACGGTGCTGCGCTCCGGCGGGATCACCCTCGTCCCGGTCCGCTCGGGCATCGGCGGCCGGCTCGGCATCAACGTCGGTTATCTGAAGTTCACGCCGCAGCCGACCTGGAACCCCTTCTGATCAGCCTTGCCGCCGGCGTAATTTGCGGGCCCAATGGCCGCACTGGGAATCGGCCCGGACGGCCCCCTTCGGGGCCGCCGTCCACGGTTTCGGCCGGTTGGGGCATGCGATGATCGAACAGGCCATGTATTTCGCGCTGGGCGTCCTGACCACCGGCATCGTCACGTTGCTGGTCGCCCCCGCGCTTGCCCACAGGGCCCGGCGCCTCGCGATACGCGACGCCCTCGCCCGCCTGCCCATGACCCTTGAGGAAATAGCCGCCCAGAAGGACGCCATCCGCGCCGAATACGCGGCCAAGACCTCCGCGCTGGAGCGCCGCACCAGCGAAGCCGAGGATGCGCTGGCGATCGCCCGCCTCAGAATCCACGAGCTGGAAAACGACAACCTCGCCCTGCAGGCGAGCAGCAACGACTTCGACATCCAGATCGAGGAAGAGCAGGAGCGCGAGGGCCATCTGCGCCAGATCCTCGCCGAACGCGAGGCGGCCCTCCTGTCGGAACGGGCGCATTCTGCGGAGCTGCAAGGCCGCATCGCCCAATTGCTCGGCCGCCTGCCCCCCGAACCCGGCGCCGAAAAACGTTCAGTTCAGGCTGCGGCAGCGGACGAACCATCGCGATCGCCACTGCCGCGCGCGGCCGAAATGGCCGCCAGGATCGCGGTGCCCCCACCACCGGCTTCGCAGCCGCCTCTTCCAGAGCCATCCGGAACGAAAACGGCCGGCGAGCCCGCCTCCCCCAATCCCGCGACGGCACAGCCGGGCAGTTCGCCGACGGACCTGCCGCTCCGGATCACGGAACTGATCGGCGAGGACATCCCCACCGAGACGGTCGTGCAGATCGTGCGGACCGGCGACAAGCGGATTACCGCCCTCGGCAGGAAATTGCGGGAAAGGCGCGACTTGCAGGGAAAACCGCGCGACGACGACGAATAGGCGCGAGACGCCCAGCCGCCTCAGGCAGACTTTGCCCCGGCAGTCTCAAGGTCGGTGCCGAGGGCTTCGGCAAGGCTGGCCGTTGCCTGGCGCGGGCCGCTGAGATCGAGCCCTTCCAGCGTGTCGACCAGATGCTCGCGCATCAGGCGGGAGGCCTCCTCGCCTTTTCCCTCGGCCAGGAGGTCGACCAGAATCCGGTGGCTTTCGCAGGCGCAGGTCGCCTGGCGGCGGCGCCAGTAGAGCGCCACGATCAGCGACGAGCGGGACACCAATTCGCGCACGAAACCGGCCAGCGTCGCCTGCCCGGCCATGCCGGCGACCAGCACGTGAAAGCGGCCCGACAGCAGGATCGCGGTTCCCTGCTGCTCGTCATGCACGGCGGCTTCCTCGGCCTCCAGGTGCCGGCGCAGCAGCGCGATATCCTTCTTCGAGACATGCCCGGCCGCCGCGTGGGTCAGGTGCGGCTCGATCAGCAGCCGGGCCTCGAACACCTCCCGCGCCTCGACGACGCCGGGACTGGCCACGAAGGCCCCGCGGTTGGGTTCCAAAACGATGACGCCGTCGCGCGACAGGCCCTCCAGCGCCGAACGCACGATCGTCCGGCTCGCACCGTAGATGCTGCCGATATCGTCTTCGGGCAGGCGCATGGACGGCGCCAGGCGGCCGGCGAGGATCGCCTCCAGCAGCGCGGCGTAGATCGTTCGCGCCCGGGCGCTGCGAAGACCCGCACCGCCGAAGCCGCCGAACTCAGCCTGAATTCTTTCGGAAGGCTGCGATGCCGTCTTGCCCTTGGCCACTGGCGCCCCCCTTGCTGCAAGGCCCGCCTGCGCGCGCCGCTCGATGGTCATGATATCTCCGGCTAGGATAAGGCCGAGCGGAAGGCGACCGCAAATCCAGATTGTATACAAAACAGCGATTTGATTGTGTGCATTTGCCTTGAAATGCGGCAAATCCGGCGCCCGCATCGCGGCGCGGCTTGCATCAAGACCGGCACCTGGAACGATAACATACTGTAAAACGGCGCAAAAGCGCTCTCGATCAGCATTTGGCATATCACTTGCGAACGATGACCGGACCATTGTTTCGGGACATGAAATCGGCCTGAAACCGGAGATCGATCTGCAGATTGGAGATCATGCCATGTCGCGCGGCGCGGATCTGGAACTTGCCAGTGTCACCAAGAGCTACAGCGGCACTGTCGCGGTCGACAACATCTCCATCAAGATACCGGCGGGCACCTATTGCTGCCTTCTCGGCCCCTCCGGCTGCGGTAAGAGTTCCACGCTGCGCATGATCGCGGGCCACGAGGACATTTCCGACGGCGACATCGTCATCGGCCCGCGCGTCGTCAACGGCGAGCCCCCGGTCAAGCGCGGCACCGCGATGATGTTCCAGAGCTACGCGCTGTTTCCGCACCTGTCGGTCCGCGACAATGTCGCCTTCTCGCTGAAGATGCGCGGCCAGGACAAGGCGAGCCGCCATGCCCGCGCCGACGAGATGCTGGAACTGGTCGCCATGACGCCCTACGCCGACCGCCTGCCCTCGCAGCTCTCGGGCGGCCAGCAGCAGCGCGTCGCCCTCGCCCGTTCCCTCGTCACCGACCCGGTGATCCTGCTTCTCGACGAGCCGCTGTCGGCCCTCGACCCCTTCCTGCGCATCAAGATGCGAGCCGAACTGAAGCGCTTCCAGCGCGAGCTTGGCATCACCTTCATTCACGTGACCCACGGCCAGGAAGAGGCCATGGCCCTCGCCGACCTCGTCGTCGTCATGAACAACGGCAAGATCGAGCAGGCCGGCACGCCGCAGGAGATCTTCGACAGGCCTGCGACCGAGTTCGTCGCCCGCTTCATGGGCGGCCACAACATCATCGAGGTCGACGAAACCCGCGTCACGGTGCGCGCCGACAAGGTGTCGCTGGCCGCCGATCCGGAGACGCTGACCACGGCCTACAAGCGCACCGGCACGGTGACCGGCGTCGAATACCAGGGCTACACGGTCGTCGTGACGCTCGAGGGCGAGGGCCAGCAGGAGCTCATGGCCATCGTTCCCGAACGCACCTTCTTTGCCGCGCCGGTGGAAACCGGCCACCAGGCCACGATCGGCTGGGACACGGGCGACGCCCATCGCCTCGCCCCCTCCACCTGATCGGACAGAGCAACATTCGGCGCGCGCCGCGCCGTCTGTCTTCGCCGCATGCCGGCGGAACACACCAAACCAAACAGGGGATCTGACGACATGACGACCAACGACAAGAAGGCCGACGGCCTCAGCCGCCGCAGCGTATTGAAGGGAGCCGCCGCCACCGCCGCCGTGGCCGCTGGTTCGGGCGCCATCACCGGTTTCCCCGCGGTCATCGCGGCCGAGGGCGTCACGCTTCGCTACCTCGGCACGGCCGTCAACCAGTCGGCCGACATCGCCAAGAAGGCGAAGGAAGACCTCGGCATCACGATCGAGTACATCCCGGTCACCACCGACGACGTCACCAAGCGCATCATCACCCAGCCGAACAGCTTCGACATCGTCGACAGCGAATACTTCTCGCTGCCGAACCTCGTCCCGTCGGGCAACCTGATGGGCATGGACGCCAACAAGATCAAGTATGCCGACAAGCTTGCCACCGTCATGACCAAGGGCGAGATCGACGGCAAGAAGATCGGTCTGCAGGGCACGGCACCGACCAAGGTCTTCTATCTGGAAAAGCAGTTCGGCAAGAAGTTCTCGTCCGAGCAGACCGAGTGGATCACCCTGATCCCGACCGTGTACAATGCCGACACGCTTGGCATCCGTCCCGACCTCATCGGCCGTCCGATCGAGAGCTGGAAGGAACTGCTGAACCCCGAGTTCAAGGGCAAGGCCGCCATCCTCAACATCCCGTCGATCGGCATCATGGACGCCGCGATGGTCGTGGAAGCCCTGGGTGAGTACAAGTACCCGGACAAGGGCAACATGACCAAGGAAGAGATCGACATGACCATGAAGGTGCTGACGGAGGCCAAGAAGGCCGGTCAGTTCCGTGCGTTCTGGTCGGACTTCAACGAGAGCGTCAACCTGATGGCCTCGGGCGAAGTGGTCATCCAGTCGATGTGGTCGCCGGCGGTCACCGCCGTTCGCTCCAAGGGCATCGCCTGCACCTACCAGCCGCTGAAGGAAGGCTATCGCGCCTGGGCTTCGGGCTTCGGCCTGCCGAAGACGCTGAAGGGCAAGCAGCTCGACGGCGCCTACGAGTTCATCAACTGGTTCCTGTCCGGCTGGGCCGGTGCCTACCTCAACCGCCAGGGCTACTACTCCGCCGTTCTCGACACGGCCAAGGAGAACATGGAGCCCTACGAGTGGGCCTACTGGATGGAAGGCAAGCCGGCGGAAAAGGACATCCACGCGCCGGACGGCACGCTCTTGGAAAAGGCCGGCGCCGTGCGCGACGGCGGCTCCTACGAGGCCCGCATGGGCGCCGTTGCCTGCTGGAACTCGGTCATGGACGAGAACGAGTACATGATCAAGAAGTGGAACGAGTTCATCGCCGCGTAATCGCCGCGACCTCAAGACCGGAAAGAGCGGCGCAGGCCGCTCTTTCTCCCCCTCTCACGGGACACGCCCCGCGCGATCGAGCGCAACGCCTTCGGAGCCGCCATGCCCACACCCTCGATGACCGCATCGAAATGGACGCCCTATTGGCAGGCTGCGCCGATGGCCGCCGTCTTCATCGTCTTCTTCATCCTGCCGCTGATCGCAACGCTCGTCGTCAGCTTCTGGAACTACACCCAGTATTCGATCGAGCCGGACTTCACGCCCAAGAACTACGTCGAGGTCTTCGACCAGTGCATTGCCAACCTGCCGTCGCTCTGCACCACTTTCGCGACCTATCTCTCGACGCTGAAATTCTGCTTCCTCGTCTGGCTCCTGACGCTGCTGATCGGCTTCACTGTCTCCTATTTCCTCGTCTTTCACGTCCGCACGCTGACGATGCAGATCGTGCTGGCGCTGGTCTGCACCATCCCCTTCTGGACCTCGAACGTCATCCGCATGATCTCGTGGATCCCGCTGCTCGGGCGCAACGGGCTGATCAACCAGGGTCTGCTCGGACTTGGCGTCATCGACACGCCGCTCGACGACCTGCTCTATTCCGATTTCTCGGTCGTCCTTGCCTTCGTGCACCTCAACACCGTGTTCATGCTGATCCCGCTGATCAACTCGATGTTCCGCATCGACAAGTCGCTGATCGAGGCCGCCTACGATAGCGGCGCCAGCGGCTGGCAGACGCTCTGGAATGTCGTGATCCCGCTGTGCAAGACCGGCATCACCATCGGCTCGATCTTCGTCATCACCATCGTCATGGGCGACTACATCACCATCGGCGTCATGGGCGGCCAGCAGATCGCCTCCGTCGGCAAGATCATCCAGGTCCAGACGAATTTCCTGCAGTTCCCGCTCGCGGCCGCCAACGCCATCGTGCTCCTGATTACGGTGCTGATGATGATCGTGGCGCTAACCCGCTTCGTCGACATCCGCAAGGAACTTTGAGCATGATCCGGAAAAGTGGAAACCGGTTTTCCGAAAAGATCATGCTCCAGCAAGAGCCAAGACTGATGGGAGTGTTCCGCCATGGGTGACCGTCGCCCCGCCTCCTTCTACTGGCTCGCCGCCTTCTTCGCGCTCTTCGTGCTCTTCCTCTACGGGCCGACGATCACCATCCTGATCCTGTCCTTCCAGGGCCCGGAGGGCGGCCTCACCTTCCCGATGCGCGGCGTCTCGCTGCACTGGTTCCGCCAGCTCTTCGAGGGCATCGGCGTGGTCGACATCGGCTCCGCCTTCTGGAACTCGCTGGAACTCGGCATCATCGTCATGGCGATCACCGTGGTCGCCTCGATCATGGGCGGGCTTGCCTTCCGCCGCCGCTTTCGCGGCTCGGGCGCCCTCTTCTATGTCGCGATCGCCAGCCTCATCGTGCCCTCGATCGTGGTCTCGCTCGGCATTGCGCTGGAATTCCGCATCTTCGACGACAGCATCAAGGCCTTCGGCGACGCCTATGAGGTGGAGTGGATCTGGCAGAACTTCACGACGCTCATGGGCCTTTTCTCCTCCGGCCTCGGCGCGCACCTGACCTGGACCTTCCCCTTCGGCCTGCTGATCATGTTCGCGGTCTTCAACCGCTTCAATCCGGCCTATGAGGAAGCCGCCCGCGACCTTGGCGCAACGCCCTGGCAGACCTTCCGCCATGTCGTCCTGCCGATCATCGTGCCGTCGATCTTCGGCGTCGCGCTCTTCGGCTTCACGCTCTCCTGGGACGAGATCGCCCGCTCCAGCCAGGCGATGGGCGCCGACAACACGCTGCCGATCACCCTGCGCAGCCTGACGACCACCGTCACGACCCCGGCGATCTACGCGCTCGGCACCCTGACGACGATGATCTCGCTGCTCGTCATCGGCTCGCTGCTGACGGCCGTCGTCGTCATCCGCAGCCGGCAGGCGAAGCGGGGCTCGGACGCCGGCAAGGGCATGGTGTGACGTGAACACCCCGAAGGCCCAATTCGGCGTCGCGTCCGGCGACGACGTTGCGACCATCGTCGACTGGGCCGCGAGCGAGGGCTGGAATCCCGGCCTTGGCGATGCGCCGCTCTTCGCCATGGTCGACCCCGAAGGCTTTCTGGTCGGACGGGTCGGCGGCGAACTTGCCGCCTCGATTTCGCTCGTGCGCTATTCGCCCGACTTCGCCTTCCTCGGCTTTTATATCTGCCGGCCCGACATGCGCGGAAAAGGCATCGGCAAGGCCCTCTGGGACCACGCGTTTGCCCGCAATCACGCGACCACGATCGGGCTCGACGGTGTCGTCGCCCAGCAGGACAACTACGCCAAATCCGGCTTCGCGCTCGCGCACCGAAACATCCGCTATCAGGGCGTGGTGACGGCGGCGACGCCCGAGGGTCCGTCGATCGCCATTCCGGAGACGCCGGACCTGATCGACGCCATCGCGGCCTATGACGCACCGCTCTTTCCGGCGCCGCGCGCCGCGTTCATCCGCGCCTGGGCGAGCACACCCGGCCATCATGCCCGGGCTTATGTCGAAGACGGCACCGTGCGCGGCTTCGGCGTCATCCGCCCCTGCAGGACCGGACACAAGATCGGCCCGCTCTTCGCCGAAACGTCGGAGTTCGCCGAGGCGCTGTTTCTGTCGCTGGCCGAGACAGCGAAGGGCGAAGCAGTCGTCCTCGACCCGCCCGAACCCAATTCCGCCGCCGTGGCGCTCGCCGAGAGATACGGCCTCGCCCCGGTCTTCGAGACCGCGCGGATGTACCGCGGACCGGCCCCAAGCCTCGATCTGTCCCGGATCTACGGCATCACGACCTTTGAACTCGGCTGACATCAGGCTCATGCGCATCCATCTCATCAATCCGAATACCACCGTCTCGATGACCGACAAGGCCGCAGCCGCAGCCCGCGCCGTCGCCGCGCCCGGAACGGAGATCATCGCGGCCACCTCGAAGAACGGTCCAGCCTCCATCGAGGGCGCCTATGACGGGGCCATCGCCGTCCCCGGCATGCTGCTTGCCATGAAGGAGGCGGAGGAATCCGGTGTCGACGGCCATATCCTCGCCTGCTTCGACGACACCGGCATCGATGCCGCCCGCGCGCTGGCGAAGGGCCCGGTGATCGGCATCGGCCAGGCGGCCTTTCACGTCGCAAGCCTGATCACCCACCGCTTTTCCGTCGTCACCACCCTGTCGCGGTCGATCCCGGTGATCGAGGGCAATCTCGTTGCCTATGGTCTGGCCACACGCTGCACCCGCGTGCGTGCCTCCGACATTCCGGTGCTCGACCTTGAAAAGCCGGGCTCCGGCGCCCGCGACACGATCTCCGCCGAAATCGCCGCGGCACTGAAGACGGACGGAGCCGAAGGCATCGTGCTTGGCTGCGCCGGCATGGCGGATCTGGCCGCCGATCTCTCGGCGGAGCATGGCGTTCCGGTGATCGAGGGCGTTGGCTGCGCGGTCAAGCTGATGGAAGCGCTCCTCGGCCTCAAGGCGGCGACCGCCAAGACCGGTCTCTGGTCCGCCCCCCTCCCCAAGTCCTATTCGGGCTTCATGACGCCGCTTGCCCCCAAGGGTTGAGCGGAAAGCCTTCCCAATTCAGAACGTTCTGACGGGATGACCGGCCCTCACGGGCCGGCTCTTGCACCGTGCTCCGCGCGCGCCGCAACACGTCCGCTCGCGCCGGGCTCCACGACGCCACGGACGGCCGCCCCTGCGTCGCAGAGGCCGTTTGAACAGACCTGCCGAATTTGCAAGTCTCCCTTATTATGATCACATATCCGTGAATTCACTGGTCGTGTGCAGTGCAGCAACCATCTGTTCCTGAACGCTAAAACGGGCGAAATCACCGCCAGTTCTCAGCGATGCCTTAACCGGCACGTAACGCTGCACCGCGAAATGAGCTTGAACATAATAAGCATGCTTATTATAAGTCTGACATGACAGAGATACACGAACCCACGCTTGGCTATCTGCTGCACGACACGACGCGCCTCATGCGCCGACGCTTCGACCGGATCGCCGGCACCAGCGGCCTCACCCGCGCGCAATGGCAGGTCCTTGCCGTGCTCTGGCGCGATGAGGGCATCAACCAGACCGCGATTGCAGACCGGCTGGATCTGGAACCGATTTCGGTCTGCCGGCTTGTTGACCGGATGGAGACGGCGGGCTGGGTCGAGCGGCGCCAGGATCCGACCGACAGGCGCGCCCGGCTGGTCTTCATGACTGAGGCCGCCCGCCCCGCCTTCACCGAGATGAAGGCGCTGGGAAGCGGCATCTTCGATGAAATGATGGCCGGCTTCACCGAAGAGGAACGCGACCAGTTGATGACGCTGCTCAAGCGCTGCCACGCGAACCTCACCGAACGCAACAGGGGCGATGCCGACGACGGCGCGGACGCCCCCGTCGAAGCCTCCGCCAGGGGGACCGCCGCCAAGGAAGCCGCTGGCTGAGGCCCTCGCCCGCCGGCGCATTGTTTCAAGAATTTCAGAACTCACAGGACGACGACCATGGCTGCCGCCGAAAAGACCTCAACGAACGTAACCTCCCTTGCCCCGGAAAAGCCGGCGGTGCCCGAAGCCTCCGCTGCCGAAATCAGGCCGCCCGAGGCCGCCCCTGCCAAGGCGAAGAAGAGCCGGCTGCGCTGGCCGCTGATGCTCGCCGTGCCGCTTCTGATCGTGGTCGGCGGCGGCTACGTCTGGGCCACCAGCGGGCGCTACGAGTCGACCGACAACGCCTACGTCAAGCATGACATCGTCTCGATCGGCCCGGATATTTCCGGTCGCATCGACGAGGTGCCGGTGCACGAGAACCAGCAGGTGAAGGCCGGCGACATCCTCTTCCGCATCGACGACGACCAGTACAAGCTGGCGCTTGAGGAGAAGAACGCCGCGCTTGCCGCCGCCCGGCTGCAGGTGCAGCAGCTTCAGGCCGCCTGGCGCAACGCCAACTCCGCCGAGAAGGAGGCGCAGGAGACGCTGGCCTACCAGCAGACCGTGATGGACCGGCAGCAGCAATTGCTGTCCAACGGAACGGCCTCGCGCGCCACCTATGATGCCTCCCAGCACGACCTCGAAACCGCCAAGCAGGCGCTGGTCCAGTCGCAGCAGGCCGTCGACAGCGCCCGCGCCGCCCTTGGCGGCAATCCGGACATCGCCGTCGACGAGCACCCGCTGGTGCTGCAGGCCATCGCGGCGCGCGACAAGGCCCAGCTCGACCTCAAGCACACGGTCGTCCGCGCCCCCGCCGACGGCATCGTCAGCGAGGTCGGGGTCCTCAAGGTCGGCCAGTATGTCTCGGAAGGTGAAACCACCGTCAGCCTCGTTGAGACTGACAATGTCTGGGTCGAGGCGAATTTCAAGGAAACCCAGCTCACCCACATGAAGCCGGGCGACAAGGTGACCCTCGATTTCGACGCATTCCCGAGCAAGGACATCACGGGCACGGTCCAGAGCCTCGGCGCCGGCACCGGCTCGGTCTTCTCCATCCTTCCGGCGCAAAACGCGACCGGCAACTGGGTGAAGGTCGTCCAGCGCGTGCCCGTGCGCATCAGCATTGACGACGACAACGTCAAGCAGGTCCTCGCCTCCGGCCTGAGCTCGACCGTCGACGTCGATACCGGCTGGCAGCGTCCGCTGCCGCAGCCGATCCGCTCGGCCATGGCCGCCCTCGGCCTTGAGCCGGCCGTTGCCGCGGAGGTCGCCCAGAAATGACAAGCGCCACCGCCGGAGGGGCCGTCGCCGCACCGGCGGACGGCGTTGCCCTTAACCGCGGCCTGATCACCGTCTCGATCATGCTCGCGACCATCATGCAGGTGCTGGACACCACGATCGCCAATGTTGCCCTGCCCAACATGCAAGGCAGCCTCGGCGCATCGCAGGACACCATCAACTGGGTGCTCACCTCCTATATCGTCGCCGCCGCCATCATGACCCCGGTGACCGGCTGGCTGGCCGACAGGATCGGACGCAAGCGGCTGTTCCTGATCTCCGTCGCCGGCTTCACCGTCACCTCGATGCTCTGCGGCCTCTCGACCAGCATCTACGAGATGGTCCTGTTCCGTCTGTTCCAGGGCATTTTCGGCGCTGCCCTCGTGCCGCTGTCGCAGACCGTGCTGCTCGACATCAATCCCAAGGAAAATCATGGCTCGGCCATGGCCTTGTGGGGCGCGGGCATCATGGTCGGCCCGATCCTCGGCCCGACGCTCGGCGGCTACCTGACCGACGCCCTGAACTGGCGCTGGGTCTTCTACATCAACGTGCCGGTCGGCATTCTCGCCTTCCTCGGCATCGCCACCTTCATGCCGTCGGTCGCGACGCGGTTGCGCCGTTTCGATTTCTTCGGCTTTGCCCTGCTCTCGCTCGGCGTCGGCGCGCTGCAGATGATGCTCGACCGCGGCGAGCAGCTCGACTGGTTCGGCTCGACCGAGATCATCATCGAGACCGCGCTGGCCGTGACCGGCTTCTGGATGTTCATCGTCCACACGATGACGGCCAAGGAACCCTTCATCCATCCGGGCATGTTCAAGGACCGCAATCTCGTCACGGGCCTGATCTTCATCTTCGTCGTCGGCATCATCCTGCTGGCAACGATGGCCCTGCTGCCGCCGATGCTCTCCCAGCTCTTTGGCTATCCGTCGACGACGACAGGCCTCGTGCTTGCCCCGCGCGGCGCCGGAACGATGGTCTCGATGATCCTCGTTGGACGGCTGGTGAAGAAGATCGACGCGCGGCTGCTGATCATGACAGGGCTCGGCCTCACCGCCTGGTCGCTCTACGACATGACCCAGTTCTCGCCGCAGATGGACTACTGGCCGCTGATCCGCAGCGGCGTCATCCAGGGTCTTGGATTGGGACTTGTCTTCGTGCCCCTGTCGACGATCACCTTCGCGACCCTGGACGTGAAATTCCGCACGGACGGCACCGCCCTTTTCAGCCTGATGCGCAACATCGGCTCGTCGATCGGCATTTCGGTGGTGACGGCCCTGCTGACGCAGAACATCCAGATCAACCATGCGGTGATCGGGGGCCGGCTGACGGAAACCAACCCCAACCTGACGAACTTCCTGCAGGGGTTCGGCGGGTCGGTGACGAGCCAGAAAACGATGGCCATGCTCGACATGATGGTCAGCCAGCAGGCCGCGATGATTGCCTATCTCGACGACTTCAAGCTGATGATGTTCGTCTCGCTTGCAGCGCTTCCCTTGCTGCTTCTGCTGAAAGCCCCCCAAAAGGCAGCAGCAGCCGGCGTCCCTGCCGCCGATGCGCCCCACTAGGCCAATTTCAGGCCGGAGCGCATAAGGGAACGCCCGCCCGGCAAGGCCCTCCTCCGAAGGCTTGCCGGGCGGGCGCGGTTTTAGAGCATGGTGCCACGTGCAATGTGGACCCGATCTTGCGGCGACACCATGCCCCAAACGAAGCGCGCCTTGTCCGGATGCCGGCCCTGGCGCGCAGATCTCTTTCCTCATGCAGGCCCGCGTCGCGGCGACGGTCCCCGATCGCCGGGACGCGCGTCTCCTCGTCCGGAAAGCAATGCGATCCGGAGCGCCACGAAACACGGCACACACATCGAAGTGAAATGACGGCTTGTTGTGATCTGGCCTCCGTCATGGCCATGCAGACCGCCCCCGCCGCGAAAGACGTCAGCGGAAAATCCAGGTAACAGGGTTCAAGAACGTCGCCCCATCCGGTTCTGGATGGCTTGACGGCAGCAGGATTGACGGCCCGTGGCCGGCAATGACGATGGCGGCAGACAAGGCTTCGAATGTCCGAGCGACTGCAGATGCAGGACTCAATCATTCGACCTCAATTCAACCTGCTGTGATCGTGAAAGCATCATGAGGCCGAAATGAGACCGTGCAACGACAGGCAGGCGCATTTGCGCCGTGGGGACGGCAGAAATATTCCCGTGCCCCGAAGCGGCAAGCGGCGGTGACGAAATTTTGTGCGCCGGCCCATTGTGTAACGATCATTTCAGATGGATATGATCGGTAAATTTTGTAAAATTCAGCCACATCAACGTCCCATCGCCCGCACATTCTCCCAATCGATGGAATTGCGCACAAATTGACGCCATTCCAGATGGTCCGGTCCGTCGGGCTGGCGAAAAAATCGGCTTGGACAAAGCCGCGTCAGGCCTATCCTTTGACCATGTCCTCCTATTCCGTGCTTCTTGGCAACGAACGCCACGTCTTCGCCGATCTGAAGGCCGTCATGGCCGCGGCCTCGCCGCTGAAATCGGGCGATTGCCTCGCCGGCATCGCCGCCGAAACCAACGAGCGCCGCGTCGCCGCGCGCTTCTGCCTCGCCGACATTCCGCTGAAGACCTTCCTTGAGGATCTGCTGATCCCCTATGAGGCGGACGAGGTCACCCGGCTGATCGTCGACGGTCACGACCGGCAGGCCTTCGCGCCTGTTTCGCACATGACCGTCGGCCAGTTCCGCGACTGGCTGCTCTCCTACGAGGCGACGAGTGAGGCGCTGACGGCCCTCGCGCCCGGCCTGACGCCGGAAATGGTCGCTGCCGTCTCCAAGATCATGCGCAACCAGGACCTCATCGCCGTCGCTGCCAAATGCCGGGTGGTGACGGCCTTCCGCTCCACCGTCGGACTGCCGGGGCGGCTTTCCAGCCGCCTGCAGCCGAACCACCCGACCGACGATCCGGAGGGCGTCGCCGGCTCGACGCTGGACGGCCTTCTCTACGGCATCGGCGATGCGGTCATCGGCATCAATCCGGCGACCGACAACCTCGATGCCTGCATCAGGCTGATGCACCTCTTCGACCGCCTGCGCGAGCGCTTCGAGATCCCGACCCAGTCCTGCGTCCTGACCCACGTGACCACCTCGATCCAGGCGATCGAGAAAGGCGCGCCGCTCGACCTCGTCTTCCAGTCCGTCGCCGGCACCGAGGCCGCCAACAAGGGCTTCGGCATCGACCTTTCCGTGCTGCGCGAAGGACGCGAGGCGGCGCTGTCGCTGAAACGCGGCACCGTCGGCGACAACGTCATGTATCTGGAGACGGGACAGGGCAGCGCGCTTTCGGCCGACGCCCACCATGGCGTCGACCAGCAGACCTGCGAGGTGCGCGCCTATGCCGTCGCCCGCGAGTTGAAGCCGCTGCTCGTCAACACGGTCGTCGGTTTCATCGGCCCGGAATATCTCTACGACGCCAAGCAGATCATCCGGGCGGGCCTCGAAGACCATTTCTGCGGCAAGCTGCTCGGCCTGCCGATGGGCGTCGACGTCTGCTACACCAACCACGCCGAGGCCGACCAGGACGACATGGACAACCTGATGGTCCTGCTCGCCGCCGCCGGGGTCAATTTCCTCATTGCCGTGCCCGGCGCCGACGACGTGATGCTGAACTACCAGAGCCTTGCCTACCACGACATCGTCAGCCTCAGGCACATGTTCAAAAAGCCGCCGGCGCCCGAGTTCGAAGGCTGGCTGAAGCGCATGGAAATGCTCGACGGCCAGGGTCGCCTTGCGCCCTCCGCCGCGGCCGGCCCCTTCTCGCGCAATCTCCTCAGCTACAAGGCGTCCGCATGAGCAACGCCCCCGAGCCTGTCAACATTTTCGATCCCTTCGCCCGCTTTCGCAATGCGACCCGCGCGAGGATCGGCATCGGCCGCACCGGCGACGCCATGCCGACCCGCGCCGTGCTGGATTTCCAGCTCGCCCATGCGCGCGCCCGCGATGCCGTGCACGGCAAGGTGAATTTCGACGCGATGGCTGAGCGCCTTGCCCCGCTCTCCGTCATCCGCGTCCGATCGACCGCGCCGGACCGGACAACCTATCTCTCGCGTCCCGACTATGGCCGCCGCGTTCATCCCGACGATCTTGCGGAGATGACCCCCGGCGACCATGACGTCGCCTTCGTCATCGCCGACGGCCTGTCCGCCGCCGCCGTCGAGCACCATGCCGAGGCTGTGCTGAAAACCTGCCTGAAGCGCATGGGCGATCTTTCCGTCGCCCCGATCGTTCTCGCCAGCCAGGCCCGCGTTGCCTTCGGCGACGAGGCAGGAGCTGCGCTTGGGGCCAAGCTCGTCGTTGTTCTGATCGGCGAGCGGCCGGGTCTTTCGGTGCCGGACAGCCTCGGCGCCTATGTCACCTTCGCCCCGAAGGTCGGGCGGCGCGACAGCGAGCGCAATTGCGTCTCCAACATCCATGCCGACGGCCTCGATCCGGAGGCCGCCGCCGACAAAATCGTCTGGCTTGCTCGCGAGGGCCTGCGGCTGAAGCTCACCGGCGTCGACCTGAAGGAGAATGCGGACGGCGCGATACTGCCGACACGCGCCGGTGCCCCCTCGCTCGCCTGAGGCCTGCGGCCTGCGGCCGTTCAAAAATAGGAATGCTACCTTGCCATCGGCCATTCCAGGCACGACATGACTGTCCGTAAAGGGGCGCGGGAAAGCCTGCGCGCCATGGCATCGTGGCCGAGGAGTTCGCCATGACGTTTCGAGCAACGTCCGTCGCCGCCATTCTTGGTTTGTCGCTCGGCCTGTCGGCCTGCCAGTCAGTGCCCCTGCCGCACTCGCCGGGACATAATCCGGCGGCCTATCGGGGCTACAACGCGGCGCAACTGACGGCCGCCTTCGGCGAGCCCATCGCCGACCAGAGGCAGAACGGCTACCGCTATCTGTCCTGGTACGATGAGGTGACGCGGTGGGGCACGGACCCGAACCGGCCGACATTCCGCGGCCGCGATCCCTTCATCGCCGACTACCGGATGGTCATTTCCTGCAAGACGACCTACGTGCTCAAGAACGACCGGGTCGTCAATTCCTACCAGCGCGGTGTCGGCTGCCAGTATCTGCCTAATCTGCCGGACCGGCGAGTGTCCGGCGTTCGGTGAAGACGTCGGCGAGGCGCTCGCCGCCTTCCGCCCGCGTCAACCGGCACCAATGCGTGAGCCGGCCGCCCTGCCGCTCACTCGCCATGAGCGATGCGATCACACGCTCGCCCGGCTCGATATTGCCGCAATAGACGATGTCCCGCCGCACGGTGGCCGCAACGAGCGGATCATTGCGGAAGAAGGCCCATTCGGCCCGGTCGACGAAGGCCTGGAAGGACGCGAAATAGAGAAAGTTCGCGCCGTTGAAATCGACGGTCGGCACCGGATCGATGAGCAGTGAGGGCTTGCCCTCCTCGTCGGCCGCCGAGCGCGACAGGCCGAAATGCTGCTCCCAGCGACCGGCCCGAAGGCCGGGTGCCTCGGCGGCGACCGACCAGCCGATGGTCTCGCGGTCGATGGCGGGAAGGCCGTCGACCTCCAGCCGGGCGACGGACCGGTTGCGGCCCTTCTCCTGCCGGCACACGAAGACCGAGATGAGTTCGATCGATCCCACCAGGCGCCCCGCCGAGGTGAGGGCATGGCGGGTGAGCACCTGCGTGCGCGAGATGCGGGCAAGGTCGCTGCTGATGGTCAGGAGATCGTTCTCGCCGAGCGAGCCGAAATCGCAATCCTCCAGCCGCACCGCGTTGAAGGCGGCATAGACCGGCTCGCCGTCGGGCGTGCGGAAATCCGGATGCATCCGGCCGCAGGCCCGCGCCAGCATGGTCCAGTGGCGATGGCCGAGTTCCTTCAGGAGCCAATTTTCCGACAAGCCGCCGAGACAAAGATGCGGCATGCCGAGCCGGATGGTGAACGGTTGCCCGTCGCCATGAAGATCCCGGAGGCCATCCTGCTCCGCCTGACTGAAATTGACTGTCATGAAGGTCTCCCGGACCAGGAATTGGGACTATCAGGAGCCGATGGCCGCTTCGTTGACCCTTTCCGACATGCCGATGACATCCACATGACGGGCGATGATCTGGCCGGCAACGTGCTCGGCGTCGCGTGCAACGCCGGAAAAGCGACCCGAACCCCAGGTGTGCAGCCACGGCAGGCCGAGGAAATAGGCACCCGGCATCGAGGTGACGCCGCGGTCATGGCTCGGATGGCCACGTCCGTTGAAGACCGGCAGGTCGATCCAGGAATAGTCGGTCCTGAAACCGATGCACCAGACGATCGAGGCGATGCTTTCGCCCTGAAGGTCGATCTCGGTCGGACGGCCCGACGGCTCCCAGACCGGCGGCTTGCGGTCTTCGGCCGGGGCGTCGATCCCGGCCTTGGCGATGAAGGCGTCGATGCTGTCCTTGATGCTCTCGTTCGTCGCGTCGGCGGAGTCGAGGCATTCCTTCACCGTATCGGCGACCTTGACCTTGCCCTCGCGCGCATCGACGAACTGGCCGTAAAGCTCCATGCCCTCCAGCGCCCGCTGGCGCAGGTCGATGTCCCGGCCGCCGTCGCGACCGGTGACATAGTGGTTGGTCTTGTCGCGCACGCCCTCGCGCAGCGGATGGGCATGGACCGGCAGGTCGTAGTAGCCCATGTCGGCGAGCCACTCGACGACGTCCTTGCCGCGATAGCGGCGGGCAACGCGCGGCGCATCGCCGAGGCAGAGGTGCACCTTGCGCCCGGCAAGATGCAGGTCCTCGGCAATCTGCGCGCCCGACTGGCCGCTGCCGACGACGAGGACGGCGCCCTCGGGAAGCTGCTCCGGATTGCGGTAGATTGAGGAATGGACCTGCACGAGATCAGTCGGCAGGCGCTCCGCCTCGCGCGGCACGATCGGGATCTGGTAGCCGCCGGCGGCGATCACCACCTGGTCGGCGGTCATCATGCCGGACGTCGTGTCGAGCACGAAGCCGGAAAAGGCGTTGCCGGAGAGCTTCTTGACCGCGACGCCCTCGCGCAGCGGCGGCTGCAGCTTTTCAACATAGGCGTCGAGATAGTCGACGATCTCGTCGCGCACCATGAAGCCATAGGGGTCCGGGCCGTCATAGGGATGGCCGGGAAGCTGGCACTGCCAGTTGGGCGTGACGAGGCTGAAGCTGTCCCAGCGCTCGGTCTTCCAGGCATGAAAGGCCTGGTTCTTCTCAAGCACGACATGCCGGATGCCGGCCTTCTTCAGAAACCAGGAGACGGAGAGGCCTGCCTGACCTGCGCCGATGACGACGACGGGGAAATGTTCGATCTTCATGGGGCTGTTCATCGTTTCGTTCCAATGGAAAGGGGGGTCACTCGTCGAAGGCTTCGACGGCGACGGTCGCCTGCGGTGTGTCGGTGAATCGGCCGGACATGGCCTCGATGCGTTGAAGCTGGCCGAGGGCAAGCGAGCATGGGCGGCCGTATTTGGCCTTCACGCGGTCGGAGGCGATGCCGAGGGCTTCGCGCGACCGCTTGAGGAAATCGTCGAGGGGATAGGACTGGCCGGGCTCGAAATAGTCCTTGATCACCAGCGAGGGCGAATAGCAGCTCTCCGGCGTGCCGTCCGGCCAGCGGATCGTGAAGCGCATTTCAGGCATCGCAGGTCTCCATGAGGTCCTGATAGGCGGCAAGGTGTGCGCGGGCGACGGTGCCCCAGGCATGGGCGCAGGCAACCACGTGGCCGGCCCGGACGAGCCGCTCGCGGATGGCGGGATTGAGGGCGCGGCTCATGGCGCACATGATCTTTTCCGGAGCGAGCGGATCGCAGAAGAGCGCGTCGTCCGGACCGAGATACTCGTCGAAGGGCGCGCCATGCGGCACCACAACCGGCGTGCCGCAGGCCATCGCTTCAAGGACGACGAGGCCGAACCCCTCCTTCACCGATGGAAAGACGAGCGCGTCGGCGGCCCGGTAGAGCGGCGCCATCAGCCGTTGCGGCACGGGGCCGGTGACGATCACCGCGCCGTCGTTGAAATTGGCGTCGGCAAGGATTGCGTCGAAGCGGCGGCGATAGGTGCTGTGGTCGAGAAGCGAGGCCCCGCCCGCGATCACCAGCCGAGCGGAAGGCTCCGAGGCATGGATGATACGGAAGGCGTCGAGAATGCGCACCGTGTTCTTGCGCTCCTCGATGCCGCCGACACTGAGGAAGGTTGGCCCGCCGGGCGGCAGCAGGCTGCGGCGAAGATCCGCGTCCGCCTCGCCCATGCGGTCGTTGAAAAGCTGGTCGTCGACGCCGTTGCCGACGATGGTGGCCGCAATTCCGTAGTCCTCGGCGAGCACCGCCTGCCACTGGCGCGAGACGACGAAATGCCGGTCGGCCGCCGTGATCGCGCGAGCCTGGAGGTCCTGGAGGCGCTCGTCCTCGAAGGCGTCGATATGATGGACGGTGCGGGCAAAGCCCGGGATGAGCCCTCTCTCCTTGAGGGTCGCGAGCGCATTGGCCGAAATGCCGTCCTGCGCATGCCAGATGTCGAAGTCCGCCGTGCCCTCGCGCTCGAAATGGGCGACATAATCGCCTGCCCGCACCGCGACGAGATCGGCAAGATCGCCGCGCACGCAGGAGGCCGCCACGGGCACGGTCTCGCAAGTCGCCTTCCGGAAGAAGCCCTTGCCCGACGCATCCGGGGCGAAGACCACCGCACGGTGCCCAAGCGCGGTCAGCGCCTCGCCAAGCCCGAGCGCGTGGGCGACGCCGCCGCGCGGGTTGGTGGAGTGGGCGAGGATGGCGACGCTGAGGGGACGAACCGCCGTCATGCGGCGTCCTCCCGTTGCTCCGGCACACCGGGGCCACAGCCGATGAGCGGCGCGGCATCGAGATCCCAGATGCATTCCTCAGCCCCGTCGAGGCTGACGGTGACGCGGCGCTCCCGCGTGATCGTTCCGATCCGGGCCGAGGAGACGTTCTCCCGCCGGAAACGCGCAAGAACGGTCTCGGCATGGGCTTCCGGCACCGACAGCAGATAACCGTAGCTCGGGAAGGTCTGCAGCCAGCGCGACAGCGCGATGCCCTCGGGACGCGGAATGGCGCCGAGGTCGACCTTCGCGCCGACGCCGGAGCATTCGGCCAGCATGATCGTCGTGCCGACGATCCCGCCCTGGCTGATATCCTTGGCGGCCTGCGCGAGACCGTCCTCGGCGATGGAGGGGAGAAGCTCCATCAGGCGCTTCAGGCGCGCCGGCGCGGTCGTGGTCGCGGCCTCGAAATTGTTGAAGGGCTCACGGTAGCGACCGTCGAGATCGACGGCGGCGATGAGGGCCTCGCCCGGCCGGGCGTCAAAGCTCGTCAGAAGCTTTTTGGCGCGGCCGAGGATCGCGACGGAGAGCTGGCCCTGCGCCGAGCGGGCGTTGCTGTGGCCGCCGACGATGGGTACGCCGAAGGCTTCCGCCGCCGCCCGCATGCCGTCGAGCACCGGCGCGGCCTCCGCCTCGCCCTTCGCCCAGATGGCATCGACGACGGCGATCGGACGCCCGCCCATGGCGAGGATGTCGGAGACGTTGACCATCACCCCGCACCAGCCCGCGAACCACGGGTCACCGGCGACGAACTCGTTCATGAAGCCTTCGATGGCAAGGAGCAGATAGCCGTCACCGTCCGGGATCGCCGCGCAATCGTCGCCGACCGGTACTGCACCGGCCCCGCCGAGGCCGAGCCGCGCCGCAACGGAGGAAATGTCCTCCTTGGCACGGATGCCGCGCATGTCGCGCAGCATGGCGGCAAGGGCGGGAAGCTGCTCCGCGCTCATGCCGCGATCTTTCGCGCGTTGGACCGAAAGCCCCTCTCGGCGGCAACGAAGGGCGGATAGTAGTCCAGCTCGGCCTGCATCCTCAGATGCGGCCGGCCCTCGATCTCCACCTCGCCGATCTCGCGCCAGTGCAGGCGGCGGAAAAGCAGCCCGTTCTGCGGCTGAACGTTGGCGTAGAAGGTGTGGCAACCGCGCGCATGGGCCGAGGAGACGGCAAGGCGGATGAGCGAGGCGCCGAGCGCGCCGACCCGGCGGAAATCGCGGTGGACGGCAAGGCGTGAGCCCCACCAGACGCCGGGCTCCGCCTCGTGGATGCGCACGGTGCCGACCACCTCGTCGGCGACGACGCCCATCCAGGAAACGGCGACGATCGGGATCGCAACCTCGTCGATCGCATCTCGGTCGTCGCGCTCGAAAATCCCCTGCTCCGTGCAGAAGACCTCGCGCCGGAGGGCGGCGGCCTGCGACCGCTCCCAGGCATCGGTGGCGAATTTCACCTGATAGTCGGAGGCGCGGTAGGGCTTGAAGGGATCGAAGATCATTCCGCCGCCACCCTTCCGCCGCAGGCCGTCTGGCCGAGAGCCTTTTCGTAGGTGGACAGCGCCGAGCAGGCGCCGCACTTGGCGCAGCCCGCCTTGACGTCGATGGACTTCAGACCCGAGGCGACCAGCATGCCGGCGAGCGGCTCGAGGATCCGGTGCATGAACTCCGCCGACGGCCCGGCGTGGCTTTCCAGCGGCGTGCCCGAGATTGGCACGAACGGCACGACGAAGGGATAGACGCCGATGTCGACGAGGCGCCGGCTCGTCTCGAGGATCGCCTCCACACTGTCGCCGAGACCGGCGAGAATGTAGGTCGACACCTGCCCGAAGCCGAAGACCGGAACGGCGGCCTTGAAGGCCTCGTAATAGGTCTCGAGCGAAACCTGCGCCTTGCCGGGCATGATCCGCTGACGCACTTCGGGCGTCACGGCTTCCAGATGCATGCCGAGCGCATCGGCGCCCGCATCCTTCATCGCCTGGAACCAGGAAAAATCGTCCGGCGGCTCGCACTGCACCTGGATCGGCAGGTCAACCCGCGCCTTCACGCCGGCAACGCTCTCGGTGAGGATCTTTGCGCCGCGATCCTTGCCGGGCGGCGTGCCGGTGGTCATTACCATATGGGTGACGCCGTCGAGCCGGGCGGCGGCCTCGGCGACCTCGCCAAGCTGTTCCGGCGTCTTGCGCTCGATGGTGCGGCCGGCGGCGAGCGACTGGCCGATGGAACAGAACTGGCAGGTCTTGGTGCGGCTCTGGTAGCGAATGCAGCTCTGCAGCACCGTCGTCGCCAGCACGTCGCGCCCATGCAGCACGGCGATCTGCGAATAGGGAATGCCGTCGGCGGTCTCAAGGTCGTAGAACTTCGGCCGCGCCGGAAAGCTGACCTCGCCGAGCACGACGTCGCCCCGCAGCACCCGGCTGCGACCATAGACGTCCGGTGCCTCGACGAGATACGGGCTGTCGAAGGCCGCGGCCGTGTGGACGGGCACCATGACAGTCTGCCCGTCGATGGTCATCGCCTTGTGGTCGGAGGGACCGGCGCCGCCGCGACGGCTCTGCGCCCCGGCCCGTGGATCAACGAGACGGGCCCCGGAGGACTGCAACGCGTTGATCAGCTCCTGCGGCGACATGGGCGTCGGCATCATCGGCTTCATCGGACTTCGATCCTTCCAGGTTCGGGGTGGCAAGGCTGGGGATGACGGGGGCCTCGCCGGACGTGACCGTGCGCATGGGCGCGGCCGGCCGGTCGTCGACGACGAGCGAGAGGAGTTCGGGGCGGGCATAGTGGCCGACGCTGTCCATCATGCGCTTGCGCTTCAGGATCAGCTTCATGTCGAGGTCGGCGATCAGGATGCCCTCGCCCTCGGTGATCGGTGGGACAACATGGCCGCCCTCCGGCGAGATGATCGCGGTCATGCAGCCGCCGGACAGCGCCTTGCGCAGCTTCTCGTCCGGGCAGATGGAGGCCTTCTGCTCCTCGGACAGCCAGCCGGTGGCGTTGACGACGAAGCAGCCCGATTCCAACGCGTGGTGGCGAATCGTCACCTCGATCTGGTCGGCGAAGATCTGCCCGACCAGCGAGCCGGGGAACTGCGCGATGTGGATCGCCTCGTGCTGCGCCATCAGGGCGTAGCGGGCGAGCGGGTTGTAATGCTCCCAGCAGGCGAGCGCGCCGACCTTGCCGACGGCGGTCTCGACCACCTTGAGGCCGGAGCCGTCGCCCTGCCCCCAGATCATGCGCTCGTGGAAGGTCGGCGTGATCTTGCGCCGCTTCAGGACGATCTCACCGCTCGCGTCGATGACCACCTGCGTGTTGTAGAGCGAGCCGTGGTCGCGCTCGTTGACGCCGAGGACGACGACAACGCCGTGGCGGCGCGCGGCAGCCCCGATGCGCTCGGTCACCGGTCCCGGCACCTCGACGGCGTTTTCGTAAAGGCGCAGATGCTCCGCCCCGGTCAGCACCGGCGGCAGGATGAAGGAGAAATAGGGGTACCAGGGCATGAAGGTCTCGGGGAAGACGATCAGCTCCGCCCCCTTGCCCGCCGCCTCATCGATGGCGTCGAGGACCTTCGCCTCGGTCCCGGCGAGGGACTTAAGATCAGGCGCGATCTGGACCGCCGCCACCCGGACATGTGCTGGTTCAGCCATGGTCAAACTTCCGTTGTTGCGTTTGCATCGGGCCGGTCCGTCCGGCCCCTGCGGTTTCGACCCCTGCGTTTCCGCGATGTCATCCCCGGCGAACCGCCCTCAGGGTGGTGAGGGAAGGGAATCCAGAACTCGAAATCGGAATCCCGGATCGTCCTTCTGGATTCCCTTCCCCTCGGACTGTCGCCCTCGGCCGGGAATGACATCGTCAGAACACTTGGCTCGACCTGCAAACGGGCCCAGAACGCGCCGATCCGATTGCAGGCCCGGCCAAACCGTTGCCCCGATCACACCGTCCAGGTGTCGAGGATGAAGGCGCCGTCCTTGCGGTGGAGCAGGATGAGGTCGAGCACGTCGAGCGGGTTGATCGGCGTGATGCCGGGGATCAGCGACGGCTCGCCATGGCCATAGAGCGCCTGGAGCGCGAAACGGCAGGCGTAGACCTTGCCACCCTCGTCCATGAACTTGATCAGCTGGTTGTTGAAGTTCTGCGCGCCGGGGAAAGCCTCGTCGCCGAGCGTCGGGAAGCCGCGCTGCACGCCGAGCGTCACGCCCGGGCCGTAGAGCAGGATGGAGGTCTCGAAGCCCTTCCGCTTCAGGCGCAGCGCCTGCAGGATGTTGACGAGGCCGATGGAGCCCTCGAAGGCGACGGTGTGGAAGGTGACCAGGGCCTTTTCGCCCGGTTCGGCCTTGACGTCCTCGAAGACCTTCTCCTCGTAGTCGACAAAGAAATCACCCTTTTTGTGCGCGGGCGCGGTCACTGCAGGCATAAAACCCTCCTCGTGGTTCTTCAGAGAACCGCCCGGCGCACCTGCGCCGTGGCGTCGGGAGAAGTCTCGCAAGCGGCGTGCCAAATTGAATGTATCCAATGAATGCAACAATCTGCAATCATGATGCATTCAATTTTGCATTCAATTGATTCAAGCCATTTGAAAATATGGGAAATCCGGAAGGCGATTTGCACAAGATGACTGCATCGATGCCAAAAAATCAGGCAAAGTACCTATGCGCGGAAAAGACGCCGAAAGCCCGCTTTTCGCGGGGAATGTGGTCGGATTGAAAAGGCGGCATTGACTGGATCATTGCGCAAGCCCTTGACAGAAAGTCCTGTTTTTCCCTCGCTCCAATCCCGCATAGTGGGCGGGACGGCGGTGGCAGGACAAAATTCCTCATATGATTATGCACCCGTCCCGGCCCCGGAGCGCGCGGAAATAATATGCAAAGCCCGGATTGGGGCTGGAAATCCAACAATATCCAGTCAATAAAGACCGAAGCATTGGAGGCTGGGAATCGATGACGGACTGGGTTCCAGACCTGAAGGACACGGGCAAGCCGCGCTATCTGGCGATTGCCGACGCGATTGCGGCCGATGTCGCGAGCGGACAACTGACGCAGGGCGACCGCCTGCCGCCGCAGCGCCAGCTCGCCAAGCTCCTCGGCATCGACTTCACCACCGTCGCCCGCGGCTATGTCGAGGCGCAGCGGCGAGGGCTCGTCGACTCACGCGTCGGCCAGGGAACCTTCGTGTCGGCGGCAAGGCGCAAGCCGCGCAACCAGTCCGACCGCCGGCCGGAACTCGTCGATCTGTCCATGAACCTGCCGCCGGAGCCGGAAGACCCGGATCTCATCGAGCGCATGCAGGAAGGCATGGAGGCGATCGGGCGCGACCTCATTCCGCTGTTGCGCTATCAGGGCTTCGGCGGCTCGCGCGAGGCCAAGGAGGCCGCCTCCAACTGGCTCGGCCGCCGCGCGCTCGTGCCGTCCACCGAACGCCTGTTCGTGTCACCCGGCGCCCATCCGGCCCTTCTTGGAATTCTCTGCACCCTCGCCCGCCCCGGCGACACGATCCTCTGCGAAGCGATCACCTATCCCGGCATCCGCTCGCTCGCGGCCCAGATCGGGCTCAATCTCGTCGGCCTGCCCTTCGACGAGGAAGGCATCCTGACCGACGCTCTCACCGAGGCCTGCCAGCGCCATCAGCCGAAGGCGCTCTATCTCAACCCAATCTTCAACAACCCGACGACGATGACGGTCTCAGAAAAGCGGCGCGAGGAGATCGCCCAGGCGGCGCGGCGCTGCCGCCTGCCGATCGTAGAGGACGACGCTTACGGCTTCATCCCCGTGCACGGCCCAAAGCCCTTCGCCGCCATCGCCCCGGACATCACCTGGCATGTGGCCGGGCTTGCCAAATGCATCGGCGCGGGACTGCGCGTTGCCTATGTGGTGACGCCCGACGCGCGATCGGGCTTTCCCTTTTCAGCGGCACTCCGTTCGGCGACCGTCATGGCCTCGCCAATCACGGTGGCGCTCGCCACCCGCTGGATCGAGGACGGCACGGCCGACGCCCTGCTCTCTTTCATCCGGTCCGAAACGCGCGCGCGCCAGAAACTGGCCGCCGACATGCTCGCCCCCGGCAGCTATCACTTCGATCCGTTGAGCTTCCACCTCTGGGTGCCGCTGCCCGAGCCGTGGACCCGGTCGGCCTTCGTCGGCCACATGCGGTCCACCCGCATCGGCGTCGTGCCGAGCGATCCCTTCACGGTCGAGGGTCCGCCCGGAGAAGCCGTGCGAGTCTGTCTCGGAGGCCCGGCGACCCGCGAGGAGGTGCGCGGCGCGCTCGACTTCATGGCGCATGCACTGGAGGAAAGCCCGGCGCTGATGTCGTCGGTGCTCTAGGCATCTCGCCGAAAAACCTGTCCCCGCGAAGATGGGGATGGGCAGCGGTTTTCGGAAAGCTGGATGCGCAAACGGCAGGAAGACCCGCTTCCGGCCGCTATTCCGCTGCGTCGGCCGCAGCCGGATCGGGCAGCGCCGCATCGGGATCGCCGCCCGCCGTCTGCGCGTCGAGATCGGGAAAGGCGACGAAGCGAAGCCCTGCGCGATCGGCGTGGACGACGATCAGCCCCCGCTCCTCGAAATAATCAAGGAAGCGCCGCGCGCGCCGCGCGGAATGCGTGCCGTATGCATAGGCGATCGCCGCATCCGACGGACATGGCTCGCCGGCAAGGGCCGCCCGCGCCAGAATGAGCAGGACGCCCTGCAGATCGTCCGTGACGAGGCGCACGAGGGAAAGCGCCGTCTTCCAGGCGTCGGTCGCGGCCATCTCGTCGTCGACGCCCGAGCGAGCGACGGCAAGCCGAAGGCGAAAATCCGCCATCGTCAGCGGCGCGCCAACGATGCGGCTCATCCGCCCGCGCAGCAGGAAGTCCTGGTAAAGCTCGGCGTCGGCCCGGAAGGCGGAGCCGCCCCCGGCGACGATGTCGGCAATCGTCCTGCCGAGCCAGTCCTCCAGCTCTTCCGCGCTCATGGCGGGACGGCGGACGACGCTCTCGGCCTCCGCCTCCGGCTCGTCCTGCTGCCGCGTCGCGGCGCGCGAAAGCTCCTGCATGATGTCGGGCGTCGCGCGCGGCGAAGGCGCGGCGCGGCGTGGCGCGGTCGGACGGGAAAAGTCCTCCGGCACAGGCGTCAGGATCAGATCCTCGACATCTTCAAGCTTTTCCGGCAGCGGCATCAGCTTCGGGCTGGATGAGCGCGCGCCGGTTTCCACCGGTCCGATGGTGACTGGAAGAGGACGGCGCGAGAGCGCCGGACCGAGCGCCACGAAGCGCCCGCAGGAAAGGTCGCGGAACTGTTCGGCCTGTCGCCGGTCCATGCCGAGAAGGTCGGCCGCGCGCGCCATGTCGATATCGAGGAAGGTGCGGCCCATCAGGAAGTTGGACGCTTCCGCCGCGACATTCTTGGCAAGCTTGGCAAGCCTCTGGGTGGCGATCACCCCGGCGAGACCGCGCTTGCGGCCACGGCACATGAGGTTGGTCATGGCGCCGAGCGAGGCCCGGCGGGCATCCTCGGCCACCTCGCCGGCCGCTGCCGGCGCGAACATCTGCGCCTCGTCGACGACGACGAGGACCGGATACCAGAACTCGCGGTCGGCATCGAAGAGCGCGTTGAGGAAATTCGCCGCCGCCCGCATCTGGTCGTCGATTTCGAGCCCTTCCAGCGTCAGGACGCAGGAGACGCGGTGCTGGCGGATGCGGTTGGCGATGCCGACGAGTTCGCCTTCCGAGCGCTCCGCGTCGACGACCACGTGGCCAAAGGCCTCGGCGAGCGTGACGAAATCGCCTTCCGGGTCGATGACCACCTGCTGCACCCAGGGGGCGGACTGTTCGAGGAGGCGGCGCAGAAGATGCGATTTGCCGGAGCCGGAATTGCCCTGGACGAGGAGGCGCGTTGCAAGAAGCTGTTCGATGTCGAGCCGTGCAGCCTCGCCGCCGGCCGTCGTTCCCATGTCGATGTCGACCTGCAATGTCCTGCCTGCCTTGCGATCTCGTCCTGAAACAAAAGCCCTCGGCGTCGGTCCGGCGCGGGTGCCCGGTCAAGCGAGTCGGTCACCGGACAAAGGGGTGGACCCCGTCAATAGACCATTGGCGGGCGCGCGGAAACTGCCTGCGGCCCGCCGTCCACAAGGACGTTGCAGCGGGCACTGCGCCGCTCCCGACAAACGCGCATATCTCCCGGGAAGCTCCGCCTCATCGTGCCAGAAGCTGCACCGTGCCGAGCTTCTTGCCGCTGCGAAGATCAAAGAGAAGAACCCGCCGTCCCTGATCCGTTTCGACGGTCACGACCAGGCGGTCTCCGTCGACGCTCTGGTCGACGACGCGGCTTCCCGCCGGCAGTTCGGCGCTTGCCTCGAAGGCCGGGCCGCTCGGGCCTTCCTTGCCGGAGTTGACGGCACGCCACGCAATCGCGAATAACACCGCCAGCAAACCGATGCCGAGCGTTCCCATCGACACGAATACGAAGCGCCTGAGTTTCGCCTGCATGGCGGCAAGGGCGGGATCGAAGGGAACGTCTTCGTTTCGGCTCTCGCCGGGCGATCCCGCATCGGCCTCATTCCTGGAAGACGTCATCATGGCACCCCGCCGTTCGCGCGATGCGGACAAACAGACAAAGTCCGACCCGCAAATCGCCCCCGAGCCCACCGCCCGGACCGCTGGCGCGCCTTTAGCCGATGACGAGGCGGATGTCGACCTCCTCGAGGAGGAAGGCGTCGGAACGATCGCCGTCGAGACGGACAAGGACGGCGAACGGCTCGACGCGGCGCTCGCCCGCCTCCTGCCCGATCTGTCGCGCAGCCGTCTCAAGGCGCTGATCAAGGACGGCGACGTGACGCTGGACGGCGCTGCCGTCACCGATCCCTCGCGCAAGACCCGGGTCGGCGAGCGCGTGACGGTGCTGTTGCCCCCGCCGGTCGACGCCGATCCGGAGCCGGAGGCGATCCCGCTCACGATCCTCTATGAGGACGAGCACCTCATCGTCATCGACAAGCCGGCCGGCCTCGTCGTTCATCCCGCCGCCGGCAACTGGACCGGAACGCTGGTCAACGCCCTGCTGCATCACTGCGCCGACAGCCTTTCGGGCATCGGCGGCGTGCGGCGCCCCGGCATCGTGCACCGCCTCGACAAGGAAACCTCGGGCGTCATGGTCGTTGCCAAGACCGACGTCGCCCATCAGGGCCTTGCGGCGCAATTCGCCGACCACGGCCGCACCGGCGATCTGGAACGCGCCTATCTGGCCCTCGTCTGGGGCGCGCCGGAGCCCTTCCGCGGTACGATCGACGCTCCGCTCGGCCGTTCGAACAGCGACCGCACCAAGATGGCGGTGACGAAGAGCGGCAAGGAGGCAATCACCCACTACGAAGTGACGGAGCGCTTCCCGGAAGGCTCTGGCAGAGAGGCCGTCGCCAGCCTCGTCGAATGCCGCCTGGAAACCGGCCGAACGCACCAGATCCGTGTCCACATGGCCGAAATCGGCCATCCGCTGATCGGCGATCCGGTCTATGGCCGAGGCTTCCGCACCAAGGCGAACCGCCTGCCGCCCGATCTCGGGGAAGCGGTCCGGGCCTTTCCGCGTCAGGCACTACACGCTTTCTTGATCGCATTCGCCCATCCTGTGAACGGGGAAATCTTGCGTTTCGAGAGCCCTCTGCCGCAAGATATGCGGGAACTGATCAGCAATTTTCACAGTTGCTGACGAGGGACCTGGGGCACCTGAGGCGCACCCGAAACGTTGGGATCTTGCAGACAGGCACCAGGCGATTGTCGAGAAATTCTTCGCTTCCCTGATGAAATTGCCCCCAATCGTTCCCATATCAAAGCTGAACTGTGCCTGAAGACAGGACAGCGGCGGCCGGCTCGGATAGAGCGGCCGGTTAGGAAAGGGTTTTTGAGGATGGCACGTGCATCACTTCCAGCCATTGCGGCCGGCGAAGGCGGCCTCACACGCTATCTGGAGGAAATTCGGCGGTTTCCCATGCTGGAACCGCAAGAGGAATACATGCTCGCCAAGCGTTATCGCGAACACGACGATCGCGACGCGGCACACAAGCTCGTAACGTCGCACCTGCGCCTCGTTGCGCGCATTGCGATGGGCTATCGCGGCTACGGACTTCCGATCGGCGAGGTCATTTCCGAGGGCAACGTCGGCCTCATGCAGGCGGTCAAGCGCTACGAGCCCGAGAAGGGCTTCCGGCTCGCGACCTACGCCATGTGGTGGATCAAGGCCTCGATCCAGGAATATATCCTGCGCTCGTGGTCGCTCGTGAAGATGGGCACCACCGCCAGCCAGAAGCGTCTGTTCTTCAACCTGCGCAAGGTGAAGGGCCAGATCCAGGCGCTGGACGACGGTGACCTGCGTCCCGATCAGGTGACGACCATCGCCGAAAAGCTCGGCGTCTCGGAAGAAGACGTCGTGTCGATGAACCGTCGCCTCTCGGGCGACACCTCGCTCAACGCACCGATCCGCCAGGAAGCCGACGGCGGCGAATGGCAGGACTGGCTCGTCGACGACACCGAGGACCAGGAGACGATCCTGGCCCAGCAGGAAGAACTCGACATGCGTCGTCGCATGCTGAAGGACGCCATGGGCACGCTCAATGATCGCGAACGCCGCATCTTCGAGGCGCGCCGCCTCGCCGAGGACCCGATGACGCTGGAGGATCTCTCCACCGAATTCGGCGTCAGCCGCGAGCGCGTCCGCCAGATCGAGGTCCGCGCCTTCGAAAAGGTGCAGGAGAACATGCGCGAGGCAGCCCGCAAGGTCGACGACCGGACGGCCGAGGCGCTGGAGCACGCGAGCCACTGACCGCATTGGCTATCAACGCCCCGAAACAGTCCCCCGCCGGTCCCGCCGGCGGGGGATTTTTCATGTCCGCCATCTGGGTCCGCCATCGGGGTCCGGCGCCCGCGCGTTGGGGACGGCGGCCATTGTTGAAAGCGACTTCAGACAAATGTGAAGGCGACCATCTTTCGCCGTGATCGATCGGGCGCCATTTATGGGAAGCAGCCATAAAAGCCACTGAACTCGATGGCTTAAGCTCTGCGAGTGTCTCTATGCCGACGCGGGCGACGAGCCCGAACATGGCACGAAATGTGCGACCTCTTTAACGGTTTTCCGGCAAAGTCGGGCCAAGGGCCCACCGGAGCGAACCGTTTCCGGTCGACGGTATGTTGAATGTGTGCATTTCTTAGATGCGGGAAAGAAAGGAGCAGCAAGCCATGTCCTTGACCAGCCACCCCAAGCCGGGACAGCCTGTGCCCGCGCTGCAGGTCGGGATGGTGGGCGGCTGCTGCTGGCGTCTTTCCGACCAGAAGCCCCAGCACTTCACGCTGGTGATCGCATATCGCGGCGGGCAATGCCCGGATTCGATCTCCTTCCTGCAGGACGTCGACAGCCGGCTCGGCGAATTCCGCCGCAGGGGCATCGCCGTCGTCGCCATTTCCGCCGATCCGCGCCAGTGCGCCGAAAGCACCGCCAGCGAGCTGGGGCTCGACCGGCTGCCGATCGGCTATGGCGTCTCGCCGGACCGGGCCATGGCCTGGGGTCTTGAACCGCTCGGCAAGGGACACACCGACAAGACCGGCTGCGCCGCCTTCAATTTCGGCATCTTCCTCGTGCGCCCCGACGGAACGCTGCACACGAGCTATATCCAGTCGAAACCGGGGCGCCTGCCGACCGTGAATTCCGTGCTCAAGGCGCTCGACCGGACACTGGAACGAGGCCTCGACGATCCGTCCGCCTTCGTCCTGCCGGAGGCCGACAACGACCAGGACGCACCGCCGTCCCCGGCACCGTAGAGCATCGCGCGCGACGCAGGTCCCGCACGATGCTCTGAGTTCCGGCCAGAGCATCGGCTTTGTCCGAAAACCGGTTCCCACTTTTCGGGCCGATGCTCGAAACAACCGATCGCGGTTGATCCAGTCGTCTTACCTCACCACCACCGCATAGTCGGCGACCGGCTTGACCTCCTTGATCTGGCCCTGCGCCTTCATGAATTCGGCAAAGCGCTGGTAACGCCCTTCGTCGAGCGCCGCCGGGCGCTTGGCAAAGCGCGGCAGCGTGTCGGTCCAGGCGGCGCGGTTGAGGTTGTCGTCAAGATCGGGGTAACCCTTGAGGAAGAGCTTCCAGGCCTCGTCGGAATGGTTGGTGAGGAACAGCGTCGCTTCCTCGACGGCAGCAAGGAAGCGCGGCAGACGGTCGTCCACGGCCCCTTCCTTGACCAGATCCTTGCGGGTGGCGAGGATCAGTTCGTCATAGACCGGAAGGCCGTTCTCCTCCGGGAAGAAGGCCAGCCCCTCGTGGCCTTCCAGCTTCATCTGCGTCAGCTCGAAATTCCGGTAGCCGCCGACGACCGCATCCACCTGCCCGGCGATCAGGGAGGAGGAGAGCGCGAAGTTGACGTTGACGAGTTCGACATCGTTGACGGTCAGGCCGCCGGCCTTGAGCATCTGGCCGAGCATGGCGTCCTCGAAACCGCTGACCGAGAAGCCGATCCTGCGGCCCTTGAGGTCCGAGAGCGTCTTGATCGGCCCGTCCTTCAGCACGATCAGCGTGTTGAGCGGCGTCTCGACCAGCGTTCCGAAGCGGACCAGCGGCAGGCCGTTGTCGACGTCCTGGATGAGGCTCGGCTGGTAGGTGACGGCGACATCGCCCTGCCCCGCAGCAACGAGACGCGGCGGCGCGCTCGGGTCGGCCGGCGGCACGAGATCGACGTCGAGGTCGTATTTCTCGAAGAAGCCGCCCTCCTTGGCGACCACCAGCGGCGCATGATCCGGATTGACGAACCAGTCGAGCAGGACCGTCAGCTTGTCGGCGGCCTGGGCGGCGGGGGCAAGCATGAGCGCGGCGGCAAGGGCCGAGGCTCCGGCCAGCGATTTCAAAAAGGTCATATCCATCCCTTCGGGTCTAGTCGTGTGGGGGTGTTTGAAAGACGGGGGTGAGGCGCGTCATCGGGCGTCGTCCTCCACCCAGAAGACGAGCCGCCGGGTCACCTGATCGACGACGATCCGAAGCGCCAGCGTGACGACGGCGAGCATGACGAGCGCGGCGAACAGCGTGTCGGTCTGCATCCGCGCGTTGGACTGCAGCATGACGAAGCCGAGTCCCTGCGAGGCGCCGACCCACTCGCCGACGACGGCGCCGATGGGGGCGAAGACGGCGGCGACCCGGATGCCCGAGACCAGCGCCGGCAGCGCCGCCGGCACCATGATGAGCGCCAGCGTCTGCCAGCGGCTTGCCCGCCAGAGGTGCGCAAGATCGAGAAGCCCCGGATCGGTGCGCCTGAGACCGTCGGCAAAGGCCGAGGTGATCGGGAAATAGATGATGATGGTCGCCATTACGACCTTGGAGGCAAGACCGAAACCGAACCAGAGCACCAGCAGCGGCGCGATGGCGAAGACCGGCAGCGTCTGGCTGACGACGAGGATCGGCGTCAGCACCCGCGCGACGGACGGTATGCCGCCGACGACAAGGCCCGTGACCGTCCCGAGCAGAATGCCGAAGACGAGGCCGAGCAGGATTTCCAGAAAGGTGATCGCCGCCTGACCGCCGAGAAAGCCGAAGCGCTCGACGAGCATCGTGACGACCCTGAGCGGCGGCGGCAGCATGAAAGGCGGCGGCGCAAAGATGACGATGACGGCCTGCCAGACGGCGCCGACGATGGCAATCGCCAGCACGATCTCGGCCGCCGTCCGGGCGATGCGCCCGAACCGCTTGCCGGCATCATGTCCGTTCCGGCGCAAATCCCGCACGCCATCGCTCCCGGATCCCTGGTGGCTGATCCGGCAGACGCTTGTCGCGCACGCAGTCTGGTCATGACGATATGGCAGGTCTGGCTCAAGAGAGCCTGATGTCCCGTCCCTTCGCCGGCATGACCCGGATCAGGTTCGAAGGGTCCGGGCCTGAGGCGCGTGAAGCGCCAGACACCATCTCAGCTCTTTTCAAGAGCCCCCCTCGGACGGGGGAGACTATGCCGGCAAAGCAGGCCGCGTGCAAGGCGCATCGGCCGGCAAGGCCAGCCGGCGGGAGAAAAACTCCTGTTCCCCCGATTGCGATCGATGAGCGCGGCGCGAAAGCGCCGGCCCTCGACCCGCCCTGGCCCTGGTCAGGCGTTTATTCGCCCCACGCCTTGAAGGCTTCGGCAAACACCTTTTCGCCCGGTGAACCCTTCTCGAAGGTCAGGATCGCACGGCGGCGGGTGCCATAGCGGATCGGAACGTCGATCCACTCCCGCTCCTTCATGAGGGCGATGTTGCGTTCCTTGTTGCGCTCGTCGGAGGAAAGCGCCAGCCAGAAGTGATTGGCGCTCACCTCGGCCACCGCGCCGATCAGGGGATCGCCCCGCGCCTCTTCCGTCTGCTTGACGAGCAGGCCCGGCGTCGACTCGATGCCATTGCCGGTAAAGCCGTCGCCCAGCTTGAAGTCGAGGTCGATCAGATGGCTCGCCGGCAGCGTCGTATCCATGTTCTTGCGGATTTCCATCACGAAATCGAGGCTGCGCTCGGGGATCGACACTTCCAGGTGAATGACGCCGCCGCCCTCACCCGGCAGGAAGGTCCAGACCGCCTCGGCATCGATCCGCGCGCCGTCCGCCCCGGTGATCGGCTCTTCGTAGAGAATGGCCTTCTGGGCAATCGGAAGCTCGGCGGAATTCGCCGTCGTGGTGTTGTTGGTGGCGCCCGGCAACTGTGCCGCCGCGGCCGGCTCGTTGGCAGGAGCGGCCGAATCCGGCGGCAGGGCCTGGCTCAGCGGATCGGTTCCCCCGTCGGCCGGTGCTGCCGTGCCGCTTTGGGGCGTCACGCTCTCCCCGTTCGTCACCGGCGGCGTGACCCGCATCGTCTGCACGGGCTTGGCGTCGGGAGCCACCGGCTCCTCCAGCCCTTCCTGCGACAACCGGTCGCCGATCTTCGGCTCGAGCCCGTCATCCGTCGCCGGCGGGGTGGTCTCGTTGTCCGGAGCGGTCGCCACGCCGTTCGCCGGCGTCTCCGGCGCGGGCGCGACGAGCGCCTGGAGCGTCTCGCGCTGCGACCAGACGAGAGCAACGGCACCGATCAGAAGAACGACAGCGATCGCGATGAGGAAGCCGCGCGAGCGGCCGCCCCTGGTCCCGGCCTCGTCGATCGCGCGGCGGACGACCTCGGCATCTTCGGGCGCGACGGCGGGACGCTGCTTGCGCTCGCGCTTGGCCCGCGGCCCGCGTTCGCCGGACATCGGCCGACGCTCGGCCTCCGCCGGGGCGCCAAGACGCGGACCGGCCGCGATCTCCATGGCGTCGTCGGACCGGACGTCGGCCTCGCTGTCCGGATCGAAGGCTTCACGAGCAGCCTTGATCGCCTGCGAGGTCGCCGCACCGAGGTGCTCGCTGTCCTCGCGCATCCGCGCGATGATGTCTCCACCCGAAGCGGGCGTCCAATTGGCAGGCGCCGCGCTGACCGAAGGCGCTGGCGCTGGCGATGCCGGCACGGGGGCCTCGGCCACGACCGGCGGCGCGACGGGCGCGGGCGGCGGTGCGGCCTTGGGGATGAAGCCGCCCGCCTCGGAAGCGGGCGCAGCGGAAGCGGCCACGGGTGCCGGAGCCGGTGCCGGAGCGGGTGGCGGCTCGGCGGCTTTCGGCGGAGGCGGCGGAGCGGCTGGAGCCGGCGGCGGCGGTGGAGGTTCCGGCTGCGGCGCGGGCTGAGCCACGGGCGCCTGAGGTGCCGGAGCCGGTGCCGATTCGCCCAGTCCCAGCTCCGCGCCGGCAACTTCGCTCTCGACAAGGCGAATCGATTCTTCCAGCGAGAGGCGCTGCTCGGTGATTTCCGCCTGCGACAGGGGCGGGTCATAGGCCTGCAACTGGCGCACCAGCGCCGCGCGGGCCTTCTCGTAGACGGCGCGTCGCGCCTCGCCCGTGTTGTTAGGCAGTGCCCCGACAGCCCGTTTGAGAACGGGATAGAAATCAGCCATTCAGCCGGCCTCTGTTCTTCTTCTGTGGCTGACCGCAACGCGGGTGATCGGAGCAACACGCCCTGATCTTTTTGCCCGCCGAGGTCACCGGACGCCAACGCCCACCCAAATCACGCGTATACTAGACCATCGTTATCGCGAGTGAAAACCGCTTTTCCTTTGAATTCTCAGGTTGAATGGTTTGTCAACTGCCGTCTGACACCCGTCGCCGGCAAATCAACGCCTCAATCCTGAAAAGGGTCCTGAACGAGGATGGTGTCGAGCCGGTCCGGGCTGGTCGAGAGCATGGCGACCGGCGCTCCGATCAACTCCTCCACGAGGCGCACATACTTGATCGCCTGCGCCGGCAGGTCGGCCCAGGAGCGCGCGCCCTGCGTCGATTCCTTCCAGCCGGGGATCGTCTCGTAGATCGGCTCGACGCTCGCCTGCGCTTCCTGCGAGGCCGGCAGATAGTCGAGCGTTTCGGCGCCGAGCTTGTAGCCGACGCAGATCTTGATCTCGTCGAGACCGTCGAGCACGTCGAGCTTGGTCAGAGCGATGCCATGCATGCCGGATGTGCGGACGGTCTGGCGCACGAGCACCGCGTCGAACCAGCCGCAGCGGCGCTTGCGACCCGTGACCGTGCCGAATTCATGACCCTTGGTGCCGAGCCAGTTGCCGATCTCGCCTTCGTCCTCGGTCGGGAACGGTCCTTCGCCAACGCGGGTCGTATAGGCCTTCGTGATGCCGAGCACATAGTTGAGGGCGCCGGGGCCAACCCCCGATCCGGTCGCGGCCTGGCCGGCCGTGGTGTTCGATGACGTGACGAAGGGATAGGTGCCCTGATCGTTGTCGAGCAACGCGCCCTGCGCGCCCTCGAAGAGGATGCGCGCACCGGCGCGGCGCTTCTCGTCGAGCAGGCGCCAGACGCAGTCCATATAGGGCAGCACCTTGTCGGCGACGGCCGTCAGCTCGGCGTGGATCGTCTTCGGGTCGATCTCCGGCTGGCCGAGGCCGCGCCGCAGCGGATTGTGGTGGGCAAGCAGCCGCTCGATGCGCTCCATCAGCACCTTGCCGTCGGCAAGATCCATCATGCGGATCGCGCGCCGGCCCACCTTGTCCTCGTAGGCCGGACCGATGCCGCGCTTGGTGGTGCCGATGCGCGTGCCCGTGTTGGAGGTCTCGCGCAACTCGTCGAGTTCCTGGTGCAGCGAGAGAATGAGGCTGGCGTTTTCCGCGATGCGCAGGTTTTCCGGACCGATCTTGACGCCCTGCGCCTCGATCCGCTCGATCTCGGTGACGAGCGCACGCGGATCGACGACGACGCCGTTGCCGATGACAGACAGCTTGCCCGGCCGCGCGACACCCGACGGCAGCAGCGACAGCTTGTAGGTAATCCCATCGATGACCAGCGTGTGGCCGGCATTGTGCCCGCCCTGGAATCGCACGACCACATCGGCCCGCTCCGACAGCCAGTCGACGATCTTGCCCTTGCCTTCGTCACCCCACTGGGAGCCCACCACCACGACGTTTGCCATCGCTTTTACCCTGTCTTTGCTTACTGTCTGACTTGCAGCCGGTTCGGCGCAAACAAAAGCCCGGCGCGAGGGGACTTGCGCACCGCCCTCCTTATGAGGGTTCGGGCACCGCGTGATCCGGCCGGGCGGCGTGCTTTTAGCATATTCAGCCGCCGCTGCGACCCCCGAATTGCGCGTATCTCCCGAATACCCCGGACGCCCCCCGCGTGCTACTGGGCCATGTGCATGCAACACAACCCCGGCTTGACCTGCCCGGTTCCGGGCCTGTATACCGTACCGCTCGGTACGGCAAACCTTCCCAAGAACAAAAGACCCCATAACAATGCCGGCATTCCTTTCGCGCCTCGGCCAGGCCATCTATGGCAATCCCTATATCGTGCTCTGCATCGCGACCCTTTGCTGGTCGGGCAACGCAATCGCCGGGCGCCTCGCGGTCGGCGAGGTCTCGCCCATGACCCTGACCTTCCTGCGCTGGGTCGGCGTGGCGCTCGTCCTGCTGGTCTTCGCGCGCCGGACGATCAAGGCCGAGTGGCCGGCTCTGCGTGCCAACCTCGGCTATGTGATCGGCATGGGAACGGTCGGCTTCACGACCTTCAACGCCCTCTTCTATCTGGCCAGCCATTTCACCACGGCGGTCAACATGGGCATCCTGCAGGGCTCGATCCCGATCCTTGTCTTCGCACTTGCGCTTGCCTGGCATGGAACGCGGGTGACGCCGACGCAGATTCTGGCCGTCATCATCGGGCTTTCGGGCGTCGCCATCGTGGCGATCAAGGGCGATCTGGCCACGATCAGGCACCTGACCTTCAACAGCGGCGACCTGCTGATTCTCGCTGCCTGCCTCGCCTACGCCTCCTATACGGCGCTGTTGCAGAACCGGCCCAGGATGTCCGGCCTGGCTTTCTTCGCCGGCCTCTCCGGCGCAGCCCTCGTCAGCTCGCTGGTGCCCTTCGCCGTCGAGGCGGGTCTCGGGCAGGTCGTCTGGCCGACGCCCGCCGGCTGGTTGGTCGTCGCCTATGTCGCCCTCTTTCCCTCGGTCGTCTCGCAGCTCATGTTCATCCGCGGCGTCGAGTTGATCGGCCCCGGACGGGCCGGCATCTTCGTCAACCTCATCCCCGTCTTCGCCTCGATCCTCGCGATCCTCATCCTCGGCGAGCCGTTTCACCCCTACCACGCGCTTGCGCTCGCCCTCGTGCTTGGCGGCATCTTCTTCGCCGAACGCAGTAAGCCCTGATTTTCGGGTGGCTCCGCCCCGACGGATGGAGCATTGAGACGTGCGGAAACCCGCGCCCTGACAGGAAAACACGACAATGCCGTCGATCGCCTGGGTTCTGCTGGTCAGCCTCTCCCTGTTGTGGGGAGGGTCCTATCTGTCCGCACGGGTGGCCGCGCCGGAGATCACGCCCTTCACGCTCGTCTTCCTGCGTGTTGGCATCGCCGCGCTGGTGCTCAACGCCCTCCTCGCCTTTCGCCGTCGCCACCTCGTGCCGAACCGCAGGAACCTCGTCAACTACGCGGGGATGGGCCTCCTCAACAACGTCATCCCCTTTGCCCTCATCTTCTTCGGCACCCGCCATATCGGCGCCGGGCTCGCCTCGATCCTCAATGCCGCGACACCGATCTTCACGGTCCTCGTCTTTCATATCCTCACCGACGAGAAGCTGAAGCCGCTGAAGACGGTCGGCGTCGTTCTGGGCTTTTCTGGCGTCGCGGTGATGATCGGCCTCTCGGCCCTCGGGAATCTCGGCGCCGACGTGCTGGCCGAGATCGCCTGCATCGGCGCGACGATCTCCTACGCCTTTTCCAGCCTCTGGAGCCGCCGCTTCAAGGGCGAGGACCCGGTGACGACCGCGACCGGCCAGCTCACCGCCTCCACCATCCTGACCCTGCCGCTGATGATCTTCGTCGAAGCCCCCTGGACCCTGCCCGCTCCCTCCGGCGAAGCGGTTGCCGCGGTTCTCTTCCTTGCCCTGCTCGCGACCGCCTTCGCCTATATCCTCTTCTTCCGCATCGTCGAGGTGGCCGGCGCCTCCAACGTGATGCTCGTGACCTTCCTCGTCCCCGTCAGCGCCATTCTCCTCGGCTGGATCGTCCTCGACGAGACGCTGGAACCACGCCACTGGGCTGGAATGGCGATGATCATGGCTGGTCTTGCCGCCATCGACGGGCGTCTGTTCCGGCGAGCGAGCATGCGCGCGCCCGCTGGAGACGAAGGCTGACGATCAACCGTCCCGCACAAGAGAATTAAATTTTTAAACGCTGCAGCATTGTCGGACATCTTACAAATGCCGCGAAAATTACTGTCTATCTAAACCGAATTAAGGGAAATTCCGGACCAATTTAATAAATTTTAATCCTGGCATCCCTAGATTGTCGTCACCCTCAAACTGCGGTGGTGACCTTCCACAATGAACACGATCAAGGGACGTCTTTTCGGGATCGCAGGGCTTTTCGCCCTCGGCCTCGTCATTCTCACGCTCTATTCCGTCTTTGCCTTCAAGGCCACGCTCTACAGCGATGCGGAGAAGCGGCTGCGCGACATCGTCGACAGCAGCTACTCGATCATCCAGGCCTATCAGGAGAAGGCTGCCAAGGGCGAGATGTCCGAAGCGGACGCGAAATCCACCGCAATGGCCGCTCTGAATGCGCTGCGATACGACGGGACAGGCTATGTCTGGGTCCACGATCTGGACCAGCGCGTCGTCATGCATCCGCTCAACCCGGATTGGAACGGCAAGATCAAGTCGGACATCAAGGATCCTGACGGCAAATCGCTCTACGCAGCCATGAACGAGGTCGTCCTCGCCAACGGCGGCGAGGGCAGCTACGCCTATTCGTGGGCCAAGCCTGGCCAGGATCCAGGCAAGATGTTCCCGAAGGAATCCTATGTGAAGCTGTTCAAGCCGTGGGGCATGGTGATCGGAACGGGCGTCTACGTCGACGACCTCGAAGCCATCGTCTGGTCGAAAGCACTGACCCTCGGCGGTATCGGCCTTGTCATCCTCGCCCTGATCATCGCGGCGTCCCTGATCGTCGTCCGCTCGATCACGCGCCCCCTGTCGGTCGCCAGCCACCTGCTTGACTGCCTCGTCACCGGCCGTCCGGCCGAGGGCTCGACGCTTGCCACCTCGCTGACGGAAGTGCAGACGCTCAATCACTCGGTGGATGTCTTCTACAAGATGAGCATCGAACGGGCCGAGCTCAACAGCCGCACCGAGGCCGAGCAGATCCGCCGTGACCGCCAGCAGGCCGAAATCCAGCGCCTGATCTCGGAGTTCCGGGGCGAGATCGCGAGCGCCCTTGAGACCGTTTCGACCCGTGCGACCTCGATGGTCGGCGCGGTCGACGCCCTCAACAAGATCGCCGATGCGACCTCGGAATGCGTGACGACGGCGGCCTCGGCCTCCGAACAGGCCTCCGGTTCGGTCGAGACCGTGGCCTCGGCGGCCGAGGAGCTTTCCGCCTCGATCCAGGAAATCTCGCGCCAGATCGGCAGCAATGGCGAGATCGTCAACCAGGCCACCGACGTTGCCCGCAAGACGAATGACAGCATGGACGGTCTCGCCGAAGCGGCCGACCGGATCGGCGCCGTCGTCGGGCTGATCTCGGAAATCGCCGAGCAGACCAACCTTCTTGCCCTCAACGCCACCATCGAGGCGGCGCGCGCGGGCGAGGCCGGCCGCGGCTTTGCCGTCGTCGCCTCCGAGGTCAAGTCCCTCGCCAGCCAGACCGCCAAGGCCACCGACGAGATTTCGACCCAGATCTCCGGAATCCAGAACTCGACCAAGGAAGCCGTCGAGGCGATCCGCCAGATCACCGACATCATGGGCGAGATCAACCGCGGCACCGGCCTCATCTCCGAGGCGATCGAGGAACAGCAGGCGGCAACGAGCGAAATTGCCCGCAGCATCTCCGAGGCTTCGGCGGGAACGCAGCAGGTCTCGGCGTCGATGACGGTCGTGACCCAGAACGCCAACCAGACGGCGGACGCGGCCTCTGGCGTCTATGGCGCCTCCACCGAGGTCAGCAAGACGGCGTCCGATCTGCGCCAGACCGTCGACCGCTTCCTGGAGAATGTCGCGGCCGCCTGAGCCGCAGACACTCCGACAAGAGACAAAAGACGGCCCGCCGCGATTCCTGTCGCGGCGGGCCGCCTCGTTCGGGGTCTTGCCAGACGAAAATCAGATGCCCGTCGGCCGCTGCGCCGCCCAGCCCGTCGCTCTCTCGATGGCGTTGCCGAGCGAAAGCAGCGCGTGATCCTCGCGCAGCCGCCCCACCATCTGAAGGCCGAAGGGCAGGCCCGCCGGCGTGAACCCGCCGGGCGTCACCAGCACCGGATGGCCGGTCATGGTGATGCGGCAGGCCATGCGCTGCCAGAGGAAGTAGCGGTCGAAACGATGACCGTCGATTTCCCTCACCCATTCGCAATCGGCGGGCGGCGCCGTGACCGGCGTCGCGGGGGTTACGAAGACGTCGTAGTCGCGCAGAAGCGCCGCCGTGCGCCGGAAGATCGCCGTGCGTTCGCGCAGGCCGAAGGCAAGTTCGGCCGGCACCGTCGCCGCCCCCTGGCGGATGTTGCGCGCATAATCGGGGCGGAAGAGTTCCGGCTTCGTGTGGACGAGGGCCGGCGAGTCGGTGAAGAAGCCGAACATCTCGATCACTTCCCAGGCCCGGTCGGCGGTTGAAAGATCGAGTTCCACATCGTCGATTGTGCAGCCGAGCGCCTCCAGCGCGGTCCGCGCCCCGGCATAGGCCTCGCGCACCTCCGGCGAGACCGGCAACCCGTCCGCATCCTTGCTCCAGGCGATACGCACCCTGGAAAGATCCACCTCGGCGAGATTGAGGAACGCCGCCGGGTCGAGGTCGATGGCATTGGGCACCGCATGCGAGGCGCCGGCCATGGCGGCGAGCAGCAAGCCGGCATCCTGCGAGGAGCGCGCCATCGGCCCGAGCACCGCATGCGGCGTCCATCCGTCGCCGAGCGCCTCGAAGGGCACGAGACCGGGCGACGTTCGAAGCCCGACCGTGTTGCAGAAGGAGGACGGATAGCGGATCGAGCCGCCGCTGTCGGACCCGTCGGCGAACGGCAGCAGGCCCGCCGCGATCGCCGCCCCGGCCCCGCTCGACCCGCCGCCGTGACGGCCGAGGTCCCACGGGTTGCGGGTGGTTCCGAACACCTCGTTGAAGGCGAGCGTTCCGACACCGTATTCGGGCGTGTTGGTCTTGCCGATGATGAGCGCCCCGGCCTCGCGCAGCCGGCCGACGAAGATCGCATCCTTGTCGGACACCGGATCGCTCATGTGGGCGCGCGATCCGAAGCGGGTCGGAAACCCCTTCACCGCGTTGAGATCCTTGACCGCCGTCGGCAGGCCATGCAGGACGCCGGTCGCCTCGCCGGCCAGCGCCGCCTTGTCGGCGGCCTCGGCAAGGCGCAGGGCCTCGCTGGCCGGCATCAGCGCAATGATGGAATTGAGCTTGGGATTGACCTCTTCAATCCGCGCCAGAAACGCCTTCATGACCTCGACGGCGGAGATTTCCTTGGAGGCGATGAGGCGGGCAAGCTCGGTCGCGGACCGGTAGTGGAGGGGCACGTCGCTCAACGGCATTGTCCTGTTTCTATTGAGGAAATAACGCGGAAGGGCGACACTATAGGCAAAGCGCGCGGCCACAGGAATGCCGCCGGGAGATGCCGAATTGGGATTGGGGTGTCGCCGAATGGGAACGCCCTGCAACGCCGCGCCTGACTGGGGCGGCGTGCGATCAGACCTTGCCCCGGCGCGCCACGGCCCAGGGGTTTTCGAGATACTTGCGCGGCGAGGTCAGCATCTCCTCGGTGGCAAGCTTCCTCGTGATATAGCCCGCGAGCATGGGATCGACCCGCTGACCGTATTCGTCGACGACGGGGATCACGAGTTGCGTGGCCCCTCCCTCGTAGCTGTGGTGCGTCGGCCGCGCCGAACTGACCTTCGGCTGGAACTTCGCCTGCCCGATCATCGCCGGCACCGCCGCCCCGGGCGGAACCTCCATGATCGACAGCAGCTTCTTGTCGCCCCAGTCGTCGCAGACCGCCCAGGACTGGCTGATGTCCTTGATCAGGGAGCGCAGGGTCGAGGCATTTTCGGCCAGTTCCTCAAGCATGCTGCCGTAAAGCCAGAACCGGCCGTATCGCCCGGCGTCGCCCCTGCTGCTGCACGAAAAGCGGGCCAGGGAAATCGGGCCACGGATTTGCGCCGGGCGGTAGAAGCCGAATGCGAATGACTTCGCCTCCTCCGTCTTCAGATCGAAACTCATGGGATCGGAACCTCAATCTGCCGACACGATGCACGAACCGGAACCCTTGTTTCGGGCTCTTGCACCGGCATCCAGCCTTCCGAAAGCCGGCGCCCAACGCTGGGCCGGCATGATAACCGCCTTCGACAACACACGAACGCCGAGGGCGATGCCTCTCCCGCAGCGCGAGTGACCGAGCAGGCAGACAAGTGTTACTTGCCGGCCAGCGCTCCGGCAAGTCGGACCAGGCTGACGAAGCCGCTGCGGTAGCCATAGGCATCCGCGCCGCGGGCATCGACCGCAAGGTCGGCGATCCGGTCATAGCCCATGTCTGCGACCGCCGGATTGGCCTTCAGCTTCTGGCCGAAGGCGGCAACCGCCGCGGCAAAGCGCATGTCGTCGGAAACGCCATCGATGTCGGCGGCCTCATTGGCGGTCGTGATCGGCGTCTCGATCAGGCGGCTCTTGTCCTCGTCCGGCAGCTTGTAGCGGATCTTGAGGAAGCCGTATTCGTTGGCATGCAGCGTGCCGTCCGCCGTGGCGGACGCCCCCTGCCCCGAGGACTGGTAGCGCAGATCGTCGGCAAGCCGCGCCGGGCTGCCGGCCGGCGTGATCTCGTAAAGCGCGGTCACCGCCGTTCCCGCACCGACCTCGCCCGCATCCACCTTGTCGTTGTTGAAATCGGTGCGCGACAAGGTGCGCGTCTCGTAGCCGATCAGGCGGTATTCCGCGATGGCCTGCGGATTGAACTCGACCTGGATCTTGACGTCCTTGGCGACCGGGAAGAGCGTCGACGTCGCCTCGTCCACCAGCACCTTCTGCGCCTCGGCCAGCTTGTCGATATAGGCCGCCGCGCCGTTGCCGTTCTGGGCAAGCCGCTGCATCAGCGCGTCGTTGTAATTGCCCTCGCCGAAGCCGAGGACGGACAGGAAGATACCGCTCTCGCGCTTCTGCTCGATGAGGCGGGTGAGGCTGTCGTCGTCGGAGGCACCGACGTTGAAGTCGCCGTCGGTGGCCAGGATCACCCGGTTGACGCCCTTCGCATCAAAGGATTTCTGCGCCAGCGCATAGGCCTCGTCGAGACCGGCAGCCCCCGCCGTGGACCCGCCCGCGCCGAGACCGTCGATGGCTTTCAGGATCGCGGGCTTGTCGCTGGCCGCCGTCGGCTCCAGAGCGACACCCGCCGCTCCCGCATAGGTGACGAGCGAGACGTGGTCGTCGGGCGAGAGTTTGCCGAGGAGCAGCTTGAGGCTGGCTTTCACGAGCGGCAGCTTGTCCGGCGCGTTCATGGAGCCGGAGACATCGATGAGAAAGACGAGATTGGCCTTCGGCCGCACCGCCGGCTGAACGTCATAGCCCTTGATACCGATGTGGACGATCTTGGTCGCCGCGTTCCAGGGCGTCGGATAGACCGCGACCGTCGGCTGGAAGGGCGTCTCCCGGCTTTCGGGCAAGGCGTAGTCGTAGGGGAAATAGTTGATCATCTCCTCCACGCGCACGGCATCCGGCGGCGGCATCCGCCCGGCCTCGATCATGCGGCGCACGAAGGCATAGGACGCGGTGTCGGTGTCGATCGAGAAGGTCGAGACCGGATCCTCCGCCGTCACATTGACGGGGTTGGTGTCGGCCGCCTCGAAGCGGTCGCGCGAAGCCTCCGGCGGCATCATTGCATCGCCGACGGTCGGCATGGTCGAAGGCGCGGGCATGGCGAGTGGCTTTTGTGCCATCAGCTCCGACATGATCGGCGCCGCCTCGCGGCGCAGCCTGGCCGCGGCCCCCGCCGCCTGTTGCGGATCGGCCGGAATCGGCGCCTCGATGAGCGGTTCGGCCGACTGCACGACCGCCATGTCATTCTCCACCGGTGGCGGCGGGGCCAACTGGCCCTCAGCCACCTTCGCCGCGTCCTTGCGGGCGGAAGGAAGTTCCTGCTCGTCGGCAAGCATCGGCGACGGCGCGCCCGGCATCGACAGGATGTCGGTCTTCACCAGCGGCAACAGAATAAGCGGCAGGAGCATCACGCTGGCGGCGGCGCCGCCGAGCATCAGTTTCGTCTGGGTCGTCATGGTCCATCTCCCCGTTTGGGTTACGGGCCTTTGACGAGACGGCGCGTCCGATCCTTGGGGAGCGGTCGTATTTTTTTCCGACGTCTTATTCTGCTCGGCCTCGAAGGCGGCAAGCGCCGCCGCCACGGCACGCTCCTTCGCTTCCTCGCGCGGAGCGGGCACGGGCGTCTTTGCCAGACGATCGAGATCAGGGCGTTCAAGGTCGGGGCCGCTCATGGCGCCCTCCTTTGCAAGGTCGATTTCAAGGTGCGGCGCGCGGCAAAGAGATGCCAGGAGACGGTCGCTTCCGCGCAGCCGAGCGCACGGGCCGCCTCGCCATGGCTCATGCCCTCCGCGTGGACCAGCAGCACCGCGTCACGCTGGCGGTCCGGCAGGCTGCGCACGGCATCCCAGAGCGCATCCTCCGGATTGTCTTCGGCCTCCGGCGGCCCCTGCCCGTCGACAAGCGCCATGGCGGCAAGCTGGCGCTGGCCCTCCGCCCGGCGCTGGCGGACGCGCAAGGCATCGCGTGCGGCATTGAGCGTGATCCCGCAGAGCCAGGTGGTGAAGGCCGACCGGCCCTCGAAGTCGGCAAGCCGCTTTGCCAAGCGGATGCAGACTTCCTGCGCCACGTCCTCGGCCTCCGAGGCCTCGCCGAGACAGCGCCAGGCGACCCGGTGAATGAGTGGATAGTGCCGCCGCACGAGCGCGGCAAAGGCCGCGCTCTCGCCATCGCGGGCGCGCGCAATCAGCCTCTCGTCCGTCTCCTCACCGCTCATGGCCGCCCGTCTTCCTGCCTCGTCCGCCGACTTGGACGATGTGACATCGGCGATCCTTTGGTGCGGGAGGCAAAAAAGTTAAAAAAATTGGGGCGCCCCGAAGGACGCCCCGTTTCCCAGCCCAATTGAAGCGTCCCGGCTCAGAACGCCAGAGCCTTCGCCTGCCGCACCATCGGCAGCGCGCAGACGGCTTCCAGTGTCTCGTCGGCCACCGGACCATCGACCTCGACGAGGCAGATGGCGTCGCCGCCCTGCTGGATCCGGCCGAGGTTGAAGGTGGCGATGTTGATGCCGGCATCGCCGATGATCGAGGCGAACTTGCCGATGAAGCCCGGCTTGTCGTCGTTGGTGACATAGATCATCGACTTGCCGAACTCGGCCTCAAGGCCGATGCCCTTGATCTCGACGATCCGCGGCTTGCCATCGGCGAACACCGTGCCGGCGACACTCCGCTCCTGCCGCTCGGTAATGACCGTCAGGCGAATGAGCGCGTCGTGGTTCTCCGCCTCCTCGCGGCGCACTTCCTCCACCGCAATGCCGCGCTCCCTGGCCATTGTCGGCGCAGAGACCATGTTGACGGTCTGGAGCAGCGGGCGCAGCAGGCCGGTGAGCGCCGCCGAGGTGAGCGCGCGGGTGTTCATGTCCGCGCAATCGCCCTCGTATTCGATGCGGATACCCTTGAGCGAGGTCTCGGTCAACTGGCCGGCGAAGGAACCGAGCAGTTCGGCGAGCTTGACGAAGGGCGTCAGGCGCGGCGCTTCCTCCGCCGAGATCGACGGCATGTTGAGCGCGTTGGTCACGGCCCCCTTCATCAGGTAGTCCGACATCTGCTCGGCGACCTGCAGCGCGACATTCTCCTGCGCTTCCGACGTGGAGGCACCGAGATGCGGCGTGCAGACGACATTCGCCATGCCGAAGAGCGGATTGGACGTTGCCGGCTCGATCTCGAAGACGTCGAGCGCCGCACCCGCCACGTGGCCGCTGTCGAGCGCGGCCTTGAGGTCGGCCTCGACGATCAGGCCGCCACGGGCGCAGTTGATGATCCGCACGCCCTTCTTCATCTTCAGGATGGCCGAGATGTCGATGATGTTGCGCGTTTTGTCGGTGAGCGGCGTGTGCAGGGTGATGAAGTCGGACCGGCGGAAGAGTTCGTCGAGTTCGACCTTCTCGACGCCGAGGTCGATCGCCCGCTCCGGCGACAGGAAGGGATCGAAGGCGATGACGTGCATCTTGAGGCCGATGGCCCGCTCGGCGACGATCGCGCCGATGTTGCCGCAGCCGATGATGCCGAGGGTCTTGGAGGTCAGCTCCACGCCCATGAAGCGGTTCTTCTCCCACTTGCCCTCGTGGGTGGACGCGTTAGCCTCCGGGATCTGGCGGGCGAGCGCGAACATCATCGCGATGGCATGCTCGGCCGTCGTGATCGAGTTGCCGAAGGGCGTGTTCATCACGATGACGCCCTTGGCGGTCGCGGCCGGAACGTCGACATTGTCGACGCCGATGCCGGCCCGGCCGATGACCTTGAGGTTCGTCGCGGCGGAGAGAATCTTCTCCGTGACCTTGGTGGCCGAGCGGATGGCAAGGCCGTCATACTGGCCAATGATCTCGAAGAGCTTGTCCTTGTCCTTGCCGAGATCGGGCAGGTAGTCGACCTCCAGGCCGCGATCCTTGAAGATCTGCACGGCAGTGGGGGAAAGCTTGTCGGAAATGAGAACGCGGGGCATCGAAGCCTCCTGCTGGAATGGGAAAGAGCGCTGCCGATGTCGGCGCGCTGCATGTTGGGCGTGTGCGTCGACATGGGCGCGGCGCAAACCCCTCGCCCCATCGGGGAGAGGGTGTCACGAAGTGACGGGTGAGGGGCAAGAAAAACCCCTCATCCGGCTGCTACGCGGTCCCCTCCTCCCCGGCGGGGAGAAGGGTAAAATGCCGAAATACCTAACCGCTCACGCCGCCTTGGCGATGTCGGCGACCGATGCCTCGAAGGCCCAGTCGAGCCAGGGCAGCAGCGCCTCGATGTCGGCGGTCTCGACGGTCGAGCCGCACCAGATGCGGAGGCCGGGAGGCGCATCGCGGTAGGAGGCGATGTCGAAGGCGACGCCGTCCTTTTCCAGGAGCCCGGTGAAGGTCTTCACGAAGGCCTGCTGGCCGGCTTCGTCGAGATTCGCAACGCGCGGATCGACGAACTTCAGGCAGACGCCCGTCGTCGAGCGATGCTCGGGCACGGCGCACAGGAAGTCGATGAAGGGCGTGCGCTCGACCCAGTCGAACAGCGCCTTGGCGCTCGCTTCCGAGCGCGCGATCAGCGTATCGAGGCCGCCGATGGACTTCGCCCAGTTCATGGCATCGAGATAGTCCTCGACGCAGAGCATCGACGGCGTGTTGATCGTGTCGCCCTTGAAGATGCCCTCGTTGAGCTTGCCGCCCTTGGTGAGCTGGAAGATCTTCGGCAGCGGACGGTCCGGGACATAGGTCTCCAGACGTTCGACGGCGCGGGGGCTGAGGATCAGCATGCCGTGCGCGGCCTCGCCGCCCATGACCTTCTGCCAGGAGAAGGTGACGACGTCGAGCTTGTCGAAGGGAAGCTCCATCGCGAAGGCGGCCGAGGTGGCGTCGCAGATGGTCAGGCCCTTGCGGTCGGCGGGGATGAAGTCGGTGCGCGGCACGCGAACGCCGGCAGCCGTGCCGTTCCAGGTGAAGACGACGTCGTGGTCGAAGTCGATCTCGTCGAAGGCCGGCAGCACGCCATAGGGCGCCGTGAAGGTGCGGGTGTTCGGAACCTTGAGCTGCTTGACCGCATCCGAGACCCAGACGCTGCCGAAGGCTTCCCAGGCGGCGACGTCGACGGGGCGCGGGCCGAGCATCGACCACATGGCCATCTCGACGGCGCCGGTGTCCGAGGCCGGAACGATGCCGATGCGATAGTCGTCCGGCACGCGCAGAACGTCGCGTGTCAGGTCGATCGCTTCCTGAAGCTTGGTCTTGCCGATCTTGGCGCGGTGGGACCGTCCGAGCGCGGCATCAGTCAGCGCTTCGAGACTCCAGCCAGGGCGCTTGGAGCAGGGTCCGGACGAGAAACGGGGATTGGCCGGCTTCGCAGCCGGCTTGGCGGTCATCATCATATCAGTCCATCCTTTCAGATGGGCGCGCCTCGTTGGGGAGGCGTGTCCCGCCGCCGGAAATACTCGCGCGGCCGGTGGTCCGTCAAGATCAAACGTCCTGGTATTATATAAACCACGCCCCGCCCCATCCTCGGGACAACGAAAAACGGCGGATCCTTGCGGATCCGCCGTCTGGCGATCAGGTCTTGTCCGGATGACGGCGCGATCAATACATCGAGTAGCGCAGGCCGACGCGGATTTCGTGGGCGTCGATCTTGTCGGTCTTGGCCGTCGTCGTACAACCGCACTGCGTGGTGACGGTGCCGAGGCTGGCCTCGCCGAGGTTGAGGTAGCGGTAGTTCACGTCGAGCGCGAGACGGTCGGTGATGTCGTAGGATGCACCCGCCATCAGCGCCCAGGCGAAGTTCCACTTGCCGTCGCCGCTGCCGGCCGGACCGATGCTCGTGTTGACGTTGCTGGTCTTCAGGTAGGACGCACCGATACCGGCGCCGAGATAGGGCGTGATGCCGGAATAGGTGCCGAGATCGGCATAGGCGTTGACGAGGGTCGTGAAGGCCGAGAACTTCGTGTTGGCCGTGATCACCGGCGTGCCGCAGGCCGCGCAGGTGTTGGTGACCTTCATCGTCGAGCGGAATTCATAGTCGCCTGTGAGGTCGGCACGGAAATAGTCGTTGAACTTGTAGCCGACACCGACACCGACCATGCCGGTGTTGTTGATGCTTTCGCCGCTGGCCGTACCGGCCGCAGGATCGGCAAGGGTAATCCTCGGATCCTGATAGACCTTGTAGCCGATGTCACCGCGCAGATACCAGCCACCCACGGCCGGCAGCGGAATGACCTCCGGCGCCTCGATGATGGGCTCGTAGGGAATGTCGGCAGCATGGGAGACCGCGGCGCCACCGGCGAACGCGGCCACGAAAACAACAGCAGCTTTTGCGAGCGTGCGCATAACGAGAATCCTTCTCTGACCGATCGGGCCTCGTTCTGGCCCGCTCTGCGTTCTTGCTGCTTAGAACGTAAAGTCAAAGAGTTAAGCGCAACTTAACCAAGAAAAGTAACCTTAAGATTTTAAGTTAAGAAAGTACGAACAAATCAAAGAATTCGATCCGGATCTTCATGCTTTGGTGAGGAAGGTAAACGGGCCGAAAGGAATTCACCCGTTGCACCGTCGGCGAGGTGCCCCAATGGAACCGCCGTGGCGTATGCCGAAGGCGAACCGGCTATCCCCGGAGGGTCCCCGTTCCAGGCCCTTGAGGCCGGGAACGGAGCAGGCAGGTCAGGCTGCCGTCCGGTTGATGGCGCTGACGATGTCGTCCACCGCTTCGAGGACCATATTCTCGTTCTCGCCCTCGCCCATCACGCGGATCAAAGGCTCGGTGCCGGACGGGCGCACGAGGATACGCCCCGTGGAGCCGAGCCGTGCCGTCGCTGCGGCAATCGCCTGGACGACGATCTCGGTCTCCAGCGGCTTGCCGTCGCCCCGGATACGGACATTGCGCAGGATCTGCGGCAGCGGCTCGAACTTGTGGCAGACCTCGCTGACGGGACGTCCGAGCTTCTGGACGCAGGCGAGCACCTGAAGTGCGGCGACGAGGCCGTCGCCGGTGGTCGAATAGTCCGTGAGCACCATGTGGCCGGACTGCTCGCCGCCGACATTGTAGCCCTCCGCGCGCATCGCCTCGACGACATAGCGGTCGCCGACCTTGGTGCGATGAAGCGTGAGCTTCTTGCTGCCGAGATATTTCTCCAGTCCGAGGTTCGACATCACCGTCGCCACGATGCCGGGCTTCGTCAGGCGTCCGTCCTCGGCAAAGGATTCGGCGATGACCGCCATGAGCTGGTCGCCGTCGACGATCTGCCCCTTCTCGTCGATGATGATCACCCGGTCCGCGTCGCCGTCGAGCGCGATGCCGATGTCCGCCCGCACCTCGTGCACCTTGGCGCAGACAGCCTGGAGGCTGGTGGACCCGCATTCGCGGTTGATGTTGAGGCCGTTGGGTTCGACGCCGAGGGAGACGACGTCGGCGCCAAGTTCCCAAAGCACTTCCGGCGCCACCTTGTAGGCGGCACCGTTGGCGCAGTCGATCACCACCCGCAGCCCTTCGAGGCTGAGGTTGCGCGGAAGCGTGCGCTTGGCAAACTCCACATAGCGCGCCCGTTCGCCGTCGACGCGCTTGGCCCGCCCGAGGTCCGCCGGGGCGGCGAGCCGCCGCGACATGTCCGATTCGATGAGGCTCTCGATCTCGCCCTCGATCTCGTCGGAGAGCTTGTAGCCGTCGGGGCCGAAGAGCTTGATGCCGTTGTCGGCGTAGGGGTTGTGCGAAGCGGAGATCATGACGCCGAGGTCGGCGCGCATCGAGCGCGTCAGCATGGAGACGGCAGGCGTCGGCACCGGGCCGGTGAGGAAGACATCGACGCCGACGGCCGTGAAGCCCGCGGTCAGCGCCGGCTCGATCATGTAACCGGAAAGGCGGGTGTCCTTGCCGATGACGACCCTGTGGCGATGATCGCCGCGCCGGAAGGCAAGCCCGGCGGCCATGCCCACCCGCATGGCGACATCGGGCGTGATCGGCCATGTGTTGGCCGTGCCGCGAATGCCGTCGGTTCCGAAATAGCTGCGCGTCATCTGTTCAATCCCGCCTTCGGCTTGTTTCCGTCCCGTTCCGGAGCACGACGCGTCCAAGCGAATGCGCTGAACGAGACCGATGCTTCTTGTTCAAGAGCACAGTGCGACATGAAGGTGCTCATGCGAACCCGCATGAGCGCACGCCGCTCCAGCCCCCGTGAACCGACAGACAATTACCGCGCATTCTACCGGCAACGGGTTCAAAAATTATTTTCGTCCGTAACACGGCTGTTTCTGAAATACGTCCGCCGCCCCGCGTAACGAAAGCCCGGCAACCTTGCCGGTTGCCGGGCCTGTTCGCAATTACTGTATCGGATCGGGGATCAGCCCTGCGGCTGCGGCTCCAGTCCGCCCGCGCCCGGTTCGTCCCGGGGACGCGATGTGCCGGTGGTCGGCACGGCCGAGCCGCGCGCGACTGGCGCTTCCTCGGAGGAATCGCGCGTCGGAGGCGTGCCCTTGTCGATGAGATCCTTGATCTCCTTGCCGGTCAGCGTCTCGTATTCGAGCAGCGCCTTCGCAAGAGCCTCCAGCGCATCGCGCCGTTCGGTCAGGATGCGGCGGGCCTGCGAATAGGCCTCGTCCACCAGACGGCGCACTTCGCTGTCGATCTTCTGCGCGGTCTCTTCCGACATCTGCTGATGCTTGCCCATCGACATGCCGAGGAAGACCTCTTCATTGTCGTCGGCATAGAGCACCGTGCCGAGTTCGTCGGAATAGCCGAAGCGGGTGACCATCGCCCGGGCCATCTTGGTCGCCTGCTGGATATCGCCGGCGGCACCCGAGGTGATGTTCTCCTTGCCGAAGACGAGTTCCTCGGCGATACGCCCGCCCATCGCGACAGCGAGATGCGAGGTGTATTCGATGTAGCGCATCGAATAGCGGTCGCCCTCGGGCAGGAACTTCACCATGCCGAGCGCACGGCCGCGCGGAATGATCGTCGCCTTGTGGACCGGCATGCCGGCCGGCACCGTCAGGCCGACGATCGCGTGCCCTGCCTCGTGATAGGCGGTGAGCTTCTTTTCTTCGTCGCTCATCGCCATCGACTTGCGCTCGGCGCCCATCATCACCTTGTCCTTGGCATCCTCGAACTCAAGGTGCGTGACGAGACGGCGTCCGCGGCGGGCGGCCAGAAGAGCCGCCTCGTTGACGAGGTTCATGAGGTCGGCACCCGAGAAGCCCGGCGTGCCGCGCGCGATGATCTTGAGGTCGACATCGGGCGCCAGCGGCACCTTGCGCACGTGAACGCGCAGGATCTTCTCGCGGCCCGCGACATCCGGGTTCGGCACGACGATCTGGCGGTCGAAACGGCCCGGACGCAGAAGGGCCGGATCGAGGACGTCGGGACGGTTGGTCGCCGCGATGATGATGATGCCTTCGTTGGCCTCGAAGCCGTCCATCTCCACGAGCAGCTGGTTGAGGGTCTGCTCGCGCTCGTCGTTGCCGCCGCCAAGGCCGGCGCCGCGATGGCGGCCGACCGCGTCGATCTCGTCGATGAAGATGATGCAGGGGGCGTTCTTCTTGGCCTGCTCGAACATGTCGCGCACACGGGAGGCGCCGACACCGACGAACATTTCAACGAAGTCCGAACCGGAGATGGTGAAGAAGGGCACGTTGGCTTCGCCGGCAACGGCGCGCGCCGTCAGCGTCTTGCCGGTGCCGGGCGGGCCGACGAGCAGGACGCCGCGCGGAATGCGGCCGCCGAGGCGCTGGAACTTCTGCGGATCGCGCAGGAATTCCACGATCTCCTGCAGATCTT